>JAGVMN010000057.1 GCA_020053795.1 Bacteroidia bacterium | reverse complement strand
GAAACCAGCGTTTGACAATCGCTTGCGATTGTCATTCCGACGAAGAAGGAATCTCAAACGCGTTGGAAGGATGTGGTGTAACCAGCATAGGATGCCTCCATGAAATAAATTCAGGGCAGGCTCTTTGCCGGCGTAACACACATAGAGAATGGTTTCTAATTCAATATTTGCCATTTCAATTCATTATGATAGATTCGAAGCTCAAATGTGATTAAACAAAGGCAGCCCCATGTCGAATACCCTTCGGCTCCGCTCAGGGTACAAACTTGTTCATCTTTGCTCTTCGACAGTTTCCGAAGGGCATGTCGAAGTTAAGATAAAGCGGATATGTATTCGGGAGAAAAATCTCTATAACCTGTGACTCAGAAGGAGTCGAACATTTATTAATTAAACGACATTGTAATCCGATAATCAATCATGTGTGATTCTAATACACTATTTAGATAATTTTGTGAAAAATAAAATCGTGACAACGTTAGCTATCAGAAAAAGGTTGCTGGAATACATTCGTTTCACAGATGAAAAAAAGATAAAAGCTGGCCCGATGTTCAAAAGAAAGGGAAGTCAATTTTGAAAAGTGAAGAATAGTTACGAGATCATTTTCCATCCGAAAGCTGAAAAGGAGTATTTAGAATCTGTTGAATGGTACGAAAATGCTTTAGTGGGTTTAGGGGAAGCGTTTGTTGATGAAATTGAAAAGAGCATCAGCCGAATTAGTAAAAATCCTCATTTGTTTCCCTTGATAAAATTTCAATTCAGACAAGTGGTCGTTAAAAAATTTCCTTTTGTGATAGTATTTGAAATCAAACAAACATCTGATCCTAATTCTTTCCGTTTATCACACAAGTCGAAACCCTGCGGGGAAATATAGAAAATAATGAAACCTGTCAGGTTTTCCATTACCCTCATTCCATAATTGCCTTTTCACATCATTGTCATAGATTCGCAGCAGCGTTGTAATTAAACAAAGGCAGCCCCATGTCGAAAAAAAATAAAGCAGAAAAAAAGTTTGTGAAGCCGGGAACCCAAAAACCTGTGGCAAAGTCAAAGAATACCAAACCCAACCCGGTATGGCTGTTCCTCACCAGCTTCTTACAAAAACCCCATCAGATGTTTGCTGTAATTGCTTTTGTTTTTGGTGCTTTTTTCCTAATAGCGACTCCCCCTTTTCAGGTACCGGACGAAGGAGATCACATGAAACGGTCGTATGCACTGGCTGAGTTCAACACTGTTCAGAAAAGGGTTAACGGAGAATCCGGAGATTATCTTCCCTCCAGTATTGATAGCACAATTAAAATTTTCAACTACCTGAGATGGCAACCAAAGAACCATGTCAAAAGTGAACAAATAAAAGAAGCCTTAAAGATTCCCCTTGAAAACGACAAAAGGACCTTTGTAAATGTTACCGCGGTTGGTTACTTCTATGTCAGTTACCTGCCGCAGATTCCAGCCATTTATATCGGCAAACTTCTGAATTTAAACGTCCTGTATATGATGTACCTCGGGAGGTTATTCGGGCTCCTGTTTTACATAGTTTGTGTCTGGTTTGCTTTGCGAATTATTCCCTTTGGACGGTATTTGTTCCTGACCATTGCTTTGCTGCCCACCTGCCTGGCCCAGGCCGCTTCATGGAATGCCGACAGCGTGTTGTTTTCTCTTTCTTTTTTGGGTTTTGCCATCATCCTCAAAAAGGCCTTTTCCGAAGAGCGTTTTAAGATAGACAAACAGATGGTCCTCATGTTGGCGATTTTATCAGTTATGGGTTTGATGAAAGGAGTTTACATACCCATAGCCTTCCTGATTCTTTTAATTCCAAGAAAGTTCTTTCAATCGAGATTCAGGTATCTGGCATTTACTGGTTCAGTCGTCATACTTTCGGTCGTATTTTTTTACACATGGAAGCAGACATTTTCCGGCCAACCTGAACCAAAAGCGACCACGAAAGTAGAAGCAACCACGGAAGTAAAAAAAGGTCCGGGCAGAATAGAAATATTAAAAAAAGATCCGATGCTGGTAATAGATATTGTTGAGAATTCTTATAGGGTTTTTCATAAAATGTACTACGAGAGTACCATTGGTATGCTGGGTTATCTTGATACTATTCTTCCAAAAGGGGTCTATTCAACCTTTACTTTTTTGGTGATCTTTCTGGCTTTGTTCGAAGCGGACAAAAAGTACAAATTGAAGATTTATCAGCGGCTGATGTTGATAATTATGCCCTTGGGTGTTTGCCTGATAACGATTTTAGCTATGTATGTGTTGGTTACCAGACCAGAGGCCGGACTGGTGGCTGAAGGCGGACAGGGGCGATACATCATCCCCGTGCTGTTTCCCTTTTTTCTGGCTTTTTACAAGCTGATTCCCTTGAATTTCAACCTCGAAAAAAACAAGTATCTGGTTTACGTCCTTTACTTTGTTTTGATAATACTGTTATATCGCACCGGTTTGACTATTATTGACAGGTACTATGTGTAATAAACATTGGATTAATTGTGTTTATCGCGTGTTTTGCAATTCTCTATCAAAAAGAACACAAGCTGTATTTCAGGTACTTTGTTGAGGAGAGTGACTATTTCAGATTCATCAGTGGTGAGTGAAGTAAATAACATAAATCAAGAAGAAATTCCTTTGGACAGTCAAAGGATAGCGGTGGTAATTCCATGTTATAACGTGGCCAATCACATCGAGGGCGTTATCAAAAGCTTGCCCGATTCTATAGACTGGATTATTGCGGTGAATGACTGTTCGAGGGACGAGACAGAAAATATTTTGATCCATCTTGGGAGGGAAAACAGGAAAGTCATTTATATCTCTCATAACACGAACAGGGGCGTGGGTGCAGCCATGCTCAGTGGCTATAAAAAGTCATTAGAGCTCAAAGCCGATATCACCATCAAGATGGATGGTGACGGACAAATGGATGCCAAACATATCCCGCAATTAATTAAACCCTTAATAGATGGCAAAGCGGATTTCACAAAAGGAAACCGCTTCCGGGATTTCAAAGCGTTGCGAGCGATGCCCCTAAGTCGCAGAATAGGCAATCTGGGCCTTAGTTTTATGATCAAAGCCGCATCGGGCTACTGGAATATTTTCGACCCCACAAACGGTTATACGGCCATAAGGAATGAGACACTCGGCATTATTGATTTTCACAAGTTGGCATTGCGTTATTTTTTCGAGTCGTCTATGCTCAATGAGTTGTACCATTGCAATGCTGTAGTGGCCGACGTGCCCATGCAGGCCAAATACGGCGATGAAATATCAGGATTGTCACGCACCAAAACCTTAATCGAGTTTCCACCAAAGCTACTATGGGCATTTTTCAGAAGAATCATTCTGAAATACTTTCTATACGACTTCAATATCGCTTCGCTTTACCTTCTTTTTGGAGGGCCTTTGTTCTTCTACGGATTGGTTTTCGGGCTTAAAAATTATTTTAAGTTCACTCATATTAACGTGGCTGCCCCAACGGGGACGGTCATTATTCCGACCCTGCTAATCATTCTGGGTTTTCAATTGTTATTGTCTGCAATCAGTTTCGACATCACAAATTACCCCAAAAAATAGTGTCTAACGGGCCCTTATTTTCAATCATCATTCCGTCTTATAATCAGGGACATTTCATTGAAGAGACCATTAACAGCGTTTTATCACAATCTTATAAAAACACCGAAGTGCTGGTGATAGATGGCGGTTCTTCAGACGGGACCATCGAAGTATTAAAGTCTTTTGGCGACCGAATCTTTTGGATGTCCGAGAAGGACCGGGGACAGACTCATGCCATCAACAAAGGCCTGACTCTGAGCAAAGGTGCTATTATTGCCTACCTCAATTCAGACGATTATTACCTGGATGGAACCCTGGAAAAGGTGACCAAAATATTTGAGTCTGACAAAGACACCCTTTGGCTGACGGGTGATTACGTGATTGTGAATGAAAAAGGGGTGGCCATTCAATCCTTCATTGCCATATATAAAAGGCTGCTCAGGAAAAGGCTCTCCTTCAATTTGCTCACGGTATTGAATCCTGTCATACAGCCGAGCACCTTTATGACCAGGAGCCTGATGGACAGGGTAGGTGCTTTCAATGAAGAACTGCGTTATACGATGGACTATGACTATTGGCTTCGGGCCATCAGCATCCAAAGGCCGGTTATACTCAGGGATAAATTATCCGCATTCAGAGTGCATAAGGAATCGAAGGGGGGAAGCCAGTACAGCAGGCAGTTTGAAGAAGAATTGAAGGTGGCCAAAGTCTATCAGAACCATTCATTTCTGACGCTCCTTCATGGGTTGCATAACCTGTTGATCAGGTTTTGTTATTTTATCATTAAATGAAACCGGGCAAATGTTGAAAAAGGCTATTCGACTAATAAAAGACCACTCCATTTTCGCTCCGGTATTATTTATGGTGGATGTCTTGTTGCTTTCTGTTGATTTGTTAGCGACCATCAGGCCTCGAAAACGGAATCCTAACAAAATTGGAATCATCAAATTAGACAAGTTGGGAGATTACATCTTGATCAGGAATTTTTTTGACCATATCCGGGAAAGTAAAAAATACAAAGGCCACCATTTTACCCTTATTGCGAATATCGAAATAAAGAATTTCGCTGAGTATTTAGACGGCGGAAAATGGGACAACATTATTTGGGTGGACATTTACAAGTATTCCAGCAACCTGTTCTATCGTTTCAAAATGTCAGGGAAAATATATAGGGAAGGATTTCAAACAATCATTGCTCCGACTTATGCCCGTGTTTTCGTTCTGGAAGACCTTATAACCCTCGTGTCAGGGGCCAAAAACAGGATCGGTCAAACAGCTCATTCAATCAATATGAAAAGATTGGAACGATACATTGGTGATCATTTTTACACTTCTTTGGTTTCTGTATCGAATGAGGTAATTTTTGAGTTTGAACGAAACCGGCTGTTTTTCGAGAATGTGATAGGGGAAGGGTTATCGGCTGTAAACTTGCAAATAAATTACCAGCCAAAGGAGAATATTGTTTCTGCTGAATATGTTGTTTTGATGCCTGGGGCGGCCGACAGCCATCGTCAATGGTCTTCGGAAAATTTCACGAGACTTGCTGACCATCTCACTATTGAAAAGGGGCTTGCTGTTATTTTATGCGGAGCACCTTCTGAAAGGGCAATTGGCGAAGACATTATGAAACATGCCTCAAATCCCGATAAAGTTAAGAATGAGATTGGTTCTTTGAAAATGAGTGTATTATTCGACACATTTCATCATTCACAATTCATTGTAAGTAACGAGACAGGGGCGGTGCATTTATGTGCGGCAATGGATAAATCAGTGTTTTGCATCAGCAATGGAAACCATTTCGGCAAGTACACCGAGTACCCCCTCAATCTGAGCAAAAAGGTGCATTATATTTATCCGAACGAAATTGATGCCTTGATGTTCGATAAAAGACAAATCGCCCAAATGTTTGATTACAGATCAAATCTGGACATCAATTCAATAACGATCGGAAAAGTACAAAAGGAAATTTCTACTGCCAGTAAGCGGCATTAACTTTATTGATGGCAGAAAGAGAGGTATTAAGGTTGTAATTGAATCAACATGTTACAGATACGTCCATCAATCTTTTGAGAATCTTGTTGAGCCTTTCTATGTCGACCACTCTTGACGAATGAACTTTCTTTTCAAAAAGGGCATTATCAAAATCTGGCTCTATCATTTCCACATCCAATTCTTCAGCAAGCTGTGAAATTTTCGAACTTAGAGATAAGGCTATAACTCTACACCTAAACCACGCCGCAGTCAAAAGTGCATGAAACCTTGAGCTGAGAACCAAATCATACTCGTTAAAGTGACCTATCAGTTCTTCCATGCTTGACTGATTGTAGTCTGGCAGAAGGAATGTATGGGGGTAAAAACGAATAATACATAATGTAATAGAGATAAAAAGGCCGAAAACCAGCATGAATAAAGGAAAAGGCCGATTCCTGTAAAAAGCCCTG
>JAGVMN010000073.1 GCA_020053795.1 Bacteroidia bacterium | reverse complement strand
TGTCCGCTTGTTGTCGTATGCAAGAATTGTTGTCCATATTGCAAAGATAGTTAATTTGTTTATTTAAGCAATTACTAAAATACAAAATATCAAAAAGAATCCGATTTGTCTGTCGGGTTGTGTCGTCATAGCCTTGCCACTAACGGTTGGCAGATTTGCGATGGGCGGGATTTTTACCACTAATGTTTATGCGGAGCACAAAACTTTCGACTACCACTAAACTGTCTGCGGAGCACGAAACCCCGCCTATTGCAAATGTGCTGTTAGGCGTAGTTTTTATTTCGCCTGTTCACGTATTTGTCGTTCGATGTCTTGCATTTTAAGTTCAAGTTTTTGAAATACTTCAACTTTTTCGTTAATACTTTTTACCATAGATTGGTCTTGTGTCCGATGTTGAACAGAATATTTTAATCCAATTTCTAATAGCGTCTTGTCCATTAGTTCTTGCACTTCTGTAAGTTGTTTAATTAGCTCGTTCATTTTATTACTTTTTTGTTGGGGGTTGATAATTATATGATTTGTCAAAGTAGATTGCTCCAGTTGTTTTATTTGCTACAACAATTCTCACTTTGTCAGATTTAAGGTCGTTATTCGTAATATTATACCAACCTCTAAATTGTCCGCTGGCATAATTGTAAAATTTGAAAACAGATTTTTCTCTACCTGTTGGGGTAAAAAAGTAATAAATTTGAACGTCATCTTTGTTGTTTTCAACTTCTAATCCGTTTTCCTCACTCATAGCAAGAAATAAATTTTCAACTAAAATTCCTTGCCCTAAAATTGGTGCTGATTTTTGTTTTGATGGCAAACCTTTTAATAAAATGCGTCCACCATTTTGTAAGTAAATTGATTTGGGTGTCCTTGCAGAATAGGTTCCCATTCCTGTATTAGTTCCAAGCTCAATTTCAAATCCTTTTCTACTTACGTCATAGTTGATACTGTTAAACATTTCTGTTTGAATTGTATAATAATTTGTTTTGAGCATTTCTGCTTTCTTTGCTTTTAATTCTAAAAGATAGTTTTGATATTCGGCAGTCTTTTTATAAACTGATTTTTTCAATTCTGTGTCATAACCTTCAAGGTTATAGTAACGAAAAACATCCAAATCAAAAATGGTTTCAAGTTCAGCACTTGCCTCTGTTGAATTTGCAGTTAAGTCAAAAATTGAAGTCGATTGTTGAGCAAATACCTTTTGTCCAAAGCAAGCTAAAATGAAAAAGGAAACAATTATTGTAGTCTTAATTTTTAGTAGTTGCATATTATTGAATTCTATTTGTCGTTAAAAAGTTGTTATTGATTTTTACGGTTTTGAAAAGCTGTTTATTAATTATTATTTGACAAGATATATTTGCATTATAAATTCCGTAACCACTTGTAAAACCTACACTGCTTTTAAGTGAGGACTGCCTTGAAAGTCCTGGTTGTAAAGGTGCGTCCGAATATCCTTGAAAATAGTCAGAGGATTTGCTCCATTCTTCGCCTTTTGAGTTATCTATAAAAACTCCTTCTAATTCAATTGTTTCAGTAATTGGTTGGTCTGATTTGTTTTTCCATTTCATAATAACCATCGGTTGATAAAGTAATTGATTACTGTTATAGTCAACATATTCAAAAAAGCCAGTTTTATATGTAACTAATTCAAGTTGTTCAATTGCGGGGATTATTTTTTTTCCGCTTTCATCAAAATCATATTCTTTGAGTTTTGTCCCTGCTTCATAAACAATTTCTTTTGTTTGAATACCTTCGTCATTATATTCTTTGCTTAGTCCATTTTCCTTATTGTCCTTAAATTCTATTGTTGCACCTAATTTACCATTTTCGTAAAAATATTTTACTGTTCCTGCAATTAGTCCATTGTTGTCATATGGAAACTCTGCATTAATTGAACCATTTGGGTAATAGTCAAAACCTTTATTTACTCTTTTTCCTTCTTTAACTTCTCTCAAAGATTTTTTATATTTTTTCGTTGTCGTTGGGTCAAGTTCGTAAAATATAACAGTCCCTGTAACTTTTTTATTGTCGTCTTTAAAAGTGTAAACTTTGGTGCTGTCGTCTACGTTTACTTTTTCTCCATCTATTTCAGAGTTGATTAAATTACAAGCTGTCATTGAAAATGCCAGTCCTAAAATTGCTAATGTTTTTCTCATTTTGTCTTGTCTGTTTTTGTTTGCACGGTCGCCCGTAAAATTACGCCTAACGTTTTGCAGCTTTGCGTTGTGGCGGATTAGATGCACAAAACTGTCCGCCCGCACAAAGTTAATTAAAAGCACAGAAGTTTATTTACGCACGTCACCCGCCATAACGCAAAGGTGCTGTTAGCCCCTGCCGTTCTTTTTGTCGTCCGTGTAAAACTGTATTGTCTGCGAGTGAGAAACAGTCCTATGAAAGGTGCTGTCCTGCCTGTCGTGGGTTATTATTTATTTTACAATGTTACTTATAGTCTTTGATTTATAGTCAACAAGTTTCCATCTTTGCGCCCGTGGATGTAAAACTAAAAATAGGATTACGGATAAAAGAACTTCGTGAGAAAGTGAAAATGTCTCAGAAGGATTTGTCTTATGAAGCAGATTTGGATAGGAGTTACATTGCGAGTATTGAAAATGGTCAGCGAAATGTATCAATTGTCAATATTGAAAAAATCGCAACTGCACTGGGTGTAACTATAAAAGAATTTTTTAACGATGCCGACTTTAATAAGCATACAAAAAGCAGTAAATAATTTCAAAGCCCTAATTGAAGATTCAATTAAAGAGGGTGGCGAAGATGCGAAGCAAGCAATGATAAGGTCTTCAAGACCTATTTTGAATTTGCATGAAGCTGTAAAAAGTGAATTGAGAAAAGCAGGTGTTGCAAAGGATTTTATTTTTCCTCCTCTTAATTCCAGAACGCCAGAATTAAAACTTGCTGGCTCGCGAAAACAAAAAAATCAAGATGTCTGTATTGTTCCGAACCATAAGAAAGCTGAAGAAATATTACAAGAAGGATTATTGCAAGATGTCGTTGATGAATTTGGCGAAAAGTTTACTGAAAGAACAATAGCTATAAATATCAGAAGTCAAATAAGCAGTATTCAGAAAAACTTTGACACACTTTATGAAAGGACTACTTCCGAAGCAATAAATCTTCATGACCGATGTCCGAAAATGTGCATGGGAGAAGTTTACATGATTGCAGTTCCTGAATATGATGATAAAGCAATCAGGCAAAGTAAAGTTGTTTTCAAAAAAATAAGTCAGGCGTTAGTTTTAAAATACATAAAGTCATTTCAAGCAATCAACAATAGAAAAGGGATTGAGAAAAATTTCTATAAATATGAAAAGGTCTGTTTGCTGATTGTTGATTTCAGTAAAAGACCTGCGAAGATTTATAATACAAACGAAGAATTGATAAAAGATGGCTTGATACCGAAGGACAGCACAGTTGATATTAGCGAATTGTCTTGGAGTAGATTTGTTCCTGAACTTTTGAAAACCTATTCTGAAAGATTTGGCAAGTAAATATTTACTTGATATTTCTCTATCAGAAAATCATCAATCTCCTGGCTGTCGTTTAAACTCCTGAGAGTTTTAATTTCGTTTTCTGTCAGTTCGGGAATGGTAAATTTCTCAATGAAGTTTTTTTGATAGCAGGGATAACCTCCTTCAATCGCAACACTTGTCTTACTTACATAGTAGTCCATTATGTAAGAATTTAAAATTTTCTGAACTACATCTATATTTTCAAGTTTCGTAATTGGGTTGATTAAATCGTTAAACAGTCCGTTGTTTTCTTGCTCACGGAAATAAAGTCCGTAACCATTTGTAAAAAATCCTTCTTCTTCCTCAACTAATAAAAATCTTGGGTGCTTACTAAAAGTAGGATTTAAAATTTTCTTTCCTGTTCTTGTAAGTCCTTGCGTTCTGCCCCACACAAAGAAGGGTTCAAAATTTACTTTGCCTTTATCTCTTGCTAAGAGATTTTCTTTTTCTGAAATAAAATAAGCGTAGCATTTTGGAAATTTCTTTTTAAAATCGTTTTCTGGAATTGCGATTGCGTTTCCATTTTTGATATTGTAAGGACAAATAATTTTCCGTGTATTGTGCTCTACTTCCTCTTGCGTTTGGAAATCTGAAATTTTGTAAACCGATTTTACAATTTCCTTTTCTATTTCAAAAGTGCCGTGGTCGGTGGTCTTGATGTAGCAACCGTTTTTCCTGTTAGTTCCGTCAATGAAAAATATTTCGTCCTTTAAAGTTGCTATGCCTACACAAATATCAAACAGTTTGCCGATTGGCTTGCCAATCGTTTCAATTGTCTTGATATTTTTTTGTTCGTCAATTTTTAGCAACCGCCATTTTTTTACATTCAAATTTTCTAAGTAGTTCGGTGAGCCGTTTGCATTTGCTACAAATGTTTCGGGAGTTTGCTGTTCTTTAATCCTGTCATAAGTGATTGCTTCATTTTGTTCTTTGCTTAAAAAAGTAATTGCTGTATATGTCTGTGCGTCAAAAACTTTCTTGTGGCTGAAATCAATTATGCGTGTCACGCATTTTTGATGCTGAAAATATTTACGCAACGCTTCACCTGCTAACGATGTGAAATAATTGTTCGGTGTGATGTAGCCAAGCTTTCCGGTTGCTTTCAGCAATTTGTAACCAAGTTCAAAAAATGCAAAGTAGAGATTGAATGTTCCGCCTTCAACTGTTGTCCAGTGTTTGACTAAATAATTTCGGTTGTCGTCTGTGAGGTCTTGAAACTTTACATAAGGTGGATTGCCAACGATATTGTCAAAACTCATTTTCCAGTTTGTCCGCAAACTGTCTTGATGATACAAGTTAAAATCAGAATCCTTTAATTGCTCACCGTTTTGCAGAGCATAAATTGTCAGAATGAGTTTTGCTCTGTGTATGTTATATTCAAGTATGTCAGAACCGAAAATATTTTCCTTTATGATTTTCTTTATCGGCTTGTTGAAAGTCCGCTTGTAGTAGTCCGTCAAGCCGACTAAAAATGCACCGCAACCACAACTTGGGTCAAGATTGGTTTCGTTTTCCTGCGGTCGAATTTCATTTACGATAAAGTCAATGATGTAGTCGGGCGTAAAAAATGCTCCGTTAAATTTCCTGTCGCCAATTGGAATGATTAACTCCAAATGATTTTCAAGTTCCTTGATGTTGGAAATGTTCAGAGATGATGTGTCAAAATAAAGCTGTGGGTTTTGTTCAAAGTCCTTGAAATAGCTTGTCAGGATTGGGCTTTTAGAAAAATTTATTTTGTTATTTATCAGGTAAGAATAAACTAAATGCCGCTCAAGATTTGTCAGGTCTTGAGTTTGAATTAACTGATTTAATATTCCCTTTTTAATCATTTGTCGTGTTGACTTTGAGCAACAAAGGTAAATATAAATTTCTTTATCACAAACAAAGTTACGAACAAAGTTTTTAAAATGTTTTTGTTGGAAAAATTTGTGTCCGCTTGCGTTTCGGCAATGTCGGTCTCTGTCAAGTTACAGAAAAGCTGTCTACCACGAAAAAGTCCACTTGGTTTTTTGTTTGCAGTTGGTGTCAAATTACTGCGTCACTGTCCACGAAGCACTGTCGTCATACGGTTGGGGCTAACTTGCTTATATATGTGACAAAACTACACAATACCAGCTAAATACTGTTGGCTTTATGTAATAAATCTGTTTTTATCCTTCAGGGTCACAGATTATCAAAGGGTGATTTTATTTGTTGAAAGCCTTCTACCTTTAAAATACACCAACCGTCTCACATTTTTTCACGGATAGCCCAAATTCTGACCCTCGCCGACGAGCTACAGGCTCACGCAGCAGGAACAGTAAAAGGAACCCGCAGCACTGCCACAGGCTACAGATAAAGCTTCACTTTTCAACCCTTCCACCCTCATTGCAATATCGCCTTTATATGAGCCACCTTGGTAATATCCTTACACTCTAAAATCTTCTTCTCATTACCATAGATCACAACATTGATCATGGCTTTTCCAACCTCATGCAGGGTATTGACGAAAGAAGGTATAATGAGTTTCCAGAAAGGATAAAGGGGTGCCAAAAATTTATACACCCTGTAGGTATTCTTGAGTCCTTTGATGGGTTGCATATAACCGGGCCGGAACATATAGGCGTCTTTGAAACCCAGACCCAGCAGGGCGTTCTCGGTTCTTCCCTTAACACGGGCCCACATGCTGCGGCCCTTTTCAGTGCTGTCGGTGCCCGAGCCCGAGACATAACAAAAGACCATATTCGGATTTTTATCCAGCACGGTTTTGGCACAATGCAAGGTCAGATCATAAGTCAGGCTGCTGTATTCATTTTCCTTTTTGCCTATTGAAGTCACCCCGGCACAAAAGAAGCAGGCGTTGTACCCCATGAGATGATCCGCAATCGGGCTCAGGTCCAGAAAATCCCGGTGAATAATTTCTTTCAGTTTTTCATGCCTGAATTTATAAGGCCTGCGGTTGACGATCAATACGGATTCTACCTCGGGGCTGTTGAGGCAAACATGCAAAACACCTTCGCCAACCATTCCCGTACTGCCTGTTATTATAGCTCTAACTTTCATCTTTTAAATCTCATCTTATACCTCAATTGTATCAGATTCATTCTGATGATTCAAAAGTATTTGAAATTTCCCGGTTTTTTTCAACTGAATGATGCTGCCTGTCACTGTAACACACATTAAAAATAGTTTTACTCATAATCAACGGTTTATGGGATTTTTAAAAATTCCAACTTTGACTTTCCGAATGGCAACCTGATTTTAAATTTATGCAAACCCTTGATATGATTGAATTCTATTTTTCATTTTTGCGAAGATTTCATTTTAATTCATGTCGCCATGACCTTCTAAGCCGGATTCGTTCAGTCTGCCAACGAATCATTAAATTTGCCCGAACTCCGATCCAGCTAATTTGGCGGGATTGACGGAGCAAAAAAAAATACCTCATGAGTTTTAAACCGACATATAACTTAATACAAGAATTAAAATGGCGGGGTCTGCACCATCAGGATATTCCGGGTACTGAAGAGCAACTGATGAAGGAATGTGTTTCCGGCTATGTGGGTTTCGACCCAACGGCAGACTCGCTCCATATCGGCAATTTGGTGCCGGTTATGTTATTGGTTCATTTGCAGCGTGCCGGCCATAAAGCCATAGCCCTTGTTGGAGGGGCTACCGGAATGGTAGGCGACCCATCGGGCAAAAGCAAAGAAAGAAAACTTTTGGACGAACAAACCCTGCAAAATAACCTCATTAGTCAGCAGAAGCAATTGGAGCGGTTCATAGATTTCAAAGGGCCTAATGCTGCACTGATGCTAAACAACTATGACTGGTTCAAAGATTTCAGTTTCCTTGATTTTATCAGGGATGTGGGCAAACACATCACCATCAATTATATGATGGCCAAAGATTCGGTTAAAAACAGACTGGAAAGCGGTATGAGTTTCACGGAGTTTTCCTACCAATTGGTGCAGGGTTATGACTATTACCATATTTACAAAGAACACGGCTGCAAGTTGCAAATGGGTGGCAGCGACCAATGGGGAAACATTACCACCGGAGTAGAACTGATCCGCAGAAAGGCCGGTGCCGAGGTTTTTGCATTGACGGCACCTTTGGTAACAAAGTCTGACGGAACAAAGTTCGGAAAATCGGAAGGCGGCAACGTATGGCTCGACAAGGATCGGACATCGCCATATAAATTCTATCAGTTTTGGCTGAACACCAGCGACGAAGATGCCGTCCGATACCTCAAGCTGTTTACTTTGTTTTCAAAATCTGAGATCGAAGCACTGATTGAAAAACACGAAACAGCGAAACATTTGAAACAACTGCAAAAGGAATTAGCCAGGGCAATTACGCTGATGGTACACAGTTCGGAGGATTATGAAATGGCCCTCGAAGCCTCAGAAATTCTTTTCGGCAAAGCAACATTAGCTACACTATCTAAATTGTCTGAATCAGATTTTCTCGAAATATTCGACGGTGTAGATAGTACCGAAACAGATAATGAAGTAATTGGCTGCAACATCACCGATTTGCTGGTGACCCGAAGCGGTTTCCTCAAATCGAATAACGAAGCTCGCCGGGCATTAAGCGAAAATTCCATTTCCGTTAACAAACAAAAAGTGACGGAAGCCTTTGTACTAAGCCCTGAAGATTTGATCAACGGCAAATACATTTTATTGCAAAGGGGCAAGTCAAACTACTTTCTGCTAAAAGTTGTTTAATGGAGAAAGCATGCTGACTGTTGACCCGAAAAATATTTCGATGCACCAAATGCATCAGTACCTTTTAGGGGCGGTTGGTCCGCGACCGATTTGTTTTGCTTCAACCATTGATAAAGAGGGAAGAAGAAATCTGGCTCCTTTCAGTTTTTTTAATGTGTTCAGTTCCGATCCACCCATCGCTGTATTCTCCCCAAGTCGCAGCGGCAGAACCGGAGAACACAAACACACTTATGAGAACATCAAAGAAATTCCGGAGGTAGTCATCAATGTGGTGACCTACGATATGGTACATCAGGTGAGTTTGGCCGGCAGCCCTTATCCCAAAGGGGTTGATGAATTTGTAAAAGCAGGGTTTACCCCTATTGATTCCGAAACCATTCGCCCGGCCAGAGTCAAAGAATCTCCGGTGCAAATGGAATGTAGAGTTATTGATACCAGAGAACTCGGCGACAAAGGCGGGGCCGGAAATCTGGTGATTTGTGAAATAAAAAGAATGCACATAGCCGAGCATATACTTGATGAAAATGGCAGGATAGATCAGCAAAGAATAGACCTTGTTGCCCGCATGGGCGGCCACTGGTATTGCAGGGCTTATGGTAATGCCTTATTTGAAATTGACAAACCATTAACCACCACCGGAATTGGTTTTGACCAATTGCCTGAACATGTCAGAAACAGTGAAGCATTAACTGGCAATCATCTCGGACAATTGGCCAATGTGGAAGAACTGCCCAGTGAAAATGAGGTGAAGGACTACAATTCAGTGGTCAATCCATTGCCTACGGAAAGAGAAAAATTAGCCATAGAATTGCTCAATAAAAAACAAGTGAAGGAAGCATGGTGCATCCTTTTAGGATAAATAAAACAATGAACGTTCATCAATTCCTTTTCAAAGTATTCATCATCACCATAACCACCCTTAAATTGACATTGGTATTCTCACCGATTGTCATGGCTTTAAGGGCGATGCGGATAGCCCCTTTTAATTTGCAGGATGAAGTTTTAGCTTCCTTGCTCATCGGTTTTGGAGTTGCCATGTGTTTATCCGCATGGAATGCCATGGAATTTGACAACTTCCGTTTTATTGATCTCCGGTACTATTTGAAACCCAAACAAAAAGCAGAAATTCAATTAAATTCAAATGTTTCATCTGCTGATATATTAACGCATATTGAAAATTCACTGGCAACAGATAAAAACTGGAAAGCCGATAAAACACAAAAAAACGGCAGTCTGTCTTTTGAGGTAAAGTCAAGCTACAGAGCAAAAGACATAGTGACTATTGACACAGAATCGGACACCCAATTATTAATTACGAGTAAACCTTCAGGTATTATTTGGGTCGTTGATTTTGGCCGCAATTATCTGAATGTGATTAAACTCCTGAACATCGTAAAAACTTTTCCCGTAAGCCAGTGATCAAAATAACCATTCTTTCAGGTTCATCACGACCTCAAAACAATACCAAAAGAGTATCACTGGCACTCAATCGAATGTGCCGTGAACGCGGCTTTCCAACTACTTTTGTCGATTTTGAAAATTATGACATTCCCTTTCAAAACCAGGGTGAACTTGATATTAATCAACTGAGCGAATTTCAAAAAGGACTTGTCGAAGGCATAGAAAAGGCTCATTTAGTTTTCATTGTAACTCCTGAATACAATTGGTTTCCTTCGGCAGAATTGGTCAATATGATTCATCAGTTGGGAAACAATCAGTTCAAACATCTTTTTGATAACAGAGTGTTTTCCTTTACAGGTGTTTCATCCGGCCGGGGAGGCCGCATTCCATCCATTCAGTTGGGATATGTGATAGATAAACTGATAAACGTTTTTGAAACAGAGGCCATCACCTCACCGAAAAAATTTGAATCTCAATTCACCATGCACGTTTTGGATGAAGCGGGCCGAAGCAAAGGAAATCAGGAATATGACCGTAGTCTTACAAACTATCTGGAATACACGCTGAGATTAACAAAGCGGTGGTTTTCTCTTTAATTTAGAAGATTTCAAATTAGAAAAAATCACTAATAATATTTAGATTGCCAACCCTTAAAAAAATAAGAAGAAATGAAGACAAATTATGTTAAGAATTCCCTGTTGCTTTCTTTCGGTATTTTTATATACGGAATGATTTCAGCCCAAAACACGCGTTACCAGAAATCTTTAGGTGGCGACAAAGATGATTGGAGTTACTCCATAGATAGAACCTTTGATGGTGGATATGTGATATCGGGTTATACGGAAAGTTATGGAAGCGGAGGAGATGATGTTTTTGTATTAAAAACCAATGCCCTCGGCAATGTCATTTGGTCAAAAGCTTATGGAGATGCCGGAGATGAAACAGGATGGAAAATCAGATCAACTTCAGATTCAGGGTACATTGTGGCAGGTACAACAAACAGCTACGATACCTCAAGGGCCAAAGGATTTTTGATGAAATTAGACAAAAATGGCGATGTTATATGGTCTCTCGGTGTTGGTGCGGACAGTGCCGACGATATTTATAATGTTATTCAAGGCCGCTATGGAGATTATTATGCCACAGGTTATAGCTATAACGATTCAATGCAAAGCGATATTCTGGTTATGAGGGTATCTGTTGCCGGAAAAATAAAATGGCTGAAAAAATTCGGATCCCCGGGTAACGAAGAAGGATATGGCATTGTTGAAGACGACCGGGGGAATATTACTGTTGTCGGGATGACGGACTATGACACCATTACCGTTGGCGGACGCAAGAGTAATTTCGGCGATTTAGATGTGGTGGTAGTTTCTGTAGATAGCTCAGGCAATTTACGATGGATGAATAATTACGGATCAACAAGCCCGGAAATAGGATGGGATATAAAATATAACGCCGGTATATATGCCATTGCCGGCTGGACCAATACTTTTGGAATTGA
Organism: Bacteroidia bacterium; assembly: GCA_020053795.1. Lineage (GTDB taxonomy): Bacteria > Bacteroidota > Bacteroidia > NS11-12g > UBA9320 > JAGVMN01. The sequence goes on along the minus strand of JAGVMN010000073.1, from coordinate 8,986 downwards.
TCAGGACATGTTAATGATGGGTGTGGATACAGCAGGGAACAGCACTTTTGCAAGAGGCTATGGAAATTTAGGAATAGAACGTGCTTTCGATGTTGAATTCAAACCGAATGGCGGCTATATTTTAACCGGATACAACAATCCTTCCGGTGGCACAAGAAAAGTTCTTGTGTTAGATTTGCTTACATCCGGAAATATAAACAGAACCGCTATTCTTGGTGGAATTGCAGATGATGGAAATTGGCCAACGGACGCTGTGCGTGCCCGTGAAGGTGGCTGGGTAGTGTCTTCAATAACCAAGTCATTTGGAAAAAATAACTCAAGTGATATTTATTTAGTCAGAACTGACGAAACATTGAGGTCTGGTTGCAATGAAAATGTGGATATTGTGAATTTAGGTTCCACCAATTTTAGTCAGTATTCTTTTGGCCAAACAACTTATTACTATCAGGATTTTGGATTTGCATTCAAAGTGAATAAAACCCAAACAGCTGACAGCACCTTGTGTTGCAGGCTTGAAAACCGGACGGCAACCAAAGATACCTTAAAAATATGCGAAGGTGGTTCTGTCAATATTGGAAGAGACCCAATAACAGGTTATGTCTATAAGTGGACAGAAATTGGCGGTAGTTTCACTTCAAACATAGCCAATCCATTGGTTACACCAACCAAAAATACTACCTACAAATTAGTTGTTTCTTCAGCCGATGGAAAATGTTCGGGTGATTCAACCACAATATCGGTTTCCGTTTGGGCTTATATCAAAGCCGATTTTGTGCGTGATACCGCTTTTTGTGAAGGGACTAATGTCCAAGTTTCTGCCTACCCTGGAATGATTAGTTACACATGGGTGGGATCCCAGTTTCAGGGCAATACAGAAAAAATAACTGTCAGTAAATCGGATACCATATACCTTGATTTAATTGACAAGAATGGATGTTTTTATAAAGACACTTTGCATAGCCTTATGAACCCATTGCCTCGATTCGATCTGGGACGAGACACCACTATATGTTTAAATCTCCCGCTGACGCTTAGAGGGCCGATTGGAATGACCAACTATAACTGGAATAATGGGGCTGCAACCACCCGCAACCTGACCACTGTTGAAGAGAAAAAACACAACTTGAAAGTTACAGATAATAAAGGTTGTACTTTTTCAGATACAATTCAGATTTTTGTAAACCCGTTTTCCACTTTTAGTTTGGGTCCCGACACAACTTTTTGTGAAGGAGTGCCATACACCATCTTGGGGCCGGGTGCCTTTGGCGGCTGGACATGGAACGGCGTTCAAAACAATTTTCAGAATCTTATCATCACTGCACCTGGAAGCTATCGCCTGACTGCATACAACAGCTTCAGTTGCCCATATTCCGATACAGTAGTTCTGACCATGTTATCTGCCCCTAAATTCGATCTGGGAGATTCTTTCAACTTGTGTGTGGGAACAACAAAAACTCTTAAAGGACCTGCCGGAATGACGGCCTATAAATGGTCAACTGGTGCAATTACTGACAGTTTGGTTATCATGACATTTGGTACTTATTATCTCAAAATTACTGATGCTAAAGGATGTCCGTTTACCGATACATTTAAAATGATACAAAGGTTTCCACCGGTTATTGATCTGGGCAACGACACAACCATCAGTTGCAGAGACTCCATTTTGATTGATGCCGGTGCCGGACATATTGCTTATGTTTGGAACAATGGCAAAACAACCAGAACTATCTATGCCAAAGTCGCCGCAAACTATACAGTCAATGTCACTAATATTTATGGATGTATTGGCTCTGATGACAAAAAGGTTGACACAGTTTGCACGCTCGGTTATAAAAACCTTCCTTTCGGAATGCAACTCGATCTTTATCCAAACCCTTCCGATGGAAGGTTTCTGTTGGGTTATTCGGGCAATCCGCAACCAAACTGGGATCTGGCCATTATGGATGTCACCGGTAAAATCCTAAGGGAAGACAAGGTTCAGCTTTACGGGAACTCAGGAAACATGAGTATCAATTTGCAAAAAGAAGCTAAAGGCGTTTACTGGATCAAGATCAGCAGCCCGACAGGAAGTGTTTCATTTAAGGCCATTGTCCAATAGGCATTAACAGATTTTAAAGAAAGGCTCTTGGTACAAGGGCCCTTTTTTTGTTTTAAACGGGCTGTTGTTGAGACTACTAACGTTGACCAAATTGATGGTACGATCAAACCCATTATGTGAACATTTAATGAATTTTTGTTTCAACGTCATCATTCTGTCAAATATCCTCCCCCCCTAATCATTTCCGCCAAAATCTTATTCCACTTTTGATGAGGCTATTCAACTAAATCACAACCTGTCGTTCGTCTTGTTAATTTTTGATGGATGACCATTCAATGCAAAATATCAGCACAGTATTGAATAACTTTAAAGATGATTCTGTTGAAAATGTGTTGAAATGTCGAAATTAATTCCTTACTTTGCCACTGTTTTCGAACTACTACAAACTACTGCTTAAATAATTCGAGAAAACTTGATGAGAAAACTTGTTTGTTGCATTCTGATCTTCGTGAACACTTTTACCAAGGCACAGCTTACTGTTGCGGATGGAATATCTCCTAACGCCCTGATAAGAAATGTGTTGCTTGGTGATCCATCTATTGAGGTAAAAAACATAAGTTATAGCGGCTACGACAGAAGTGTGGCTCTTTTTGAAAACGGAAATACGAGCAGTTTGGGATTAGATAAAGGAATAATTCTTTCATCGGGTTTGGCAGTTGGAGCAAAAGGCCCAAACAATTCAGAGAAATTCACCTCAGGACAAGGAGCCCCGGGTAGTACATTATTAAATGGTTACATTACCGGAAAGACATTAGATGCTGCAACCTTGCAGTTTGATTTCAAACCACTCACCAGCGAAGTGGTCTTTACTTACGTTTTTTCTTCCGAAGAATACACTGAATTCGTTGACAAAGGATTTGACGATATTTTTGGTTTTTTTGTTCAGGGACCGGGTATCTTAGGCGAACAAAATGTGGCTCTGGTACCCGGCACTAATATTCCGGTTTCTATTGATAATATCAGCAACATTACAAACAGCAAATATTTTATTCAGAACATTTATCCCAATACCCCCATGAACAATTTTCTTCAGCATGATGGACAAACAGTGGTTTTAGAAGCCCATTTGCAACTGATTCCTTGCGAGTGGTATACGATAAAATTAGCAATCGCTGATGTTCAGGACAATATGTTTGATTCATGGGTCTTTATAGGGGCACAAAGTTTTAAACATAAAACAGATTTGGGTAATGACACTTTCTTTTGTGAAGAAAACTTTACCAAAACCCTTTATGCCGGGAATGAAGATAAGCGTGTTTATTGGTCAACCGGTGATACATCTCATAAAATAACCGTTGATAAGTTTGGAGATTATTGGGTTGAAGTTTTTACAAAATGCGGTAGTTTTAAAGATTATATTACAATTGCTCCGGCCATTTCTTCTATTTCACTCGGAAAAGATACTGCCTATTGTGGAATAATTAATAACCATAATTTGGAAGTTACAGATAAAGGCTATGAACGTTATCTTTGGTCAACCGGAGATACTACCCGGTCTTTAATGGTTGACAAGCCGGGAAAATATTGGCTGAAAGTGAGCAAATATGGTTGTCAGCGATACGACACAATTAATCTGACCACCAAGCCAATACCAATGTTCTCTATTGCTAATGACACTTTTTTATGTCAGGGGGATAAGGCATATTTTTATTCCACCCCAAATGCCGATAGTTATTTGTGGTCAACAGGATCAGTAACACCTGACTTAACAGTTGATTCCCCCGGAACTTATCGTTTGGTTACGGCCAAAGACGGTTGTTTGTTTGAAGACAGTGTTCATGTTTTTTACCGTTATCCTTTTGAGTTTGATTTGGGGCCGGCCATGTTGGTCAAATGCAGACGAGAACCTGCTCTGCTCGACACCAGAATAATTGATGTAGAAAATTATAATTTTAATTGGTCAAGCGGTGAAAAATCGTCCTATATTTTTAAGGAAACTGGTGGAACATATTCTATAGTTGTTACCGACAAACATTGCAATTATTCCTGGCAAGATGCCATAAACCTTGTACAATATGAAGGGGGCTTTTCATTCTTTGTTCCCAATAGTTTTACCCCCAATGATGATAAACTGAACGACATTTTTGGCCCTGTTCATTCACTGACGAGCATCAATTCATTTAAGATGGCAGTATTCAACCGTTGGGGTGAAAAGGTTTTTGAAAGCACAGATCCAAACATATATTGGGATGGGAAAATTGAGGGCATACCTGCACCAAATGGTGTGTATATTTGGTATGTCGATATTCGTTCTAATTGCCTGCCTGATGATGAGCAATTTCAGCAGGGTTCAGTTCATTTGATGAGATAAACCCAGCCTTTTACATTGCTTCTGCTTCTACTGCTTCTACCTCCGGCACCATCCTTTTTAACAGATTCTCTATGCCTGCCTTCAAAGTCATTGTTGAGGACGGACACCCACTGCACGAGCCTTTCATTGTCACGGTAACAACACCGTCAACAAAACTTTTGAAACTTATGGCACCGCCATCCATTTCCACTGCCGGTTTTACATGATCGTCCAACAGTTGTTTTATTTTCTTAATCGCTTCCGTCTCCTCTTCCTCAATTAATCTTTCTCTTTTACTGACAACAGGTTCTCCTGAAGTTACAAATTCCTGTACCAATTTTTTAAGTTCCGGAAGGAGATCAAACCATTCATAATCTGAGTGTTTTGTAACAGAAACAAAATTGTTCATGACAAATACACCTTTGACGTATGGAAATTCAAAGAGTTTTTTGGCAAGCGGACTTTGGCTGATCTTTCTTTTATCCCTGAAATCAATACTGTCATTCGGTAATATCATTTTATTCACCACAAATTTCATGGATTCCGGATTCGGAGTCGCTTCACTATATACGGATACTAATTCGTTCAATGTCATATTACTTAATTTCGGGCAACAAAACTACAACACCGGAATCACATTGTTTGTTCAAGCCACCTTATTCAAATCTTTCGATAAATCATTTGAAAACCGTAATTCTTTCCATTATTCTTAATCTTTCAACTCATCCAGCTCATTTTTTCCATAGACTGAAATTTCGAACTATGCTGTTTCACAAAATTGCACCATTCACAGGTGTCAACCCCACAGCCAATTCGGAATTTATGGCTCTTTATATTTGAGAAAGTTTCTGTCATTTGATTTTTAACTGTGGCAAGATGATCGGGTGTTATGTCAATTTCGATTTTAAAGAACATGTCATTTTCAGGTTCAATAAAATCTATTTCTCCTCTGATCATATTCCAATTATGTGTGTCGTCACTATCCAAAAGAATTTTATAAAACATGATTTGCCTCCAATAATCACCACCGAATTGTGATTCAAAAGCAGTTGATGGTTTATTATAGTCCGGTGGTTTCAACTTTAATTTTGCGTGGGTGTATTTGCCGGTCTTATAATCAACAACTGTCACCTTTCCATTTTCAATTATTATCTTATCCAGAATACCATTTATAGGTATGTCATAAGCAACCGCCCTTAAGATTCTTTTTTCTGATAAAACCTCTTTGGTTTTTTTCCAGTCTTCAAGCCAATATGAATAATACTTTGGGATAATATCTTTCCCATAGTCCATAAATCTGCGAAAAGATGCCTCAGTAAAAGATCCTCTTTGTCGCAACATATTATATTCAAGTGATTGAATTACCTCTGCTGTATCCGGATATATTCCGGTTTCATTCTTTTTTTTAATAATGAATTCCAATGTACCATGAACAACAGAACCAAATCCCATATTTTCATTCTTGGCAGCCGGAACCTTTAAAATTTGATTGAAATAAAAGCTCAAGGGGCATCTTAAGTATGAATTAAGATGCGTCGCACTTAGAGAATAATCATTCAATATTGAGGAGAGAATATTGTCATCAATCAGATCAATTTTTGGCTGGCTCTTATTTTGAACAAAGCAGGACATAAATTTGATTCTTTCCTCATTTGTCACCATTGCCGTTTCAACCTTTGCGTAACCGCTGTTTTCCAATTCAACCACAAACCTGGCAGGCGATAAATCTTTGCCTTTTTCATTTTGTTCGTGGTAAGAAACCTGAAGGAATTTTTTAGCCCTTGTAAGTGCGACATAAAACAAGCGGCGGTTGTCTTCGATCATATTTTCCGGACTTATTCTTGGAAACAGCAGACTCAAACTGAAATTGCTCCGCTCAATTTCTTTTTCCCAATCGTCTTTATTGCAATCAATAATAAACACATATTCGAATTCCAGCCCTTTGGAACCATGGGCTGTCATCAAGCTAACGCCATTGTTATTGGCGAAATAGTTTTCAAGCGGTATATTGATCTGGTAAGAAACCATCTCACCAAATGTCTCCAGCAAATCAAACATCGTAAGGTTTTTTCTCCGATCTGTCTCTTCCTTAACAAAAGAAAACAATGTTTTAAGGGCTTCCAATGTTTCATATCTGTCGCCTCCTATTAGTGCATTTGTCAGAAATCCACCATCGCTTATTATTTTCTCAAATAGGATGGCTACCGTACTATTCTGCGATTCTTTGATCCACGATTCCAAAAAATCTGAGGCTATGATTATTTTTTGAAGCAATTCGCCTTTTTGTAAAAAATCCGGAATTTCCTCTTTTAATTTTTGAAGCCCTTCCCGCCATGTTGATTTATTTTGATTGAAATATTGACTGAGCTTAGCAATGCATAAAGCATCAATTTCAAATTCTTCGAAATGAAGAATTTTGAACAACAAGTTTTGACCACTAAAGGGAATTCGGATTTCAGAAACCAAATATTCTAAAATTGTGAGAAGTTTTATTACTACCGGAAACTCCAGAATATTTGATCTTTTCAACAGATTATATGGAATTTTTTTTTCGAAAAAGTACTTTATCAAACACTCAGCCTGTTTGTGTTTACGATAAATAACGGCAATTTCTTTGTGATCAATTTTTTGATTTAAAAGATTTTCTATTTGATGGGCAATGGCCACAGTTTCTGCATAAGGGTCGGTATATTTGATAATTATTGGCCGATTGCTCAGTTCCTTTAATTCCGGATTTGCGGCTGTCAATTTCTTACTCAAGTTGGGAAGTTTTTTTACCAGCCTATCTTCATTAAAATCTATCACCACTGAAGCCGCGTCTAATATTGACTGACTTGAACGGTAATTTTCCGTTAACGAAATATTGCAGATATAATCGGCATACTGCTGTTGATATCGAATAATATTTGAGAGGTCGGCTCCCTGAAAGCGATATATTGCCTGATCATCATCGCCCACTGCAAATAGATTCGGAGCATCCCAAAAAGCAGTCAGATGGTTTAATATTTGATTCTGAGCCATGTTGGTGTCTTGAAATTCATCGACCAGCACATAAAGAAATTTCTCCTGATAACGACTAAGCACGTTGGGGGTTTTTTCGAAAAGGTCTAAAACCCATAATATCATATCATCAAAATCATATCGTTGAATGTCTTTTAATCTTGCATTGTATAAGTCAAATAGATTGATGGCAGATTTGATGCGTTCCAGTTTTTTTAAGTTTGCTGCTATGTCGGTTTGTTTTAAATCTCCAATGTTATAATGACCAAATTTACGTTTGTAGCGAAAATCGGGCGACTCATACATATATTTTATGTAGTCATCTATCCGTTTCAAAAGATTTTCTCCGGTCAAATGCTCCCGTTTCATGGTTTGAAAAAGTTTCAATAACGAAACAGTATCCATGTAAATCAAACCTTTTATCCTCTTTAAGGGATCGTTAACAATCAGATGGTCCAGGATATATTTCACCGATTCATACTTCTCAAGTTCAGATGCTGCAGCTAAGTCAAGATGATCGAAAAAATCTTTATTTTCCTGAATGACCAGATTGCAGAAAGAATGAAACGTATGAATGCCCACCTTATATGCTTCGGTTCCAATGAAGGCCACAAGTCTTTTTCTCATGTTAACCGCACCGGCGTCAGTGAAAGTCAAACAAAGTATATTTTCGGCTTGAGCATCAGTTCTCGTAAGGATATTCGCAATACGTCCCGCAATAATTTGGGTCTTCCCCGTCCCCGGTCCGGCAATTACCATAACCGGTCCCTCAATGTGGTCCACTGCTTTTTTTTGCTCCAGATTTAGTGCCTTATAAATTGCTTCGAAAATGCCTTGATTGTTTTTCATTTTTAACACTCAGCGATTATACATTTTTAGACTATTATATGAAAGGCTTTCTGTTTTTGCCATTTACGAAAAACTCTTCCTAAAAAGGAATACTTATGTCAATAACCGGTTGCAGGCCTTAATTTGACCACAGATTAAAAAATCCGGTCATTATCATTCAGCAAACTCAAGTTTCTTTTTGAACTTGCTAAAATAACCTATGTGAATTATTATGAAAATATGTTGGGGTCTCAAATCAAAATTTCAAAAACCAATATTGCTCAATAATGGCCATGATTGTCATTAAAATCAAAGTAACCATCAAAATGGTCTTCTGATTTTCCTTCATTTTCCTCAAATTTCAAGACATCCAAGGCCCACTTTTGTCATAAATATGTCAATTATTCAGACCATTGTAAACATTTCCCATTCCATTTCCATTCTATTAGGTTCATTTTGTGCGTGTTGTAATTTCTCATCAAAAAGAATTCAAAAACACCTCTGCAACCTTTTTATTTTATGGTGTCTATTCAAATGAAGTCACATATAATTGTGAACGATAAATTTAGAATCTCAATTTACTAAAAGTAAGAATCATGAAAAGAAAATCAACTCAGAAATCATTCTCAACATTTTTCCGGTTTAACGGGTTAATGTTGTTTATCGCTCTCATGCTTTCGCTGTTCAACACAGCAATAGCTCAGGCACCTTATTGTAACGGCACACATTCTCAGGTTTGTAATTCTTTGTACATGACCATTGGAGCCGTT
>JAGVMN010000043.1 GCA_020053795.1 Bacteroidia bacterium | reverse complement strand
TTTTGCCATATTGTTATGCACTTGGTTTAAGCAAAAATCACGATTTTTCCAGTATTTATCGTAAACAAGATATTAACCAGCAGACCCTAATTAATACCCCAGCGTCTTCATCATGCTTTTGTAGCTCTGCTCTTTGGAAAAGATACGGGTATAAATTTCACCGTCTTCGTCGCGGCCAATGATGATGTGCTTGGGTGCCGGAATCAAACAATGTTGTATGCCGCCGTATCCGGCCAGTGATTCCTGGTATGCTCCTGTATTAAAGAAGCCCAGGTAGAGCGGCTCATCGGGATCGTATTGCGGGAGATAAATGGCGTTTACATGCTGCTCGGAGTTGTAATAATCGTCGCTGTCACAGGTCAGTCCGCCCAATAGCACCCGCTCGTAAGTATTGTCCCAGCCGTTGATTGGCAAGAGGATAAACCTTTTGTTGATGGCCCAGCTATCGGGCAGGGTCGTCATAAAACTGCTGTCAATCATGTTCCATTTCTCGCGGTCGTTTTGCAACTTTTGCGACAATACAGAAAAAATGGCCCCGCCGCTTTCACCAACGGTAAATGAGCCAAACTCCGTGAAGATATCAGGTTCTGGAACGTTATTCTCGGTGCATACCTGTTTGATCTGTTTGATGATTTCCTCGGCCATGTAATCATAGTCATAGTCGAAGCTCAAAGAGTTCTTAATGGGAAACCCACCGCCGATATTCAGCGAATCGAGTTCAGGGCAAACCTTTTTCAATTCGCAATAAACCCGAAGGCATTTGTGCAATTCGTTCCAGTAGTATGCCGTGTCGGCAATACCCGTGTTGATGAAGAAGTGGAGCATTTTTACCTCTACATTTTTGTTTGGTTTCAACTTTTGCTTATAAAAGGGAACGATGTCTTTGTACCCGATTCCCAGGCGGGAGGTATAAAACTCAAATTTGGGTTCTTCCTCTGCGGCTATTCTGATACCGACTTTGAATTTGCCCTTGATGATCTGAGAAAGGGTTTCAATCTCTTTGGTGTTATCCATAATCGGATAAGTGTTCTCAAATCCCTTGTTGATGAGGGTAGAAATCTTGTCGAGGTATGTCTCCGTCTTAAATCCGTTACAAATGATGTATTGGTTTTTTGAAATCTTGCCCTCCTGATATAACGACATGATGATTTCCAAATCAAAGGCCGAAGAAGTCTCAATGTGAATTTCGTTCTTCAATGCTTCTTCCAATACGAAATAGAAGTGTGAGCTTTTCGTGCAGTAGCAATAGTGATATTTGGCCTTATAATCAGCTTTGGCCATAGCAACATTGAACCATGTTTTTGCCTTTCTTATGTTCTCTGATATTTTGGGCAGATAAGTGAATTTCAATGGCGTGCCATACTGTTTGATCAGGTCCATCAGGGATATTCCATGGAATTCAAGATGGTTGTCAGAATCCAGTTTGAAGTCGTCCTGTGGGAAAAAGAAGGTTTGTTCGATGAGGTCTTTATACTTGTTTTTCATTAACTCATTTCTGTTACTTTTTAAAAAGAAGTGCAAAGTAAGTGCGTTGGATTGACTAAAAAAATGATTTTTGTCGCAAGCATATTTTGTTTGAACTTTTCTGCAGACCCATAAAAATAAGAGTTGATATATGTTAGGTGTTGAGGAATTGCATACTTAAATTTGGCGGCAATTTTTCAAACTTGACAAAACCAATTCATACAGATGAACACGGATATATAGAAGTATTCGGTGCAAGGGAACACAATCTCAAGAATTTTGATTTGAGAATCCCAAGGTATCAATTGGTTGTATTCACCGGCTTGAGTGGCAGCGGAAAATCCTCTTTGGCTTTCGATACGATTTTTGCCGAAGGTCAACGACGATATATGGAGAGTTTTTCGGCGTATGCCCGTCAATTTATCGGTGAAATGAAACGACCCGATGTGGACAAAATTGACGGATTGAGTCCGGTAATTTCCATTGAACAAAAGACGGTTAGCAAGAATCCGCGATCTACTGTTGGAACCATCACTGAGGTTTACGATTTTCTGAGGTTATTGTTTGCCCGGGCAGGTGAGGCTTATTCGTATATTTCAGGCAACAAAATGGTTCGATACTCTGAAGACCAGATTATCAATACCATTCTCGACAAATATTCTTTGAAGCGTTTTTCCATTTTGGCCCCCTTAATCAAAGGTAGAAAAGGACATTACCGGGAACTTTTCGAACAATTGATCAAACAAGGTTATGGCCGTGTGAGGGTTGACGGCGAAATGATGCCGCTGAAAAAAGGGATGCAATTGGTACGGTATAAGATTCACGATATAGAACTGGTAGTGGACAGACTCGACCCTGAATCGGCTAACCGATCGAGAATCTCTGATGGCGTAAAGCTTGCCCTGAAATCCGGAAAGGGAATTATCATGATTCATGAAACCGATGATGACAAGATGCATCACTTCAGTAAGTTTTTAATGGATGTAGAGAGTGGGCTTTCTTATGATGAGCCTCAACCTAACAGTTTTTCATTTAACTCCCCTTATGGGGCTTGCCCAAATTGCGATGGACTTGGAACCATTTCAGAGATCGCCCTAAATAACATCATCCCCGATCAATCTCTAAGCATCAACAAAGGTGGAATAGCTCCATTGGGACCCTTTCGCGAGAACTGGACTTTTACCCAACTCAGAGCGTTGAGTAAGAAATTGAAGTTTAGCCTTGCAGATCCAATTTCAAATTTAAGTGAGGAGGCGATGAATGCCATCATGCATGGAACCGCTGTAAAGTTTGAGGTAGAATATACTTATTCAGGTGGGGGAAAGCAGACGTTCGAATCTACTTTCAAAGGAGTTATCCCGATGATCACCAACGCATATCTGGAAAAAAGTCAGGACAGCCTTTTCCAGTGGGCGGAGGAGTTTATGACCCTTGTCGAATGTCCGGTATGTCATGGCGATCGCCTGAAAAAGGAAGCTCTCCATTATAAAATTGACGATACCAATATTGCCCGGTTAGCCAGAATGAGTATAGGGGAGTTGGGTGCTTGGTTAATGGGGTTAGAAGAACGACTAACAGAGCGACAACTCATCATTGCTGCCGAAATTCTGAAAGAAATTCGCAACAGGGTTCAGTTTCTGGAAGGGGTGGGGCTGGATTATCTGAGCCTGAACAATCCGTCGAGAACTTTGTCGGGAGGCGAGGCACAACGCATCAGACTGGCAACTCAAATCGGTTCACAGCTTGAAGAAGTCTTATATATTTTGGATGAACCAAGCATTGGCTTGCATCAGCGTGACAACCACCGGTTGATAGATTCTCTTAAAAAGCTTCGGGATTTGGGCAATTCTGTGGTGGTGGTTGAGCATGATAAAGACATGATTCTACACAGCGATTATGTGGTAGATATTGGCCCAAAAGCCGGATTTCACGGTGGCAGAATAGTTGCCCATGGACCATGGGAAGAAATGCAGCATAGCGGAACTTTGACGGCACAATACATTTCAGGCGAGGTTCGGATTGAAATTCCTGAAAAGAGGAGGCATGGCAGTGGGAAATATTTGAAGATTTCGGGATGTAACGGCAATAATCTCAAGAACGTTGATGTAGAATTTCCGTTGGGGAAATTTATCTGCGTAACCGGCGTTTCAGGCTCCGGCAAATCAACTTTAGTTAATGAAACCCTTTACCCAATACTGGCTCATCATGTTTATGATTCACATAGAAAGCCTTTGTCATACAGCAAGATTAAAGGATTGGAGCATATTGATAAGGTTATCCGGATTGACCAGTCACCCATTGGAAGAACCCCAAGATCAAATCCGGCAACCTATGTAGGTTTTTTTACCGAAATCCGAAATCTCTTTTCTTCCCTTCCCGAAGCTAAAATAAGAGGTTATCAGCCAGGAAGATTTTCTTTTAATGTAAAAGGGGGTCGATGCGAGACCTGCCTGGGAGGAGGCAGAAAGATTATGGAAATGAATTTTTTGCCCGATGTAGAAGTAGAATGTGAAACCTGCCAGGGAAAACGTTACAATCGCGAAACTTTAGAAGTTCGTTACAAAGGAAAATCCATCAGTGATGTTTTGAGCATGAGTGTGGAGGAAGCTGTTGTGTTTTTTGAGGCTGTACCGGCCTTATTCCGCAAGATAAAAGCTTTGGAAAATGTTGGTTTGGGATATATCACTTTAGGACAATCTTCTACAACAGTTTCGGGTGGCGAAGCTCAAAGGGTGAAGCTTGCAACTGAGTTGTCAAAAATCGGAACCGGAAATACTTTTTATCTTCTTGACGAACCCACAACCGGATTGCATTTTGATGACATCAGGCAATTGTTGTTAGTACTGAACGAATTGGCAGATAAAGGGAATACCATTCTGGTGATCGAACATAATCTGGATGTCATCAAAGTGGCAGACCATGTTATTGACATCGGGCCTGAGGGTGGCAAAGGCGGTGGATATATCATTGCCACCGGAACGCCGGAAGAAATTGTTAAAAAGAAGAAAGGATATACAGCAGAATTTTTGGCTGCCGAACTCAATGTGCCTTCAAAAAACGTCCGGTAGAAATTTTCTGATTCCCATCAACAACTTTCAAAATATACATACCAATGCTCAATTCAGAAAGATCGGCTGTATATGATGAATTGGTGCTCAGTCCTTTCATTAATTCTATGCCTCTGATATCGTAAATGATCCAATCAAAGCCTGTTTGAAGTTCTGTTTCTATAGTAAGGAGATTCCGGGCAGGGTTGGGAAACAGTTTCATTGCCGCGTTATTGTAATCGGCTAATTGTCCAATACCAAGAGAAAAATCTACCTGCGAATATACAGTATTAGTGGTGTTAAAATCGCTGTAGTCATAAATGACATCCGCTTTGTTCTTAATCACGGTATTATCAGACAAGGAGCTTTTCAGTTTCACTTTGAAAGAAATGAAACCTTTATCGCCAATAAAATCGCTGGCTCTGCCTGGATTTGGTTTAAGATTGGCATTCATAAAAGTCCAGACCAACACACCATAATTGCTGCCCGGAGGGCCGCTAATCACTTTAGTTGTATAAGGATGGCTTGATCCGATTTCTTGAATGTATTGCATATCCACATTCAGGTCAATGGTGTCAATCACAAAAACATTATTAACGAGGGAATTTCCAAAATTGGCAAAGGATATAACATAAGTAAGATACTGTTTGTCTGGCGTAATATAAGTTACGGAATCGGGAAAAGAAGGGGCAGGAAATACTTGTTTGCTAAATTCCGGGGCATCGGTGTTGGTCACTTGCTGATTAAGTGTATCTGTATTGTCAATAATGGACTGTTCGCTCGACCCGCCGTCAATGAATGTTGAGAACTGCATTTTTTCATTCGGGAATTCCTGAGGGATAGTGGCATAAACCAGAATTTTTCTGAGATCGCCCGACTTCAGATTTTCGTATTGCCAATTGATAATATTTTGTTCCTTGCCAAGATAAGGCGGTGAAGATTTAATTTCCTTAATATTGGGGTCAAGCTTCATCTTTAAGGTTCCTTTCTCGATAAAATTTGAACCTATGTTTTCATAAGTAATAACATAGAGATTGACCTTGCCTCGCTTAGTGACCCAACCGCCATAATTGGTAATGTTGATCCTCACATCACTGATATTCCTCTCAATTTCCAATGGGAAATCAATAGAATCGGCTATATCTCCCCTGTTAACAGAAACGATTTGTGTCGGTTTACTACATGCTGTGTTCTTCCAGTATTTTTTCTCCTGAACAGAGATATAATATGTACCCTCAGGCACATAGGTCTCATAATTACCATGCAAATCTAACTTGATAACCTGATTTCCAGGATTGATCACCACATATCTGTCGCTCATAAGTGCATCGGGAGCAGAGTACTGGCAATCGCCACTGATGTCATTGAAAACCCTACCACTTATCCGATTTGACTTAGTGTCGAACTCTGCAATTCCATTCAAAAGTATTTTATCGTAATATTTGAATTTACCGCCAACAATAATTTTCCCGTTAAAGTTATCTAAAACCTTAGGGTCATTGATACTGGGAATGGAACTTGATTCCCAAACCTCATTTTTCAGTTGAATGAGACTTTGTGCGTTGTTTGGGTCATTGCTAAGATAGAAACTACCACAGGCCCAAAGCGAACCGTCAAAAACAGCCATATCAGAATAACTCTTGAATTCCTCAATGCCCTTCATTGTGTTTTCGATGATACCATTCCTTAATTTGAAAAATCCATTGGCCGGATTGATAGTCGTTGATCCATATATATAAAGCTGGTCTATGCTGTTATCCATCTTCAGTACTTTGATCGTATTGCTTGAATAAGTTACCCAATTACCATTGGCGTAAGCCGCAAAATAATTAGAAGGTTTCGACCCAATTTTTGTAAAGGTACCACCAAAAAAGAGGGTGTCTTTATACACTTCGATATCGTAAATAGTTCCGTTCCCATTCAGATTGCTGAGAGCAGTATTGGGTTCGAGCCAATCTTTCCCATCAAATTGAACTATATTTTTGACCTTCCTTGCCTGAATGTTTGAAAATTCGCCCACTACAAATAATTTATTGTCATAAACATCCATATCGGTAATTACCAAAAAATCACCCTGAACCTGCTTTTCAGGAGTGATACTTTCATATGATCTGGAAACAAAATTCCAGCGAAGAATATTTCTGGCATTGGTCAATCCTTTTACCTCTGTAAATCGGCCGCTCATATAAAGGAAACCGTTAAAAAATTTAATTCTGGTTATTTCTGAATACGCCGAATCTGTAGTGAAAGAAGGCAGGGTTTTCCAATAACTGCCGTTCCAGATGGACACCTCATAAATTTTGCCACCGCGGCCATCAAAATCTTTTGTATAAAGTACATAGAGATTATGCCTGTCGGAAGACATGGCCAATGGAGTATATGGCAAACCGTTGTCGAGTGGTTTCCATATCTGAGCGTTTACTACCGCTGTTGCCAAAAGAGCAGTCAGTAGTAACAATAGACTACTGATTTTTATACTCGTGAACCTATTTTTCTTTTTTTGGAATTCGTGAATCTTCGATTTCATAGTCAATTGTTTTTACCTGCCGATTTTAAAAGTCAGCGAAGTGTTAATGCCCATATTGTTCCAATTCATTTTCACCGGATAATTCTTGCTGTAAATATTTCCAAGGGTTGACCGGTATTGTATGTTGGTATTCCATGTTATTGTTTCCGTCAATTGATAAGTATGCCCAATGGCTGCCTGCCAACTCGTCAGCATTCGGTTATAAAAGAAAAGATCGGTGTTGTCATTTTCGGCTAAGGTATAATTAGGTGCATTTGGAGCAATGATTTTCCCCTTAGAGCCGATTAACATACTTAGCGTTGCACCGCCGGTTAACGAAATATTGTTCTTCTTATTTACCCTGACGGAGTACCCAATGTTCAGCGGAATTTCAAAATAGGAATAGCGGTTGTTCTCCCTAAGCCTGGTGGAAGTGTCTCTATAGTTAAACCTAAAGTAATCAATCAGAACAGAATCTGGATTGAATACAGGCACAGAATCATAAATTCTGTGATTTACCAAACCGGCGGTTTGCTGACCTTTGAAACCCAAAATCAATCCGCTGTTAAAAATAAGGTTTTGATACTTTCCGGTAATCTTCACTCCAATATCAGGCATGATGGCTGGTTTTTCGGTTCCTTTCCTATATTTGTCGTAGTCTGCATCTTTTGAAGTGGTTTCTTGTTTATATCTGTTTAGACTAATATATGGTCCAACGGCAAAGTTAAGGTTCATTGAGTTGGGCTTGTCAATTGGTTCTTTTTTTAAAGCAAACGCCGGGTGATTTAAAGCAATTAAATTCAAAGCCATTACATCAAAGGTCAGCCAGTCGAATTTTGGGCGACGTGGTGAAATATCAAGTATAAGAATTTCGGGTTTGGCTATTTCAACAGGGCTATCAACTATTTTGGGTATGTTGGTTTTGTGATTTGAAACATCCGATTTTTCAATTTCAGCTTTGTAGTGGTTTCGTCTGTTTCTTCCATTGTCCTGTTTTCCTGTGCTTTTTGCATTTGATTGATTTCCTGAAACAGCTTTTCGGGAAGATTGTAGCCTTTTGGTAAGGTTGCCGGATTTGTCAATCTTTTCTTTCGTTTGATTTTTTAGATTATGTTTATTTGATGCAGATTCAACTTTCTTTGAAGTCTTTCTTAAAGGTTCTGATACAACACTCTTCTGATTGGTGTATGTGAGTGTTTGGAATGAGTTCATCGGCTTGAAAATCATGAACAGAGCCACCAACACACCCGTAATTCCACTGAGCCAATACCACCAAACGAAGCGTCGTTTAGCCGGCACCATGGGCATTTTGCCCATTATGGCATCCCAATCCGCTTCTGTTGCTTTTATCTCAAAGCCCTCCAGTTTACGCCTGAACAAATCTTCTATATTTCGCTCCTTATCTTCCAATCAATCCCTTTTCTAAAAATTTATCTCTCAAATACTTTTTGGCTCTCGCCAATTGCGATTTAGAAGTGCCTTCTGAAATTCCCAGATGATTGGAAATATCCCTGTGACTCAAACCTTCAATGGCATACATATTAAAAACTACCCGATAACCATCGGGCAGTTCACTTATCACTTTTAACATTTGCTCCTGACTTATATCTTCAATTTCTTCAGCTAATAAAATATAATCTTCTTCTGTGTCTTTTTTATACTTCAACACATCTTCTCCGGACTCGAATAAAACAAATTTGCTCTCCTTTTTGTAATGATCTATGGCCGTATTCATCATCACCCTTGTCATCCAGGTTTCGAGTTTGCTTTGCCTGTTGAATTTAGAAATAATGCTGAATATCTTGACATATCCGTCTTGCATAGCATCGCGGGCGTCATCAAGGTTTCGGCAATAACGGCTACAAACACCAAGCATCCTCGAAGCATATTTATCAAATAAATACTTCTGAGCTTTTGGGTCTTGATTGATGCAGGCTTCAATGAGAAATTCCTCATTATCCAAATTCAAATCTTTGCTCATTGGTCTGAATAAAACCTCTTTGGTTGCATCTATTTTCAAAAATAGGCATTTAAGTGTTTTGCACGGTCGGCAATAATCCACAGGCATTGGTTAATTGTTTTCTATACATCCGGGTATTCAATACAGACACATTAAACTTGCTTTTGAAACATATTCAGAGTCGTTTTGCAAAAAGATTGATGACGAACAGTTCCAACTCTGATTATCAAAAATGATGTTGTTGGAGTGGAACACCTACCAACCTAAAAAAGAAAAGCTCAATAATTAAAGTCACGAATTCTTAATATCACCACCTGACACAATACCCCTTCAAAAGTGACATCCGTCATTTTTCGATAAAGCCTTTGCCGCTAATTTTACAAACAAAATCGGCTTTATGGGTAAGATATTTCAATGGCAAATGAAGGAACTTGATGCTGCGTTTCAATTGACAGAAAGCGATTTTCCGGAACTGAAGGCAGGAGAAGTATTGGTAAAAATAGCCGGTTGCGGGGTTTGCCATACCGATTTGAGTTTCTGGCATTATGGGGTGCAAACCAAACATGCGTTGCCATTGACCCTTGGCCATGAAATCAGCGGAATCGTAATAGCAGGAGATGATCAATGGCTGAACAAACCTGTGATCATTCCGGCGGTGTTGCCTTGTGGTGACTGTGATTTTTGCAGAAATGGCAGAAGCAATATTTGCCGCAACCAACTAATGCCCGGCAACGATTTTCACGGAGGCTTTGCTTCACATATCAAAGTGCCTTCGAAGTTTCTGTGTCCTGTTCCGGAATCCGTTTTAAAAAAATATCCTTTGGAACATCTGGCTGTCATTGCCGATGCCATTTCAACACCTTATCAGGTCATCAAAAAATCTGAACTGGAAGCGGGTGATTTGGCTATTGTTATTGGCGTTGGTGGCGTTGGCGTCTATGGAGCACTCATCGCTAAAATATTCGGGGCCAAAGTTATTGCCCTTGATCTGAACGACGAAAAACTCCAAACCGCGAAAGACAACGGTGTTGACGCTACCCTCAATATTACGGGCCTTGATTCCAAAACTATCAAAGAAAAAGTAAAAGAACTGGCCAAAGAGATTAGTGCTCCGAAGTTTGGCTGGAAGATATTTGAGATCAGCGGAACCAAAGCCGGACAGGATTTGGCCTTCAACCTGGTCACTTTTGCCTCAACACTGTCCATTGTCGGATTTACGATGGATAAAGTGGAAGTGCGACTCAGCAACCTGATGGCTTTTGACGCCAAGCTGATTGGTACCTGGGGCTGCCGGGCCGAGTTGTATCCGGAAGTGCTGGACCTCATTGCCTCGGATAAACTCAAGATATCGCAGTTCATTGAAACCTTCCCGTTGTCAAAAATCAATGAAGTTTTCAAAAACACTTTGAAGCATAAATACAGCAAACGATCCATTCTTATTCCCGATTTTAACTGAACACCACACTATATGCAAACGAAAAATCACAACCTCGTTGAAACAGATTACACAGAAATCCTTTTCGAAAAGCGGCCATGCCTGAATCACGATGGCAATTCTGTTTCGGATTTATACAACGCCTGGATCATTCTCAACAATCCCAAACAGTACAACTCTTATACGACGGCAGCAGTCAAGGAAATCATTCTGGCCTTTGGCGAAGCTTCCAACGACAGGTCTGTTGTGGCCGTGGTATTTACGGGAGTGGGTGACAAAGCTTTCTGCACAGGAGGTAACACCAAAGAATATGCTGAGTACTATGCCGGAAACCCACAGGAGTATTCACAGTACATGCGGCTTTTCAACGATATGGTTAGTGCTATTCTGAAATGCGAAAAACCAGTGATATGTCGGGTGAACGGGATGCGTATCGGGGGCGGACAGGAAATAGGTATGGCTTGTGATTTCAGCATTGCCAGCGATATGGCCCGTTTCGGACAGGCGGGGCCCAAGCACGGTAGTGCAGCAATAGGAGGGGCAACTGATTTTCTTCCGCTGTATGTTGGGGTAGAGCGGGCGATGGCTTCTCTCACCCTTTGTGAACCCTGGTCGGCCCATCAGGCTTATTATTTCGGGGTGATAACCGACATCGCCCCTGTGCTGAAAGTTGACGGAAAGTTTATTCCAAACCCCATGGTTGTGATTGACAAAATTGTTGATGAATACGGCCGGATTGTTTTTGGAACGATGAAAACGGGAGAGGAATTGAAGAAGGCCAAAGAACTAATGGCTTCGGGAGAAATTGATCTTTCGATGCTGGATGCATTAACCAATAAACTAATTGCCAAAATCCTCCATACCTTCCCTAATTGCATGAACAAGTCAATTACAGAGGTTCGGAAATTTAAGCTCGAACATTGGGACAAGAACAAAGAAGGTAGCCGCGAATGGCTCGCCTTAAATATGATGACAGAAGCCAAAGCGGGGTTCAGGGCTTTTAACGAAGGCCCAAAGGAAAACCGCGAAATAGATTTCATAAAACTTCGGCAGTTGCTGGCAGAAGGTCATGAGTGGAACGATGAACTGCACGAAGCCATTTCTCCGCAATTTCAAAACATAATGAGTTAAATCATGGAAAAAATAAGAATTCAATTCACACACGAAAGCACCGTCGCCAGAATCATTTTTGACGATGGCAAAGCCAACATCCTCGATCACATCATGATGGAGGATTTGCAAAAAACACTCAACAGTTTTCTTGGCAACAGTAAGTTGAAACTGATGGTATTTGAAGGAGCCGGAAAGCACTTTTCCTTTGGGGCCAGTGTCGAAGAACATCAAAAAGACATGGCTGCCGTCATGCTTCGCAATTTCCATTGCTTGTTTTACACCTTAAAGGAATTGTCTATTCCAACTCTGGCAAAGATATCCGGTCAATGTCTTGGCGGAGGTATGGAACTGGCCCTCATGTGCAATTTTATATTTGCCGACCGAACTGCAAAATTAGGTCAGCCTGAAATTAATCTCGGCGTTTTCGCTCCTCCTGCCTCTGTAATCCTTCCAGAGAAAATCGGGTTGGCACGTGCCGAAGAACTGCTGATCACAGGAAAAATAATTTCAGCAGATGAGGCAAAATCCATTGGTCTTGTAAACGAGTTGTTTTCAAATGGCACCGAAATGGAACTGGGATTGCAGGAGTGGATAGAGCAGTACATCGTTCTTAAAAGTGCCACCTCATTAAGATTCGCAGTCAAGGCTTCTAGGGCAAAATTCAATCACCTGCTGACGAATTTTCTGCCACAGTTGGAAAGCCTATATATCAACCAATTGATGGAAACACCTGATGCAAATGAAGGCATCAATGCCTTTCTGGAAAAAAGAAAACCCTTTTGGGGCGACGAACAAAAGCCACTAAAAAAAACGGAAAAGGCTGACTATATCTGATCATTGACTATATCATGATGAATTCGGTTGATCAATATCAAGGCGAAAAGATTTCGGCTATCATTCTGGCAGCAGGCATTTCGGAGCGATTTGGTCAACCAAAAGCATTCCTGAGATTTCCTGAAGGCGAAACATTTCTTGAAAAACTGATTCAGGTTTACGTAGATGCCCAAGTAAAAACAATTGTTCTAATCATTAACAAGTCAATAGCAAATGAAGTAGGAGCAATTCTTGAAACAAAAAAAAGTGAAAATTCAATTTCTGTCAAAATAAATAATAATCCTTTAGCCGGAAGATATTCCAGCATTCAACTTGGAGCAGATTCAGTGGGAAAAGATGATTCGGCATTCATTCAAAACATTGATAATCCCTTTACCATGCCCGAACTGATTGAAAGCATGAAAACCATGCTGAAACCCGGAAAATATGTGGTTCCGGTTTGCAACGGAGAAAAAGGACACCCTGTTCTGTTGTCATCAGAAATACTGGAGCATATCAGGCGTGTTTCTGCTCCGGATACCAATCTCAGGGGTATTTTGAAAGCTTATGGTGCTGTTGAATTGGAGATTGAAGATACGCGAATCCACGCCAACCTCAACACAGAAAAGGAATACCGGAAATATTTTGCCCATGAAATCAGTAACTGAAATCCTGAATGAGGCTATAAAAAACCGTGAAGCTGTTGTGCTGTGTACTGTGGTGAATACGAGCGGTAGCACACCGCTTAAAGCAGGAGCAAAAATGCTGGTTTGGATCAACAGAAAAATATATGGAACCATTGGTGGCGGGAACATCGAAAAAAAAGTGATGGAGGAGGCTGTGCTTCTTTATGAATCAGGACTTCCAAAGCTGATGGAATACGCATTGCTTAAAGAACAAATGTGCTGCGGTGGAACCATGCAAATCTTCATGGAACCCATGAAACCTCAAAATCAATTGCTCATTTTTGGTGCAGGACATATCGGTAGTCAAATGGCAGTTTATGCCCGGAATCTCGATTTCAAAGTTATTTTAATTGACGAACGCCATGAAATGCTTGAAAAAGCAGGTGACCCTGAAACAGAGAAAATTTATCTGAGTCACAGGGAAGCTTTTTCAAAAATCGTTTTTGACACCGGCACCTATATCGTCATTTGCACCCATTTGCATGAATATGACCGGGAAATACTGGCCTTTTGCATCAATAAGCCACATGCCTATCTGGGCATGATCGGAAGCAAACGCAAAGTCCTGATCACAAAAAAAAGATTCTTAGAGCAAAACATCGCAGCAATGGACCGGTTGGAAGGCGTTGATATGCCGATGGGTTTTGATATCGGACAGAATTCACCGGCAGAAATAGCCTTGGGAATCATGGCCAAAATTGTCGCCGTTGCCAATGGTAGAAAACTGTTTCAACTCGTAACTTCGACTTCCTTCGACTTCTCTCAGGAACCACCGCTCAGCTACCAAACCACTGAATTGGCCAAAGAAGAACCTATACCCCCTGAATGTCTTGACAAACCAATCGCGTATGAAAAGTAAAATTGCCATTGTAACCGGGGCTGCAAAAGGAATTGGTAAAGCCATCACCAAAAGGTTGATTGGGGATGACTATTTTGTCTATGCCATTGACAACGATAGCCTATCAGGGAGAATGTTGAATTCGGCGTTTGGCAAAGGCAAGTTACTTTTTGTCAAGGCTGACATCACCAAAGAAAAGGACGTCATAGCTTTATTTGAAAAAATCCGGAGGGAACATGAAACGATAGATGTGCTGGTGAACAATGCCGGAATTATCCGCGATCAGGTGATCTGGAAGATGACTCTGGAAGATTTTGATGCCGTCATCAATGTGAATCTCAGGGGAACCTGGCTCATGTGCAGAGAAGCCGCCCGCGTGATGAAAGATCAAAAGTGCGGTAATATCGTTAACATTTCTTCCCGTGCATGGCTGGGCAATCCAGGTCAGTCAAATTACTCAGCTTCAAAAGCCGGTGTGGTGGCCCTGACAAGAGTTCTGGCCCTTGAACTGGGAAGATATAATGTTATGGTCAATACCATCGCCCCCGGTTTGATTGACACGCCCCTCACCCAAAAGCTGGAAGCGGCTGTTTTGCAAAAACTTATTGACGCACAGCCAACAAAAACCATGGGAAAACCGGAGGATGTCGCCAATATGGTGGCCTTTCTTGTGTCGGATCAAAACCATTTCATCACCGGCCAAACCATTTATGTGGACGGCGGAAAGAGTGTAGGTGCAGGTATATGATTTGAAGTGTAATAATGGATGCCGGGCATTACACCTTACCGGAATTAAAAGTGAAACCGGTTGATATAGACCGGATTGTTTAATTTTCAGGCATATTACATTCCAACCGGCAGGACCCATGAGTTTTTACGCACCAATGTTTAAAAGAGTCTTTCAATGAGCCGGTGCAAATTTAATGGCCATGCTTTGATGTCGGGCGGCTTTCGTTAGCCGAAGAAATTATTTTCTTGCGGAAAAATGGGGAATGACCGCTAACGGTTGCAGGTATATTGGGTGGCGGCTTCGGAGCCTACAAACTGTCAACCTACGACAAATTTAGTTGGAAGAATACACTTTCCAAAACTACAAAGCAGCCATCTAATGTACCTGCTGTTATAGCTATCCAGTTTTGTCCACTTTGGATAATCTATTTAATCATACCAAGCTGTTGCATCATCTTCTGCTCATTCATTAATGGAATTGAGAGTATTGCTTTACCACCTTCCCATTTTATTATTTCTACAAAGTCAACATCAATCTTCTTGCCAGTCTTTGATAATCCCATTGGCGGAAACTCTCCATCATTTGTGCCTCTAACATATGCTGAAGCAAAAGTATAATCACCCGCAGCAAAGATTCTGTTTGTGTCTAAATCAACTCTAATGTCTGTGAAGCCAACCCAGAATGCCTTATTAAATTCTTTAAGGGCTTTCTTACCTATAGTAGGGGGGTTTCCCTGTTCTATGATGCTGTCAGCAAAATAATCAAACATTGCTGTATCATGAGATGAAAATAGTGCATATGCCTTCTTAAGATTTTCCATATTGCCCATTTCTACATCGGTATAGGTCTTATCACTATTGGTCAACTTATTACCGGCTGGCTTATTACTACTTGTGCAAGAGATCACCACAATAGTTGTTGTGATCATTACTAAGATTGAAATAAGAAAATGCTTTTTCATAGAATTTAGTTTTAATGCTCTACTCCTTAGGCTTTTCGGATCCGCCCCGTTTTTAAAATGGTCTCTGGACTCCATTTATTAATACAATATTACAATATTACATTTGTGACATTAATTTATCAAAGAAAATTTCTTTGTGTTGGCTTGTGTTGGAAATGGCGGCGGACTGGTTACCGCTAACGTTTCGGGGGTTTGCGATGGGCGGGCTTTTTACCACTAATGTTTATGTGGAGCACAAAACTTTCGGCTACCACAAAGCTGTCTGCGAAGCACGAAACCCCGCCTATTGCAAATGTGCTGTTAGCACCCGTACTATTCATTCCGTTGTCTGTTCGTAGCTGTATATTTTGTCCAATTAAAATACAATAATTTGTCCCACATTACATCTGTTTCTGGTTTTACATTCCTTGTCAAAATATAAGGAAGTTTATTTTTAGTTAGAGGAATAATCCTTAAGTCCGATACGTTTTCAAAGTCAGGACTTTTATACAAAACCTTAAAGTACTTGTTGGTTGTCAATAAAACGTAAGCATAGTTTTCTGAATTAACCACCGAGAGGACTGTGTCGTTGTTTGAAAAGTGTAAGTGGGTTCCATTATTTTGGAGTCCGTAATATGGTCTTTGTTCGTTAAGCTTTGTCAGTATGTTTTGCGTCAACACTGTGTCTTTTGAAATCGTATAATTTTTTTTCTCAAACGTCCCATTGAAATTACTTATACCATAGTAACCGTCAGCTTTGATTATTTTCTCCGTCTTGTATACTGCGATAAAAGGAGATGAAATATTTTGGTTTAAATACTCTACACGAAGAAATTCAGCATTGCAAAAAAGTTTGTTGTCGTTATCGTAGATTTTAAGTTTTGAAAGTCCCCTGAGGTCAAAATATTTTGGTGATAAATTGTCTGGAAATTTATGTCTGCTATTTTCATCGTCCTGGTAAATTAATGAATCAGCAAGTTTTACTATTTTGTTGTATTCGTCAGCATTAGTTTCGTCTTTTATGAAATACAGTTCAATGTATGCTTCATTGTCATTAGAAAAATAGAATTTGTCAATAAAGCCAATGTATTGCACTTTTCCATTCAGTATATCAATTTCTGTTTGTAATGTGTCTATGTATGTTGTTTGTAAACTATCATTGTTTGAACCTTTAAAGTTGTCCTTATTAGAACAGCCAAATGTCAGAAGTAATGTCGTCAGGATTATAAATGTCCTCATTTGTTGTCTGTCTTAGTATGGGTGCTAACGGTTTCGGGCTTGGCGAAGGTGGCGATTTTCAGCAAAAATGTTGTGCGGAGAACCAAACTTTGATTAACCACAAATTTGTCTGCGGAGCACGGAACCCCCGCTATCGCAAACCCCTTGTTACCAGCCGTTTTGCTTCTTCGTCTTGTCGGCAATTACTTTCTTAACAAAGTCGGGCAACTCAATTTTGTTCTGGTCTGCGACTACTTTGATAGCGTCATAATATTTTACTTCGTCACCTGTCCAATGCAAGTCAAGTCGTCTGAATGATTTTAATGCAATGTGATTGTAGTTGGTCGGGTTGCCCCAATAACACTCCATGCACAAAGCGGGTTTCTTTTCCGCTTTCCAGTTGTCGCAATGCTCACAACTCCATGACTTTGCTCTGTTGCATGAACCACACAAAAGCATGAAGTCCTCAATGTTTCTTGTGTCTGCCGTGTCGCCACCAACTTCATAAGGAACTCTGTGGTCAACTTGCAGATAGCGTTCTTCAAATTCTCCATTGCAGATATAGCATCTGCCTTTACCTAACTCATAAAGTTTGTTCTTAAAATCTTTTGGAAAGGTAATTCTACCTACAATCCTGTTGAGTTGAAGTTTGGTAACATCACCAAACTTGTAAGCAGCAATTGATTTACCGCCTTTTGATTTTACATTGAAAGTAATAAGCGGAATTCATGCTTCACGAACATCTCTTGCCGCTCTTGGTGGATGGCTGTATCCATAAGTGGTTTCTAAATCTTCAGTCGTTATGAAATCGTGCTTCAGAATATGGTCAATAACGATTTTTGCCCTCTTGTTCGTTATGGATTTTATGTGTTCTAAAAATTCTTTCGGATATTTTGTTTTACTCATGGTTTGCAAAAAGCTCTCCTTGATAAATTTGGTTGCTTGTTACTTTTTGCAAATCAATTTTTGCAACAAGGGCTGGTGAAAGATAAATTGCTTCGTAAGTAATTTCATTACGATTTAGAAGTGTTGCTTGTGATGAACGACCTGCGTTCACTTCAATTTTTGTTAGGTGTAAATTCTCTGGCAATGGATTACCAAAAGTTTTGTCGCCTGTTCTGCCGTCAAAACTTAAAATGTATGGAATGTCTTTGTAGTTGAGTTCAAAAAGTGAAACTACAAAATTGTCAAACTCAATGTTGCTCGAATAATTGAAGCCACCGTTCATTCCCGTTCCCTGATAAGGTGGGTCCATGTAAATTAAATCGTCAGTGGTTGCAAGGTCAACAATGTTTGTGTAGTCGGTTGAATGAATTTCCGTTTTGCCTTTGAGAAGTTGCGACACTCTCAAAATATCATCTCTCATCATTTGAGGATTTCGTCCAAGCCGTCTTTTGTCGGGGCTTTGATTAAAACCGCCTTGTGAGTTGTAACGAACTGCTGCCTTTACACATTTAGCCAAAAGAAAAAGCAAGTATTCAGGCTTTTTAGTGTCGTTAAACTTGTCGCGGATTTCGTAATAATATTCTTCTTCGTTGCCGTGTTGTCCGTGCCAAATGTCGTGGTAGTGCTTAATGATTGACTTCGGATTGTTGATGATGCTGTCCCAAAGCTGTGTCAACGGTTGGTTGATGTCGTTGATGACAAAATGATTTGCCTTGAAGTAGTAAGCCGATGCAATCGTAATAGCTGCCGAACCTGCAAATGGTTCAATAAGTCGGTTAAAGTCGTCAGGATAGTAACGCAAAATTTGGTCAGCCAGGTTTCGCTTACTGCCTTGATATGGTATTGGATGTGGTAACTTCATATTCAAAATTGTCTTGTCAAAGGTAAAGAAATAAATGTCTGATTTATGCACACAGTTTCAAGGTTGCACTGTCGCCCAAAAATTCTGACTAACTTTTTTGTAAAGTGTTACAAATCAAACAATTAGTCAAACAGCTTTTGTTTCTCAAAATTACCATTTTCTGCGTCCCACGTTAGCCGAAGAAATTCTGACTAACGTTTTTGTAAAGTGTTACAAATCAAACAATTAGTCAAACAGCTTTTGTTTCTCAAAATTACCATTTTCTGTGTCCCTCGTTAGCCGA
>JAGVMN010000029.1 GCA_020053795.1 Bacteroidia bacterium | reverse complement strand
TGAACGATTACCAATTTTCGGCATTATTCAATGTGGAGAAAAAGAATCTCATTGACGTAGTTGAGCTGCGTCAGGTATTCAGAGATTTAGATATCAATTATATTGATTGGTTTAAAAGTGATACTCAAGGTACTGATTTGCGATTGTTTAAATCATTAGAGTCCCATATTCAGGATAAAACAATCTTTGTCGAACTTGAACCGGGTTTTATTGATGCATATAAAGGTGAAGATAAGATTAGCGATGTGCTCAATTACATTGATAAAACAGGAACATTTTTTTTACTAAATTTTCGTGTTAAAGGTCCTCTGAGGATGCCAAATGAAATTTTTCAAACAATCTTTAGATCAAAATTCTCGAAAAAAATCGCTATTAACGGTTTCAAGTATGTGCCAGGTTGGGCCGAGATTGCATATATGAACAAATTAAAGATTGAAAGCGATTCACCGAGAGAGTTTGTATTGGCTTGGTTATTTAGCACACTCAAGAGACATCACGAAATTGCTTATATGTATGCATACAGAGGAAGTCAAATATTTCCTAATGAGCCTTTTTTTAAGAATTTAACAAAATACTCTGAGAGACAACTTAATCTGGACCTATTTAGTAGTGGTACTGTAATGAGGATATTAAAAAAATATTCTTTAGGAAACTTCTTCTAATCTTTATTTAACTGTGCATTTAACTGACAAACTATAAGATCGGTATCCTGAATGCCCTTAAAGGAAATATCCGTCTAAACCCTTTCGGTTGAATTTCGTATTAGCAACGAGTATCATTTATCGTTGTTTCATAAACTTAACGTAGCACTTGCCAGCCCGAAAGATGTAAATATCTGATGCCAAACCTTTCACATTTATGGTATTGACTTTTTCAGGATGAAAGGTCATTAAAATAGCCCCTTTAGTGTCAATTAGCTCAAGTAGGTCACCTTCAACAAGAAAAGGCAGAAAAACAGTTGTTTCCAAGAGAGCCGGATTAGGGAAAACGAACATGCATTCTTCAAAGAGGGTTACCTTGAAACTTGCTTCATCTACACAACCCAATTGGTTTGTAACTATAACAGTTATGCGACCCTTATCGGCACTGCCCCATTTGATATTGATCGCCGGGGTACTCTGTCCGGAAACGATGGTGCCATTTTCAACCTGCCAAAAATATTGCCATCCTGCTGAATCTTTAATGGAAAAACTTTCGATGGAGTTCATTTTTGCCACCGGGAAGCCAACAATATCATGAATAACGAATGGTTCCGGGTCATTGATAGTCACTGATACGACCGAGGTATCACCGCAGGCATCAGAAACAACTACAATATAGCTGCCCTTCTTTAATCCTTTGGCCGTGGCATTCCGGCTTCCATTTGACCATAAATAGGAATAGGGAGGAACTCCCAGACTACCTTGTCCGGTGGCGGATCCATTGCTGTCACCAACACAAATAGGGTTCGATGAAGTGGCAATCCTTGCGGTTACCCGCTCAGGTCTGCCAATGGAAGTGAGGGCAGAATCGAGGCAAGCGTTCTTGTCGGTCACGAAGACCTTGTAATTCCCGGGTCTCAGGTTGGTGGCGGTAGGTCCGCTGGCGTTCACCACACCATTCCAGAAAAAATTGTACGGCACCGTTCCTCCTGTGGCACTTGCCGATCCGATTCCGTCTTTCCCGTTAAAGCAGGTGGCAGGCAGACTCAGGTCAATTTTCAGTATTAATTTTTCTGGTTGAGTGATGGTAAAAGTGTCATTTAACACGCAATTGTTCCTGTCCGTAATTCTCAGAAAATAGAACCCCTTCGTGAGCCCCCCGGCCATCGCAGAATCACTGCCCACAGCGTTATACCAGAAGTAGCTATAGGGCTTGACTCCTCCATCGGCATTGACGATGATTTTGCCATCAGCCAGTCCGAAACAGCGGACATCAATGATCGTTGCAGCTGCTTTTAAAATTTGCGGTTGCAACAGCACCGATGAATCCTTTAACAGGCAACCATTTGCATCAAGGAGTTTGAGGAATATTTTTCCAGCTCCGACATTATAAACAAGTGAATCGAACTGAAAGGGTGCATTGTCGAACGAGTAAGAATAGGGCTTGGTTCCACCGCTCGCCCTGTAAATGGATCGGCCATCTGGCTTCATATAGCAGGAGGGCGAGAAAATGCTGTCAAAAAAACCGCTCAAACCTTTTGGCTCGGTGAGTAAAATGGAAATACTGTCCGCACAACCGAAGGAATCCGTCAGTTGGGCTTTATAAGTTCCTGCTTTGAGGGCACCGATCGTCAGATTATTACTTACAGGGTTTGTGTTCCAGATCAAAGTTAAAGGAGTGGTTCCCCCCGAAACGGAAACAGATATCCGACCATCACTTCCTTCGAAACAGGAAAGGTTTTTAATGAATTCCGCTTTTATATCCACTGCCGAAGGCTCCCTTACGATGAACTGCAGCACATTGCTGCAGTTGTTTTTGTCGCTGACTTTGATGGTATAATTACCCGCTTTTACTTTGAACAAATAAGGGGTGCTGATAGTGCTGTCGTGCTGCCACATCCAACTATAAGGACTCAAGCCGCCCGAGAAGAATGCCGTTACTTCTCCGGTAGTGTTGCCAAAACAGTTGACATGCCTGATCTGACCCTTTACCAAAACGGAATCGGGCTCATTTATTCGAATACTGTCAATCTCTTTACACCCAAATGAATCACTGACCGTCACTTTGTAAACGCCAGCCTTCAAACCGGATATTCTCTGATCCGTGGACAACGGGGCATGATGCCAGAAAATGTCGTACTGCGGTTTTCCACCAGCTACCTGCAGGTAAACAGAGCCATTGCTCTCTCCTTTGCATTTCACCGAAATCATGCTGTCGAAACGGAGTATCAGCGGAGCAGGCTCGCGGAGAACAATCGTTTTTGTTTCAACACAATTCAAACTATCCATTACTGTCAACCTGTAAATACCCCCCGGTAGTTTTAATAAATTGGGAGCATTGCTTACAGGGTTGGTATTCCATTCGAGTTTATAACCGGGTGTTCCGCCTGAAATCTTCGTATATATTTGTCCCGAACTGTCATTAAAGCAGCGTGGATCTTCCCTGTTTACTATTCCAATATTGATGGGCGATGGTTGTGTGAGGGTATAACCAACCTTGCTTCTACAACCATTTTTGTCCTTAATGTCCACTTCATAATACCCGGCAGACAGTTTATAGGCTGAGGGTGTATTTTGGGCAACTGAATCAGACCAGGTATAAGAATAAGGTTTGGTGCCTCCATTGACTGTTGCATCTATGTATCCATCGTTCAGTCCGTAACAACTTGGGTTTTTGAAGCCGCTAATGGCCGATGTCAGGCTGTCGGGTTCATTCACTTCCGCCCAGGCACTGTCCTTGCAACCATTGACATCCGTTATTTTCAACTGATACCAACCCTTGCCGACATCCCAAAGGGTGTCATAGTGCTGTTTAGGAATGGTATTCCATTCAAAGTTAGGTGGGGTCGTCCCGCCGGTAAATCCGGCGACCAGCATTCCGTCCTTTTTTCCATAGCAAGAAATATCAACGCTGTCCTTCACGAAGGCCTTTAACCGTTCAGGTTCATTAACGATGACTTTTATACTGTCTTTGCAACCGGAGGAATCAGTAATTACGACTTCGTAAATTCCCTTTGGAAGATTATTAGCAGTATCCTTAAACTGTGGAGGAGTAGTCTTCCAGTAATAGCTGTAAGTACTTTTCCCGTCAACAACTTTAACAAATGCAATCCCATTGCTATCGCGGTAGCACTTTGGCTCTGATACTACTTTTGAAACATAATTATTGAAACCACAGGAATAATCTAACTTAGCGAGAAAGCCGTCGGTTCCTCCACCATAAGTCGTCTGATGTGCAGAGGTTGTACTAATAGCATTTGTGGATTGTGTGCTGCCCGTGATAATCACACTCGGCCCGTGCACCACGAAATCAATCAGATAGTCGGTTTGACTTCCTCCATAATAAGTGCCGTTCTTTAGGACAAAGGAGGTGTCAAAAATCATTAGGAAACAATCCGAATTTCCGCCATAGGTGGTTTGCATTCCATCGGCTGTAGCAATGCCAGATCCTGAAGTTGTTCTGCCCCCAACAATCCAAAACCTGTTTTGAAAGTTCAATAATCCATCAAGGCGATCATTACCAGTTCCTCCAAGATAGGTGCCATAAATCCTTTTTCCTGCTGTATCAAAGGTCTGAATGTAACCATCCTCACCTCCTGAATTTGTAGATTTGTATGCCGCTGATGTGGCTATTGCAGATGTTGAAGTTGTCATTCCTGAAATCATTATCTGGTCGACTCTATTGAAAATTATTGATGATCCAACTTCATCACCTGAAGCCCCGATGTAGGTCGACCAAATTCTTGTTCCCGTTGAATTAAATCTGGCCAGAAATGCATCATAGCTGCCGCCAAGAGACGATTGATGTGAGCCCGAAGAAGCAACTGCCGATGAAGAATAAGTAAGTCCCGTAAAGTATATGTCATTATTTTTTCCAATGCACACTTCCGTACCAATATCTTGTAAACTACCCCCGAAATAGGTAGCCCAGACTCTTGTACCAGTCTGGGTCAATTTTATCAACACAGCATCTTCACCTCCTGCATAAGAAGTGGAGTGAGCTCCAGTTGTAGCAATGGATGATGAAGAAGATGTCTTGCCAACGATATAGAGTCCGCCAGAACTATCTACACAAGCACCATAAAATTCTTCGAGACTCGACCCTCCATAATAAGTTCCCCAAATTCTACTTCCACTTTCGCTAAATTTAGCAATGAAACCATCCAGACTACCACCTGATGAGGCCTGATGC
This sequence comes from Bacteroidia bacterium, assembly GCA_020053795.1. Taxonomy (GTDB): domain Bacteria; phylum Bacteroidota; class Bacteroidia; order NS11-12g; family UBA9320; genus JAGVMN01. Next base: position 17,253 of record JAGVMN010000029.1, on the reverse strand, counting down.
GAACCGCTTGTTGATATTCCTGAAGTTGAATACGTCCCACCTGCAATATACAGTCCACCCGCGTTGTCAAGAGTGATGGCTCGCCCCTCATCAGCCCCGCTTCCGCCATAATAAGTGCTCCATATCAACTTACCTGAAATATCGAATTTTGACAACATTACATCGGTGCTGCCTGCAATAGAAGTTTGAAAGGCACCCGATGTGCTAATGTTTGAAGTACTTGAAGTCCATCCCACAGAATATATATTTCCATTCTTGTCAATACTGGTTTTGAGATACTGATCAAAACTGCTACCCCCGTGATAAGTAGCCCAACTCAAAATTGGTGTTGGGTCAATAATTAAAGTTTCATCATATTCAAGAGCATCTGAACCCAATCCAAATATGGCATCTCCATAATCTTTATAAAATACTTTTACTGACTTGCCGCTTTTTTCAAGATAGCTGTATGGGATTATCTCCCTCAAAACTCCAAAATTTGTTTTGATTTTTATGGATTCATTGTCAAGTTTTGCCGTTGCTCCTTCAATTTTAAATTTGAGAAGCGAAAGTTCAGCCCAGTTGGCAATCACAAAATCGTATTTAAAATTGCCATTCCCATCTATTCCAAAGTGAATATCAATTCCTGGATAAATGTTGTAGACAATTACTGATTGGTAAGTTCGAGCCGCTAAAACTTCTATAGCATTGAGGTAAAAGTTTTGATAGTATTCTGACGGTTCGAAGGCTCCGATCTCAACATTGTCTTCGGAATTCTGAAATATAAAATCAACACGATGGTGATAGGATACTATTCCCGTTGATTTGAAGTTGTCATAAGAAAATCCATTTTTTCTTATAACGATGTTCTGATCTTTCAAAGGCAGATAAAATAAAACACTTTCATCATTTAACTGACCCTGATTCTTAATAAAACCATGATTGACAAAGTTGCTAGCTTCAGTTGTTGAAGCCAGTGTTGTTTCGAAGGCAATAATAAATATTATATAAACGAACCTGACATTCATGAATATTCTCCAATTAACAAGGCAATATTAATCAATTGTAACATGAAGCTGTAGTACTATCAATTTTTTATTTTAGATTTAAAACTTGTGTTATAAAGACTTAAGTTTAAGACCACCAATAGGTTCGCAAATTCAATACAAAAAGTTAGTTCGAATGAAAAATCTGATTAACCGAAAAATCCCTTTTCTCTTTTCAAATACAACCCCTCATATGAGCACTTTTTATTAACCAACCAATCATATTTGTATTTCGCTATCAACTCATAATCCCCCGAAACAAAGGCCATCATTTTGTTCCGATTGAAAAACCAAGCCGGATAGGATGCCTTATAAATAGAGGGCGGCACTTTTTGCACACTGACAAAATCATCTGTATCAACAAACGGGTTGTTGTCTATGATCAGGTATTTTGGTTTGAGATCAAGAATCTTTTGAAGCCATTGATACGGGTTTTCCAGATAAGGCAACACACATCTTAGCAGCACGACATTAACCGCCTGACTTATGAAACAGGCATCCAGGTCCTGATAAAAATTCAGTCGTGGCTCCCTGATCTCACTCATTCCCGCCTGGGTCAACTTTTCCTGTTCGATGATATTCCAACTCAGGTTTTGTATTGCTGACAAAAACCTTTTGTGCTGGAAATAAGTACTGCCCAAAGCCCCGCCAAAATCCGCCACATGAAGTTGTTTTTCATTGATGGCAATATCCTGTAGGCAACCCAGTAAAAACCATTCGTAGTCCGGTTCTTTAAACAAAACCGTGTCTCTTTCAAAAGCCGCCTCTCCTTTTTGTACAGAAAGTGTAGCAGCCAAAACCTTTTGAAAAATAGCATCATCATTATAGCCCGAACATTGTTTGTTTGCCTGTTGCCAACTATGATAAGTCCCCTTGTAACCGTAGTATTTGAGGTTTAAAAGGAAGGATTTTAGGTTCCGGTATAAAGTCATTTATGGAAAATTATTATTTCAGCACCCTTTTCAACAAACCCAAAGGAACTAATTTAAGACTCTTTTGAGCCTTAAAGAAAGAACAAAACGCCTCATAGGCTTGCATATTATTTTCAACCGGAACATTTATTTCAGGAAATTTCAGGCATAAATCATGTGAATTGAAATAGTTTTCCAATTTGGTATGAGTGCCACTGTTGTCAAATCCAATATTGTGTATCATTGTCTTGCCTGGGTAAAGTGTCAATTTGTTTTTCAGAAAGGCAGAAGCATACCACCTGATGGCCCATGAGTCGTTTTTGCCGGAAATTTGATCCAGCAACATTTTGTAGTATTGGTAGTTTCCATTGAAGTCGAATTCATTTATGGAATCAGTTTCTTTCAGTTGATCAGTCAGCTTTTTTCCATCAGCCACGAATAAATCCCAACCCCGTTTCCAGGTGGCCCAACCCCAGCAATCGGCTCCTTTCAGAAAAAAAGTTTCGGGCAGCGTTTCTTTCACCGGATAACAATAGCCATGTATGCTGATCACCTCTTCATGGTGTTCGTAGCTTTGTAGGGCTTCATTCATGAATCTTAAGAAGTAGGGAGAGGTTACCAAATCGTCTTCCAAAACGATAACCGACCCGTATTCATTGACGATTTCTGTTACGCCCGAAATAATGGATTTACTCAGGCCCCAATTGGTTTCGCGTTCTATCAAAGTCACTTTTTTGAACCCTGATATTCCTTTGGCAACCTTTCTTACAGCTTCAACATTGTCTTTTTGTTCAGCGATTTTATAGTGATCGGAGATAATGATCAGTTCTGTCTCAGAGGCCAACTCATTTTGGGCAAGAACACTCAAGGTTAAATAAGTGTGGTAAGGTCTGTTGTAAACGAATACTAATACCGGAGCTGTTTTCACTGGCTTCAAATTTCCGAAAAAAACAGAACTAATTGACAGAATAAAGATTTGGAATGGATTGACTAAATGTTCGCACGGAGACACGGAGATACACAGATAAAATTCTCGTTGTCCAACTCCGTGATTCTCCGTGTCTCCGTGAGATATAAAATCACTGAAACTTTTTAGTTGCTGCTATTGAATACACCATAGAGATTTCCGTCCTTTTGTTCCAGGAGTCTTTGTTGATTTCGATGTAGTTTTTGTCGGTTGTCATGATTCAAGTCTATAGATTATACTTTGTTAGCTGTCCACAAAATTGTCGTTTAATGATAACCTTAATACTGTCAATTTGGTGATTTGAATACACACAACAAGAACTGTCCACCATCCAAAATTGGTAATCAAAAGTCTTTCCTTGGCATTCAAACTTATCAGAAGTAATCCTAGCCCATCCTAATTCAGTTTTGTCAGTATTGAGTTCAATTCCTGAATATGTTTTCATTTTTGTCTCCGGCAAATCACTTTCAAAAGTAGATGACGTCAATAGAATTCCGTTACTCGGCACTTTGACGGAATAATTCCATGTGTCAGGTAATTTTGCTGAATTATCCACTCCATAAATCAATACAATAAAATGACTTTGGAGTTTGTCTGGAATAATTAGTGTTTTTGTCCGCTCTTCCAGACTGTAGCAGAAATAAACAGTACTTAAGATTATAGCTTCAAAAGTAAATGTCAACAAATACCTTTGTAGGAATTTCTGAAACATAAAGTCAATTATCAGTCCTGAGAGAATATAAGGAACAAGATAAAGGGTCATTAAATAACCCCAACCTTCAGGTCCTGGTCTTATTGCCGCATAAATTGCAACTCCAATTGCAGTCCCACAGGCAATGTTTAGCGGAGTTGGTCTGTATTTCAATGCCTTATTTCTTAATATCAATCACCTTAACCGACACCTCCAACTCAAAATCCGCCACCGTTTCTTCTTCTCCATTTTGCAACACGAAAGCTCTTATCGGAATTGTCTGGTTGACTCGTTCTCCACTCTGTTTTGAGGTTTCCAGCATTTGAGCAACAACCTTCCCTGATGACGAGTGAAAGAAAACATCAGATTCTGCCCGTTTCAGAAACTGTGCATGGAAGGATTTAAACAACAATGAAATTTTCAATCCCTTGTTTCTCGCCAAAGAGAAGGCATGGAAACCGCCTGCTATATCCGCCCCAACAGCCAAAACGCCAAAGTACATCGCTCCCAAATGGTTTCTCGTTCTCCAGTTCAAAGGGATGCGAAGCAACACTTCGTTTTCGTCAATTCGAATCAGTTTGGGGCTGCAAAACAAAAGCAGCCTTATTTTGAACAATCCAAAAAGGAACAATTCCCGTTGAGCCTTTTTCAATGAAACGAAACTCATGATTGTGGCTCAACCAATGATTTGACAATATCTCTGACAGGTCTTACAGAATGCACATGTTCAATACTCGGACCGGCACACCAAACCGTTTCATAAGTGGTGCTAAAGGCTGCCCTTTCCAGACTTTTCATTCCCCGTGTAAAGGTCAATGCCTTCAACCATCGCTTCAATCTTTTGTTGCGACTCAATAATTTCTCCAACCAGTTTTGATGCGTCCCAATCTTTTCGACGTAAGGCGTCTTAATTACAGTGCATGGAGAACCACTCAGTTTCTCGGTAAAAACAATATCCTCTTTGCCGTAAGAAACTATAGCCTGCTTATAATCATCCGATACCGGACATTCCTCTGAAGCAATAAAAATGCTACCGACTGAAAGACCATCTGCTCCCAGTTCCAAAATATGTTTCAAACCTTTGTAATCGCCCACCCCGCCTGCCGAAATGATCGGCAGATCAAAATGAGATTTCAGCATTGGAATCAATTCTTCGGGTGTCATATGACCCGCATGTCCACCGGCATGACGGTTAACCGCGATCAATGCATCGGCACCCAACGGAACGACTTTCTTTGCAAACCTGAGATTGGTGACATCACAAAAAACTTTGACACCCTTGTCATGAGACCGGTTTATGGTCTCTTCCGGGCTGCCCAGAGAGGTGATAATAAAATCAACGCCCAGACGACAACAAACTTCCAACTGAGACTTGTATTTATAGTTGGAACTATTGACGATGAGATTGATTCCGAAAGGTCCTCTGCCAAATTCCTTCAGATCCATGATAGCTTTTTCCAACTCAGCAATTGTTCGGTAATTAAGGGCCGGAATAGCCCCGGTGATTTCTGCCTCAATTGCGGCTTTTATCATTTTAGTATTGCTTACCAAAAACATTGGTGCTAATATGATGGGGTATTTGATGTCTAACAACCGAGTGATGGGAGTATCAAAATTAGGAAGCGTATTATGGTTCAAAGTGGGAATGCTAATATCGCCAAACGAGATAAAGAATTGATACAAAGGAGCGTGTGAGGCCGTCAGGCCTTTCGTCACGGACCATAAGAGGCATTCCAAAAATCGAGCCGATAAAAAGTCGCTCGGTCCATTTATAGTTTAATTTGAGATTAACATTGAGGGTCAATCCTTCCGATCCTTCAATTTCTCTTTTTCTACCGGAAGAATCTGTGAAACGGTCTCTGCCCAGATGGTAAATTGGTAAAACCCCACCGGTAAATTTCACATCTTTCCATTCAATGTTCCGTTCCATTCGAAACATGACATCAGATTTTCTCCATAAAGAACCGGACTGAAAATATTTCAGTTCATTAGGGGAAGCAGCTGAGTCGTGAACGAAAGCGTTGAAATTATTCTGAACCAATGGTTGTTGAAACCCAAATGCAAAATGCCAGTCTTTGTTTTGAAGCGATAATCCAAAAATAATATCGTAAGTACCCAAACTGGTTTGATAGGTCATGGGCAAAGGTCTTTGACCCCTTCCTGTATATGAGGCATCGTTAATTCCAAAACGCCCGCCAATTGTGCTCAACCATAGCCAAGAATCTTTCCGGGCTGTGTCTTCCTTCAGCTTTTGTTTTTCTTTGATCAGCAGCGAGTAGCTTATCACCGGATCGCCTAAACCGGAGGATTGCCCAAGATTACCGGAAACGAATGTGTACGGCAGTCGAAACTGAAGCCTGCTCTCCTTGTTTATAGCCCAGTTCCATTCGGGCTGAACACTAAAAATTGTGGTGTTTTGTTCGCCGGCAGCATAAGACAGTGACAAGTTGACATTGTATTTTTCAGACCCGATAGCAATCGGATTATTCCCACCGATTTGCATGCTACCGGCAGAACTGAATCCGGCATCGCTGCAACCTTGCCCTATAGCATCTTTTTCTATAAGACAAGCAAAAGAAAAAATGAGGGTCAATAATTTTTTCATGAGTTCAAATGTATTAAAACTTTTTTTAAACACTCGCTCTAATTGAGTAATGAAAATTTGCAAATCCGTATCAACTCCCAACATCTGCCATTCATTCTATTGGGGGATTAAAGAACAATAGGCTTTTTGTAAAGAACCGAATGGAATATAAGCAGACCGAAATTAATTCAAAATGGCAGTATTCCCTCAAGAAGCACAAAAAGTCCCGGCTCGGTAGGGAATTACAAGATATCGCTTTCAAATAACTCCAACGGTCAGCCCTTGCCGGGAACCGTCGGCAAAGTATTACAAATTTATAAATATTCCAAACAACAAAAAATCCCCAACTGTGGCAGGGAACTTATGAATCGCATTAATCCTAATCACCGTGTAGTGTCTAAATTCGTATTGAAGTTAAGGAAAATATATTGAGTTTCTGAAGAATGATGTCCACAGGTCTTTTTCTGGCACAAACTACGGGATATTCTTGTCAAACATTTACGGTAAAAGCCTTTGAGAAGGCGAATGCCAGATTTCAGATCAATTTACCCAAAAGATCATCGGGATATAAATCGGGCTTTTTGCAGAAGTTTAATTTAATTTGTTCCGTTATGAGAAAATCAGGGTGGATTATAGGATTGATACTTCTAGTTGATTCCTGCACGAGCTACAAGTATTCGAACAAGTCAATTGATGAATCGGTTATTCTGTCAACCATACATTTTGATGAGGCATTGACGTTGAAACAGGTGGTGAATATGAACAATCCTGAAAGCGAGGCTTCACGTGGGTTAATATCAACTGATCTTTTGATTCAAGGAGCAAATTTGGCCATACAGGGTGTTGGTCATTTGATTAAAGAAAGTCAGAAGAGCTATACTGCTGAGTATTTTGGTGGGTTGAACAATGAAAATTTTTATACTGCCAATTCTGTCAATGGAATGATGGACCCCGAAGGCATTCAATTCAAAGGTTTTGTTTTTGAACGCATATTTAAAGAAAAAAAAAGTCAACCCGAGGTAGCAGTCAGGGCTTGGTTTTCTATAGATCAGAGCAAATTGCATGATATATACTTCAACTCAAAATTCTACCTGAAACTTGACAGTGTCAGCGTCAAATATGCTAAGGTGAAAATAAATGAAAAGAAATGGTTTCTGCCATGGACATTGTTTCTAAAAACGTCAAAAACCTTTAACCTCGATTTTGAGATCCGCGTTCTGGCTAATTGGATTGATCAAAGCGGATTGATTCATCAAAATATTTTATTTGGGAAATTCCTGTTACCGCTGAGGAATATCCCCATTGACCCTGGCAAAAGAGAAACTATAACCTATTTTGAGAATTTAAAAAATACCCCATTGTCAGGAAGTTCGTACATAATACCCAGGTCTGTTACTTATTGCACGGATAAAAGGGGAGAGGTTTATCAGTGCTTTGGAAGAGGTGTTTTCGACATACAAGTGAAGGTGAGAGAATCAAGCAAAGAAGGCACAGTGGCAAAGTTGATTCACGACAATTCAGAAGATGCATTGAAAAATCTGAATACAAAGGATTTAAAAAAGATATTGAAATAACGGGTACATGTCATATTATTGTAAAGTGTCTAAGATAATAAGCAATTGGTATTTACTTAAAGCCGGTATCCGTTCATAAAACCAAAACCAACGGTTATAACACAATGAAAACAAAAAGCATTTTATTTATTCCGGTATTCACACTTTTAACACAACTGCCCGCGATCGGTCAGAACCTTCTGGTCAAATTCGATTTTCTGAAAGACGATTTTGCCTTCTATGAAGTTAAACCGGGCAAACCACCGGTTCTAATTGCAAAACCGGTAGTTGGTCGAAACAACACCGTAAAAATAGAAGTCATCAATTTTAACCAATTTGTCTTCGCTGCACGTTGTTCCTTTGAATCCGGAGAGGCTTCTGACAATACACAGGTGAATTTTCTCAGCATTTTAGCACCCATGGTTTTACCGCAGACAGGGGCTTCATTTTTAGCCCAATTTGGAAAAGTTGGCACGCCCGAAGAAAGTGCCAGAGGTGGTTTGTTTTCAGACCCTAATGCAAGTCAGTCTTATTTGGGTGTTACGGAAAGTTACAATGCCCTTTATGAATTGGAACGTACTATACGAAATGTTGATTTCTCTTTGTCCAAACTCAATGAATTAAAGTACAACCGGTATTTGCCAACAGATTCCATCAAATCAATGTCTAATATAATGGTGACAAAAATTCTTCAAAAGAATTCAGCCAGCCATAACGACTTTGCCGATGCCATTGACAGACTGACCGATGCATACAATACAAACCTCAGTTCTTTCAAGCTTTCATCAAAGGAATTTGACGAGGCTTATGATCGTTACTTGAACACTCGGGGAGGAAGCAGTTTTATTGGACAAGGTACTAAAGAAAATTTGAAAGGACTCAGCGAAGATGTGGAAAAAATGGAAACCGTCATAAATGATAACTTTATTGCCAAAAAAATGAATCTCCTCGAAAATATGTATGAAAGCATTATGAATGCCCGGTTTCAATTCAATGCAAGTGAAAGTGCAGAGAAAGATTATCTGAATATTAAGCTGGAAATGTTTGAATTGCCTTTGGGTGAAAATGGATATCCCAAAGCTGTTTCATTAGATAATCTGGACGCACAAATAAAGACAAAAATAAAAAAACTTAAGATCGTCGTTAAAGGAGATTTAAAAGTAAATACCAGTATAGGGGTTGCCTTTCCATACTATGAAGACAATACCAATTTTATCAATAAAGACAGCATTATAGTAGGGCAATCCGGAAATAATTATGCCCCAAATATTACGGCATTTATGAACTTTTATCCGTACAACGGCAAGCTGGCCCAGTTTGGTGGCACATTTGGACTTGGCATCCCTATTACGGAAGAGAACAGAAACATGAACGTTTTTTTGGGGGCAAGCGGCCTATTTGGTTCTAAAAACAGGATAGTTCTAAATCTTGGTGCTTCGCTTGGTCAGGTCAATAAACTGGATGATGGTAATTTAGAAGGGGACAAGTTACTATCAAACACACAAGAGGTTCCAATTCGTAAGGTTTGGCAATGGGGGGCTTTTATCGGAATTTCCTTTGCCCTTAGTAACTAATCTCGTTTAATCAATGTCAAACTAACTCGATTGCATTTCCTCTTCCAGAAAATACATATCTATTTGTCCTTTGTTTTTTGCCTCTATTTTGCCTCTATATCTGAAATTGAATTGATCCTTAACCAATTCAAAGGTAGAGTTTGATACGTTGATACGGCCCGGTTCACTGTTTTGTTCCATGCGGGCTGCTGTGTTTACCGTGTCGCCCCAAATATCATAAGCGAATTTTTTTCTACCTACCACCCCGGCTACCAATGGTCCTGTGTGTATCCCAATCCTTATATCGAAAAACACCCTTCCTTCGGTATTTCTAAGTGTACGAATTTCTCGCATAAACTCTGCAATTTCAATAGCTGCTTTGATCACCAAATGCGGATCGTGATTAGCTCCAAGTGGTACCCCATGTGCACACAAATAGGCATCGCCAATTGTCTTGATTTTTTCGATGCCATATTTCTCGACAATTGAATCAAAGGCTGTGAAGCAAAGATCTATTTCATCAACTAGTTCTTTGGGTGTCAATTTTTCACTGATGATTGTAAAGTCTTTAAAGTCGGTCAGTAAAACGGTCACCATCTCATAGTCCTGAGCCTTTGCTTTGCCGGTGGCTTTCAACTCATTGGCGGTTTCAAATGGCAAAATATTCAACAATAACTCATCGGATCTTTTTTGTTCTGCCAAAATAATTTCATTTTTAGCAGCCAGTTCTCTGGCTGTTTTTTGCTTATTTCTGTATAGAGAAAAAAGGAACAAAAACAGAATAATAATGGCACCTAGAATTGACATCAGGAAATATTTTTGAGTTTTTTCACGCTTTGCTTCCAAACTTTTTATTTCTCTGTCCTGAGCCAGCAATTTGTTTTCCATTGACAGTTGTTCGCGTTCCTTATCCATTACATCCAGTTTTTCATTAGTCTCGGCCAGGGCTTCTTCTTTCTGCTTGAGTTCGTTCTGTTTTGCTTGGATGAGTGATTTGTTTTGAACATTGTCTTTTGACAAGACACTGATTTCCTGTTTGATTTTATTCGCCTCCAATTGTTGCTTCTTCAAAGCTTCCTGCTGCTTGACCAGTGCTTCGTTTTGTGCCCTCATTTCATCATTTTGTGCCTGAATCTCCTTTTGTTGCTTCTCAAGAGCTTCTTGCTGTTCTTTGATTTCCGACCCACGGTCAACCATGGCTGCTTTGGTTTTATATTTTAGGTATTGAATCTGATAATCGAGGGTTTTATAAATGATTGTTAGTTGTTCATAACTACGGGCCATTCCGCCTTTATAATTCAGACTCTCGGAAATTTTGGCGGCATCATGAGCATAAGATTTGGCCCTTTTACTGCTTTCAACGGTTGGTTCAGGTTTCAAAATTTCTTCCACCAGATTGTTAAGAATATTCACTTTCTCGGCGTTGTTGATCATGCCCCTGAGTTTTTTCTCAAGGGTGGAAATAGCCTCTTCGTTCTGGGCTTGCAGTTGTCCAGTTGAAAGAAGAAAAGAAACAATAAATGTGATTTTTGTAAGTGTTTTCAAGATTGAGGTATTTGCAACCAAAGAAAGAGATTTTTATTCAATATTTCAAAATACTTGTTCTAATATCCTTAAAACTCGTAAATTTCTTGTCTAAAAGGACTTCCAGCCCTGTGCTTTTAGGTCAAATGAAACTCCTGACCTGCTGATCAGTTTAATTCCATTTCCGTATTCTGTGCAATGTCCAACAACGGTGATGTCCATGTTGTTTTTTATTTTTTCGTATTCTTTTGGAGCAAGGGCAAACAACAACTCATAATCCTCTCCACCATGTAAGGCAGCCACCGTGGGATCAATATTGAACTCTATAGCCAAATTTGATGTTACGGTATCAATTGGCAATTTCTCTTCGTATAAATCTGCACCAACTCCGGACTGTTTGCACAGATGCATTACTTCTGATGATAAGCCATCAGAAATATCAATCATAGCTGTTGGTTTAATATTCAGTTCTTTCAAAATATCTAAAACATCAAATCTGGGTTCCGGTCTCAACTGGCGTTGAATGATATAATCAAATCCTTCCAAATCAGGCTGCATCTGAGGATTGGCTATATAAACGCTTTTCTCTCTTTCCAGTAATTGTAATCCCATATAAGCACCACCAAGGTCACCTGTTACACAAAGCAAATCGTTAGGTGAAGCCCCTGTTCTGTAAACCAAATCGTTTTTATCAGCATTTCCTATTGCAGTAATACTTATAACCAGGCCCTTCGGGGAACTACTGGTGTCGCCTCCAACAAGGTCAACCTTGAATTTTTCGCAAGCCATTAGAATTCCAGAATACAACTCCTCCACAGCCTCCAAGGTGAATTTGCTGCTTATGGAGATTGATACGAGAATATGGGTGGGTCTGGCATTCATGGCAGCTATGTCTGAAAGATTAACGACTACCGCTTTGTAACCCAAATGTTTAAGTGGGGTATATATCAAATCGAAATGCACATTTTCTATAAGCATATCTGTTGTCATAACCAATCGTCCTTTTGGTGGTTTTACCACAGCAGCATCATCTCCAACACCCATAATGGTGGCATCTTGTGTGAGAACAATACTCTTTGCCAGATGACTGATCAGCCCAAATTCTCCTAATTCTTCTATTGACGTGTGTTCTTTATTGTCAAACATCCAATATGTTTTGGAACAAAAGTAACTATATTGGCTGCTGTCAATTCTATTTATGTTTAGCAATTTTATCGATCTCGTTTATCCAAGACTGTGTTTGCTTTGCTCAGGGCATCTTTCATCGGGTGAAGATCTTATTTGTATAAATTGCCATTATCAGTTACCTAAAACGGGATTTATGAATAATCCCGAAAATAAAATGGCGAAAGGTTTTTGGGGTAGGGTAGAGCTCCAATATGCTTCTGCGTATTTAGAGTTTCGAAAGGGTAACAAGGTTCAGGAGATATTGCATTTATTAAAATATAAGAAGAAAATGAATATAGGAACTGTGATGGGTAAAGTATTGGGGCAGCAACTGAAAGTCAACATGAATGAGATGCCCGATGCTTTGATTCCAGTTCCGTTGCACAGGAAAAAACTCTTTCATAGAGGATATAATCAAAGTTTAATGCTGGCAAAAGGAATCAATGAAATTTTAGGTATTCCGATTTTGGATTTTCCATTGCAAAGATTGACCGCAAATGAAACCCAAACCCGAAAGACCCGTTATGCACGGTGGATCAATGTCAAGGAAATATTTTCACTTGAACATCCTGAATCTGTCGAGAATAAACATTTGATGCTGGTTGATGACGTCTGTACAACAGGGGCCACTTTAGAAGCTTGTGCACAATGTCTTCTGGAGGCTCCGAATGTGAAAGTTAGTGCGGTTGCTCTGGCTTGTACCGTTTAAGGAAATATTAATGGGTAACAACCAATCGAACGGTTTCGCCACTACCCAAGCTTAGAAAATAAATACCATCTGACAAATTTTTGGCAGAAATGTAATTGGTACCCTTAGTCAGGTCTCCTTCACCAACCTTGATTCCCAATATATTTATTATTTCAAAACGTCCGACATTTTTGGTATCAATGTGAATGAGATCATTGGCCGGATTGGGGTATATTTTTAGGCTTCCTGATTCTATGGACTTAATGCCAATTGTTTTGATATAATTACAAACCTTATTCGTAATGGTTGCCTCACTGTTATCGAAATAAATATATGCCTTGTTGCAGACTTCCTCTACCTTTTTCATTAACCTCAAATCACAATAAAATTTTAGATCTACCCAACCTTTACTTGCCTCATAGTCTGTTGCACTGTCAGGTAAATCAATATTTGTAAATGTCCATTTATGTATTCGGATGTAATTGCCATTTGCCTTTGGGTCTGGATTGAGAATAGAAGTCATTGCATAGTTTTTCACCCCTGCATTGTTGCTGGCAGCCTCAATACTTGGCTTGGTAATACTTACCCAAATATCTTTATCCAATGTATCAATAACCCTGATTTTATCTACGATACCGCTTCCGGTATTCTGAAAATTAATCCGGTAATGAAAGGCATAAGAATTTTTATTAACCGCTCCATGATCAGAACTTTTACTGTTCGGTTCAAAATTTTCAACAACAGTTTGTTCTAAATCTTCCTGGTTATCCAATTGATCAGGATCAATGACACCGGATATTTCTACCATTGCAGTCTGAGTAAGTTTTTGCCCCAGCTTTACGCTTTCTGAAATATAACCGGTTGACGTTATACAATAGCTTTGATCCACTTGAAGATCAAATATATCCCATTCTGCTATCCCATTGATAAAACGAGACGGAATCGGGTTGAATGTCATTCCTAATAATTCTGTTGGAACCTGAACGATTAACTTTCCGGAACTGATAAATTCTGTACCTACATTTATGGCACAAAACTTATATGAATTGGGCTGTGTTTGTGATGCTTTCCAACCATCATAATCCGCTGCATAGACAGCAATATCTTTTTTACCTGGTATGGCTTGTATGGCTGAATTTAAGCCCGTATAGGTTTTTAAATCAGTTACACTGATGCCTGAGGGTGTTGGGCAAACCACCTCCCAATGTTTGTTAGGAATTATTGTAATGCTATAGTTGCCCTTAAGAACAGGGATTTTATACAGCCCGTTTTCATCGGTAATAAAATTATGTCCACCTGGATTAAGCACTAAATTTGTCCATGAAGCCGGCTTGTCACCGGAATCCTTAACACAATTGTGATTCATGTCCTTAAAGACATATCCCATGACACTGGCATAACCTCCTTTCAGGTATGCAACATTGTTCAATTGCTCTCCATATAATTTGTCGAAAGACCCAAAGATAATTGCCTGATTGCCAAACTTTGACAAGGTACCGGAGACTATATTTATTTCCTGATCTGCCAATCTCCAAATCAAGTTCTGATCATAATACATCAAAGACGAAATTTTTGAGTCAGCTATATTCCTGAATGAACCGCATGCCCAAAGTGTGCCGTTGCTTTCAACAGCAAAAGAATTCAAATTCACTATTTCAATATCTGAAAGGCCATTGCTTAGCGACAGCCATTGTGATTTATCAAATACTTTTATGGCATCATTTCCTTTGTCGCCATAGAGTAACAGATTGCCATTGTAGTTTCCAAAAACCTGATCAATGGATCTTCCAAATGGTTGTGATGCAGGGAAAATCCATTGAGTATCATCCCATTCAGCTAAATATCGCTTTGTAGAATCAAGAATATTTGTAAAGACCCCTGTAGCAAATATTTTGGAATCAATAACAACGGCATCCGACACTTTGTCAACTGCCTGATCTTTGGTTATTGAATTTCCTTTTTTATCCCATTCAGAACCATTGAGATAAACTATGGTAACCGGTGTTCCCTTGGTTTCAGACTTAATTAACGCCACCAAGTTTCCATTGTATGACAATAATTTATAAATGTCGTCACATTCAAAAAGCACCTTATTATTGTCTGCCACTTCTGCCCAAACATTATTATTTAAATAAAATACAACGGGCCTGTAAATCACATCAGCAGTACTTTTGAATTTGGCGGCCACATAAAGAACATTATTAAACAGTATCGCAGAGACTAATATTAACTCCCCATCGGCTGACAAGCCAATTTTCTTAAGTCCTGAAGCTTCCACACCCAATGACCAATCCAAGCCGTTCCAAAAATATGGCAACATATATCCGTTGCTGCTTTTTACAATAACGGCATAATTACTTTGAGAAGTAGCTGATAATAATACAGGCTCCGCAACACCACTTTCCATAGGATCAAACACTTGTGCCTTTACCCCAAGGGTTACACTCAAAAAAGTCAATATAAAAATGAGCTTTTTCATTTAATGATGATATACTGAATCCCAACGTTAAGTCCGTAACTATAAGGTTTTGTTATAACGGGAGACCCTTTGGTCAAATTTGTCATTGCCATAGAGGCCCCTGTTTCAACTAAAAATTTCATTGCTGGGGACAAGTTATAATAAAACCCTGAATTAATAGCAAATCCGAGATTACTTTTTGTGTAATCTTTTGAATCTGAAAGGTTGTTCAATGTTAAAATGGTTGGGTCTATCTTTGTTCCCTGTTTGTCAATCAATCTCCAATATGATACCCCTCCTCGTGACCTCCATTCCAGTTTATCATTAATTTTATGTTTGAATCCAACAAATAATGGCAACTCAATGAATGTATATTTATTTATTCCGGAGCCTGAAACCTTGATCCACTGAATCCGGGGAGCCTCATTGTAAATCAGTCTCTTTTCGGTCTGGCTCACAATGATCTCATCTTTGATAATATGATTGTAACTAACTGATTCACGTTTCTCCGAGTAAGTTAAACCGCCTTGCAGAAACCATATTGAATTAAGATTAAACTGCACAGCAAAGGAAGACTGAAAACCTCCTGAACGCTTCTCCGATTTTTCTGTTATCCCAAAAAAATCCCTATTGATGAGCCACCCGTTGGTTTTATCAGAATTCAGTATTTTATTGGCCACAGATGGTGTAGTCATTATTCCTAATTCCCACTTTCCGTTAATCGGTTCGGTTTTATTCTTACTTAATGGTTCAGACTTCTCTAAAGGTAATGGTAACGGTGGTGAGATTGTGAAAGGATGTTCAAATGAGAACGCAGGTATTTTTGACAGCATAAACATTTTCTCAAAATGATTCATTGATTCATAAGGAACTTCAACCATTTCACTAATTACCCCTTTGTCTTTATCAGTTGAGCCCTTCGGCACTTCTAAACTATGATCTTCATTTTGTGACTGATCAAAATCGGGATTTGTTGAAGCATTCTTTGGATTCCGGTCAATTGGTTTTTCAGGATTTGGAATAAATACTTCGGGTGAAACATCAACTATCGTTTTTTCCGAATTATTCTTCATTGATTTTGAATGCGGCTTTTCGGTTTTGGTGGAATTAAAGAAGGCCGTGCTAAATAATAAAAGAATTATAAAACCGACCACAACATTTGACCACAAGAGCAATATTCTTTTCCTGTCATAGGCATTCAATCTTGCAGATAGGACATCCCATTGTCCGGCATCAACAAAACTTTCGTAACCTTCCAGATTTTGTTTTAACAGTTTCGATATGTTGTATTCTTTGTTCAATTATTTTCTCTTCATCAAAAGCTTTTTTAACATCACCCTCGCCCGAGAGAGTCGGCTTTTTGAATTACTTTCTGTTGTATTCAGCATAGCTGCTATTTGTTTGTGTCCAATTCCATCCAAAATATGCATATTAATTACTATTCTGTATTGTTCAGGCAGTTGTTGTAATGAATTCAATAAATATTCACTACTGATCCCTGAAAACATTGTTTCGTCGTCGTCCGGGTTGGCCTGCGTATCATGCAATTCCGGTTCAAATTCAACGTGATCATGTTTCATATGAGCTTTCCGGTATTGGTTCAGGGCACCATTGATAAAAATACGTTTCATCCAGGTTTCCAAACTACTTTCGCCTTTGAAAGTATCAAAGTTTGTAAATACTTTCAAGAAACCTTCTTGAAACATGTCTTGTGCATCTTCAAGGGTCTTGCAATAACGTCTGCAAATGCCCAGCATTTTAGCTGAATACATTTCAAAGATCTCTCGCTGAGCACTTCTGTCGTTTTTTTTACAACTCTCTATGAGGTATTCAAGACGATCCAAAGTGCTGCGTTATTATTATAGACACAATAATTAGAAAAGGTTGCAATTTATTTTCATTTTTTTTCAAAAAAAAAGGGCCGTACGGCCCTTTTTTTATTTGAGTTAAGAGGTTGATATTATCTTCTGAGGATAATACGTGTTGTTCTTGTCGGGCGTTTGCTGCCGCGTGTTACTCTTACCGAATAAACACCGTTTGACAGGTCGTCCATTTCAATTGTTTGTGTTCCGTTTATATTGTTGCTCATGTCAACGGTTTTCACTTCTCTGCCCGCGGCATCAAGGATGCTT
>JAGVMN010000063.1 GCA_020053795.1 Bacteroidia bacterium | reverse complement strand
TGGACGATATGGCCAACGGCATCTATACCCTCAGGGTAAACCGCAAAAACAGCAAGCGTCCAACCAGAACTACCAGAATTATTCTCAGAAGATAATTCCCGAATAGGATATCAATTTATTCGAAGCCCCTGATGTTTACATCAGGGGCTTCGTTATTTTTGAAGATTATTTCAAAATCATGGATTTAGCTCATTTGCGTGAAAACTATTCCAATAAACCTCTATTGGAAGAAAATGTATCTTCAAACCCTGTTGAGCAATTCAAAATATGGATGTGTGAAGCCGTTGAGTCAAACTTGCCTGAGCCAAATTCTTTCGTTCTTAGCACGATTGATTATAATGGAAATCCTACTTCCAGAGTGTTGCTCCTTAAAGGAGTTGATTCAGGAAAATTTGTATTCTATACGAATTATTTAAGTGAAAAGGCAAAACATATCGAAAGGAATAACAATGTCTCACTTAACTTCCTTTGGCTCGAATTAGCACGACAGGTAAGAATTTCAGGCAGGGCAGTCAAAACTTCAGCTCAGGCATCTGATGCCTACTTCTTCTCAAGACCAATTGGCAGTCAGATTGGAGCTCACGTCTCAGAACAGAGCAGTAAAATAGGGAACCGTGATTTGCTCGATTTAAAATTGGCAGAGATGACTGCTTTCTTTAAAACCAATGCCATAACAAGACCGGAACATTGGGGTGGGTTTGAGGTGGAGGTCACCAGTATTGAGTTTTGGAAAGGAAGACCTGACCGGTTGCATGACCGGCTGCTTTATACAAAAAGAAATGAGGAGACTTGGGAAATGGTGCGTTTAGCCCCATGATCTGCGTTGAATTTCTAGAAAAAGTAAAAGTTGTTGTCGTCATTCCTTCCAGAGGAGAACCTGATGTATTAACAGCAGTTGAATCTCTTTACGCTTCTAATCTAACCGGGATCAACATCATGATAATTTTGGTATTTAATGCCTCAGAATCTGATTCACCAAAAATCAAGAAACAAAATGCGAATACTTTTCAGGAAATAAGAGTTTCATCAAAATGGAAAACAGATCACATTCAGCTGCATGCCATATTAGAAAACCAAATTCCTGATAAAAAAGCAGGGGTCGGCTTGTCTCGAAAACTTGGAATGGATATAGCTTCGCAAATTCTGACGGATAATGGAAATCATGACGGAATAATCATTTGTTTTGACGCAGATTGTCTGGCACCGAAAGGATATGTTGAAGATATTTATCAAGAAATTCATTCCCAAAAGCTGGATTTGGCAGCTATCAACTATCAGCATCAAACAAGCGGACTCTCGGAGCATCAAAAAATCGGCATTTGGCAATACGAGTTATTTCTCAGATATTATTCATTATCACTCAAAAGATCTGGTTACCCCTTTTGGCATCAAACCATTGGTTCTTGCATGGCCGTGAGTGCCGGTATTTACAGAAAAATGGGCGGCATGAATGAGAGAAAAGCCGGGGAAGATTTTTACTTCATGCACAAACTCATGCCTGTATGTCATTCAGGAACCATTTACAAGGTCATTAATCAACTTTCGCCGAGAATTTCAGACCGCGTTCCTTTTGGAACAGGAAAAGCCATGGATGCATGGAGTCAGAATAAAACCGGAACCCTTTATACCTATCACCCTGACATTTTTAATGACCTCAAATTATTCTTGAACGGTCTTTACGATACCAAATCAATTGATGTCTGGTTAAACATAGGTAAGGATAAAATGAAAAGGAATTTGGTCAATAATTATTTTATAACCACCGGTTCATGGAATATCATACAGGCGATTTTCCATAATACAACATCAGACTATGAGTTCAGAAAGCGATTTTTTCAATGGTTCAATGGCTTCAAAGTACTCAAATTCGTTCATTGGGCACGTGATAACTTTTATATGAACCTTCCGGTTGTTGCAACAGTGGCTGAACTCCTCAATACCGACCATATACCCAATAACCATAATTCAAACCAGAGTGTTGAGCCTCTCTTGAATAAAATCAGAGAGGAGGAAAGAAGATAGTGATAATCAAGTTTGAGATGAAATGGTTTGGGTTGGATGTGCCTTTTCCCAAAGTCTCTTGAAAACGGCTTCACTTTGTAATTCTCGCAAAGCATCAGCCGCAATCCATCTTCCGGATCGTGTGTTTCCGGCCTTTATTCGCAAAGCGGTTTCAATGGCCTTTTCATTCAGGAGAATACTTCTTTTACCTATTTGACGAATGGCCCAGTTAACAGCTTTTTTTACAAAATTGCGATCATCCCCTGCGTGTTTTTCAGCAACTGGTAAAAGATCAACAAAGGTTTGATCATTCGCTTTCTTGTCATGAACAGCCATAACGGCCATTAAAGAAAATGCCGCCCTTTTCACGAATTCTTCATCACGATTCGCCCAATCACTGATCTTTTTGTAGGCAAATGTTGTCCTTCGAATGACGGTCGAACAAATATGATCGCAAATAGCCCAATTGTCAAAGTCTTTTGCCCATTTTTCCAATTGATCCTCGGTCACCAATGCAGGCTCTTCTACAAATCCTGCCATAAAATGTGCTTCATGAAATCGACACTCCCACAACTCTGCTGCAAGTGCATGGTTCTTACCAAGCAAATTTGAAAACATCTGCAATTGAGGGGTGCTAATACCCAGCGTTTTCACATTAATTCCGAGGTGTACCGCACCGGTTACGCATTCCGGATTAGACATTTTTTGAAGCGATGTAATGATTTCTTCGCAAGTCATGGACAAAAATAAAAAAAGCAGACCAAAGCCTGCCTTTTTCTTTGTCATATTAAAGCCTTATTTTACAACGGTCATTTCGTTTACCAAATGTCCTGCTCCGGCAAACTTGTCAATAATCCAAAGCACATATCTAATGTCAACGGAAATAGTACGTTGCAGTTCAGGTTCAAAAGCAATATCGCCACTCATGGCTTCCCAATTGCCATCAAATGCCAATCCAACCAATTCGCCATTTCCGTTGATGACCGGACTTCCTGAATTTCCACCGGTGATGTCGTTATTGCTGATAAAGCAAACTCTCAACTCACCATTCTCACCATACTGACCATAATCCTTGGCTTTATAAAGGTCAAGAAACCGCTGTGGTAAATCAAACTCGGGATCATCCTTAACGTATTTTTCAATAACTCCCTGAAAGGTAGTGTAGTGCTTATAAAAAACAGCATCGGCCGGATAATAGTCCAAAACCTGTCCGTAGGTCACCCTCATAGTAGAGTTGGCGTCGGGGTAATAGTTTTTGTTTGGATTCATTTCCAACAAACCTTTGATATGCAAACGCAAAGCCTTTTCAAGCTTCTCATCTATAACGGAACTTTGAGCTGCCAGTTTTGTAATGTAATAGCTTCTAAAGTCCACAATCAATGAATAGGCAGGATCCTTTTTCAAGACTTTTAAACTTGGATTTTTCAGAAATTTTTCAACAAGTGCCTGATCGTCAAAAATGGATTTCGTGAATATATCGGAGGCCATTTTGTCAAAGTTCTCTTTGTATTTCTTTGCCATCTTTTTGAACAAGTCCGGATGGTATTCTGATGGGATATCCGTGTAATACATTCGAAGCATTTCGGCACAAACTTTAAGATCAATCGGCTTATAGTAGTTCTTATAAAAACCGGCAACTCCCTTATTTATAGATTCAATTGCGGTAGTTTTAGCTTTTTCGTCTTTTGCTTCCAAAGCCTTGTATAATCCTGAAAATCTGGCCGAAAAGGAAAAAATCTCTATCCCAAAAATAGCCTCCTGCATATAAACCATTGGCAACTCAATATTTTGTTTTTGGGCAAACGCTTGCTCATAAAAGTCCATCACTTTGCCGTATTCCAAAACTCTTTTCTCATCCTGATTCACCCAAGCCACGAAAGCATTCTCTTCTGCTTTTTTCTTTTCAGCTATACCTAGTCTTTTCAGACCTTTTGTTTGACCGATAAAGTACTTCCAATAGTTGCTTACCTGAGCATGTTTAGCTGCATATTGCAAACGCACCGCTGAAGAAACCGCTTGTCCTTCTTCATAGAAATCAAGTTTCTTGCGACGTATTTTTACTCTGGCCGGTTGCTCTTTATCTGTAGCCAAATTCACTCCATAGGATGTTAAAAATCGGTCTGTACTTCCCGGATATCCAAAAATCATGGCGTAATCACTCTTCTCCACACCCTTTAAAGAAACCGGAAGATGATGTTTTGGTTTATAAGCTACATTGTCTTTTGAATAAGGTGCCGGCTTATTATTCTTGTCGGCATATACCCTGAACATACTGAAATCTCCTGTATGCCTCGGCCACATCCAGTTGTCGGTATCTCCACCGTATTTACCTACCGATTCAGGAGGGTTGCCAACCAAACGCACATCGTTGAAAGTCTGATAGACGAATACATAAAACGCATTGCCATTAAATACGCTTTTCACATCGGCGTCATAAACTTTGTCCTTGGTTATCTCGTCCTTGATTTCCTTCATTACTACAGCCAGTGTGTCGTTGCGTTGGGCCTCAGTCATGTTTTCATTGAGGCGTTTCATTATTCGATCAGATACATCTTCAATCCTGATAAGGAATGAAACAGAAAAACCGGCCGGAATTTCCTTACTTCTTTCCATGGCCCAAAAACCATTTTTCAGGATATTGTTTTTATCCGTACTGTTTTCCTGAATGGCATTGTAGCCGCAATGGTGATTGGTAAGTAAAAGTCCCTCTGAAGAGATAATTTCGCCGGTACAAAAACCCCTTCCCAGACGCACCACGGCATCCTTAAGACTTGAGTTATTAATGTCGTAAATTTGTTCAGGTGTCAGCTTCAATCCTAGTCTGACCATTTCCTGATAGTTTTTGTCTTTCAACAAAAAGGGCAGCCACATTCCCTCATCGGCTTTTGCCGGTACAACAATGAGCCACACCAGACATGCGTAAATAATTTTTTTCATTTTATTCATTTTCGTGTAATTGCCGCAAATCTGTAAAATATTTTGAAAACTGTTTCAGACAAAGGACAAGAATCGAATTTGTTTAGACAGGAATTAATTAATGAGAGAATAAATGACTTTTGGGATTCATAAATCACTTAAATGGTTTTGGCTTATAGTTGCCGCCAACCTGGGGTTCATTTTTTGGAGTCAGTCGACCTTTGATGCAGGCGATAGCATAATGCACTATTTGCACGCCAGACAAAGCTGGCACTACCCTAAGTACTTTTTATCGCATTGGTCTAAACCTTTTTTTGTATTGATCGCGGGTCCTTTTGCTCAATTTGGTTTTACCGGAATAAAAGTCTTCAACACGCTCTGTGTCGGAATTGCAGTGTGGTTCACCTACCTGATTGTTTCTAAAAAAACTGGCAGTGGTTGGTTGGTCATATTGCTGTTGTATTTTGCCCCGGAGTATTTTCTCTCGCAGGCTTCAGGACTCACAGAGCCGCTTTTTAGCTCATTGTTGATGGCTGCCATTTGGTGTTACCTCGACAAAAGGTTCGTGCTGTCATTGTTAATTGCGTCATTTCTGCCTTTTATAAGGTCAGAAGGCTGGCTTGTGGCACCAGTTTTTGGGCTTATCGCCTTACTCGATGGCCGATACAAAGATATCTTATGGTTAATGACCGGACATCTATTATATGGTATTGCAGGTCTTTTCTATTATCAGGATTTTTTATGGATGTTTCATCAAAACCCTTATCAGGGAATTGAAGAGAAATATGGGAGTGGAGACCTTTTTCATTACATCATTCAAACGCCGTATATGATTGGAATTCCAGCAGCGGTTCTTTTGAGTATCGGGTTAGTCAGGCAATTATTCTTTTGCAGAGAAATTCTGAAACCGGATTTTCGTACCAGAATCGTTTTGATCTATGTTACTTTTTTGGTATTTCTAATTGCACATAGTCTTTTCTGGTATTTTGGGATTTTCCATTCATTTGGCATGCGAAGGGTTTTCATTGCGGTAATCCCTCTTATGGCTTTAATAGCTTTTGATGGTTTGTCTTATATTTTAAGCTTTTCAACTTCGGCCAATTTAACCAGGATTATGGTTACACTGATTTCAATCACAGTAGTTACTATTCCTTTCTCAGATAATAAAACGGCATACAGACTGGAAGAGGATTTTCAATTGAGCCAGTCACAACAAACCATCAAAAGTGCGGTCAAATGGTTTCAATCGTCAAGTTACAAAGATCGGGTGGTGTCTTATGGCCATGTATATTTCTCGATGATTCTCAATAAGGATATGGACAATTCCGAAGAGGTAGTTTCGATAGGTTGTGTAAAATCAAATGAAATCCGGAAAGGAACCATCGTTTTCTGGGATTCGTTTTTCTCCATTAATCAAATGAGGGTAACAAAAGAACAATTAGAATTGTCACCATCTTACAAGAGGCTTATGAGGTTTAACAATCGTTGGAGAGGAGAAACCTTTGAGATAATTGTTTACGAGAAAATTGACTAAAGCTTTCGTTCATTTAGAAACTAATGGATAAATCTATTTCGGGAGTTGTAAAAATATTTCCCAATAGGTTTTCTTTGTTGTCAGTTCCCAATGCAAAAGATTATAGCGATATTGATAGGTTTGGAAAATGCAATAAAGGCAAAAAATGGTGTACATTGAAACAAGCACAGCTTTTCCCCGATTTCGAAGAAGTGTCAAACTTCCGGCTATTAATAATGCCCACAAAAGATAAAATTCAATCTGAACCCTTGATCCAAAACTGCCACCATACCACCACATGTGCCATGATGATTGAACATAAATGAGGAGCAACAAAAAGACAAAAACGGAGATGGCTGTACCCCTTTTATTGTTCAACCAAAAGTAGAATCCTGCTAAGGAAATAAACAATGAGGGTGCATAAATGAACAGGCCTTTCTTGTAGCTAAACAAGAATTCAAAAATGTGCGGACGTGTAAAATCAAATCCTTCATCACCATAAGAATAAATAAAAAATTCTCCTACCTGAATTTTGTAAATGATCAATTGAACAGAAACCACAGCAAAAAAACAAATCGCTCCAATAATTAACCATAATGGCTTTTTAAATAAAAGTCTGAATATATCTTTGACACGACCAACGTCAGTCAAAAAAACAGGTAAGGCCAGCACACAGATTATATTAATAGGTCTTATGAGTACGATCAAACCTAAACATAGCGTCGAAAAAACCAGATTCCTGAGTCTTTTCTCCTGAGTAAACAAGATCATTTGCCAAAAGAAAAGGGGAATGAAAAAAGCCGAATAGACATGAGACACGGAAGGTTCGCTATTTGTATAGTAAAACCAGTTCGTGCCAAAAACAAGAATCAACAAAGTTAAGGCTACATTTCCCGGCGAAAAGCCTTTTATAACCAGCAATTTTGCAATGATAAAAAGTGCAAGGAAAAGATAACAAATAGCAGCAATATTTATAGCAATCTGATAGGTATCGGAATAGCCGTCTGCGAGTCTTCCTGTCAAAGAAACAAAAGTGTGGGCTGCCAAAAAAAAAGGCAACATCGGAATCGCCGTTCCACAATAGTATTTGTTTAAAACCCTGCCATGATAGTATGCCCGGTAATCATAGTAAAAATTTGGATTATAATAGGTTCCACTATCCAAAAACCTGAAATAACCAAAGTTAAGATCATTATATATAAAGATGGCCGGCAAATGTGCATAGTACCCGCGTCCATCTGCGAGTATGATTCTCTGAGGATGTCTTTTTCCCCAATTAGTATTTGATGAAGTCCAGAAACAAATAATGGTGATAAAGCAAATGGAATAACTTACAACATTTCGTTTGAAATGAGAATACGATCTTTCAATAAAAACAATTGCCATATTACATCATTCGTCTATCTGTTAAACAGGTTGTATTTCACTATGCACCACAATGCCCTGAAACCATCTTCCCATCCAATTTTCTTGCCCTCTTCGTATGTTCTGCCATAGTAAGATATACCTATTTCATAAATCCTGATATTGGGAATACGCGAAATCCTGGCCGTTACCTCAGGTTCAAAACCAAATCGTTTCTCTCTTAACGGTAAAGTTTGAATGGTCTCTCTTCTGAACAACTTATAGCAGGTTTCCATATCTGTAAGGTTCAGATTGGTGAAGGCGTTTGAAGCCAGAGTTAGGAATTTATTTCCAATCGTATGCCAGAAGAACAGCACCCGATGTGGGTTTCCGCCCATAAATCTAGAACCGTAAACAACGTCAGCCCAGCCTTCCAGAATTGGTTTCAGCAAATCGTTGTATTCTCTGGGGTCATATTCCAGATCGGCATCCTGAATGATAACAAAGTCACCGGTGGCTACTTTTATCCCGGTGTGCAAAGCGGCCCCTTTTCCCTGATTATATTCATGAGAAAAGAGCTTAATCGGGAAATCGGGATGAGAGTTTTGATAAGATATGATGGCTTCTTTGGTGTCATCCTTTGAGCAATCGTTTACAATAATCACTTCTTTTTGAATGGCTTCGATTAACGTGACATCGTTTATTTTGTCTAAAATCAAATGAATGGTAGCGGCTTCATTATAAGCCGGAATAACTATGGAAAGTGTTTTGATTGACATTTAGTTGCAAATAACTAAATATTGGAGGATAAATTCGTCGGCAATTGCAGAGCAAATTTTTAAGAAGAGAATATTTTGAGGCAGAAGATGGTTACTGATACATTTTTCTTCCTGAGATTGAAGTGACCTGTTATTCGCGATATGATGCCGTCACAGAATCGAAACATGTTTTTCTGAAAAACGAATTGTCACCATTTTGGGGCAAAGGTAAAATTAATATTTTTGAAGTTGGCTGGGGAACCGAATTAAATGATTTTCAGGCATGGAAATGGGTATAAGAAAACAATCAAAAATTGGATTACATCGCCATAGAACCTTATGCCTTAATAAAACAGGAATGGCGAATTTATCTTATGAAAATCAATTGAAAGGCAGCCAATTGAAAAGCAGTTTTTCTAAACTTCACAAAGCGATTCAGGAAGAAAACCTTGATAGGTGTAAGCATTTTTCCTTCAGAAAAACAGTTGTCCCTATTAAGTAAATTGAAATCACATCTTCCACCATAGATGTCATTTATTATGACGCATTAGCCCCAATGAAACAACCGAAAATATCGCATTATGCCTTATTTAAGAACTGCTATCGGTGGCTTTCAAAACAAAGAATTTTGTGTCAACGGACAATTCAAAAGAGAATTAAGATCGATAGGATTCTTTGTCACAAACCCAAAGGGGCCTTTCGTCAAACGAGAAATGACCTTAGCTTTCAAAGATCAATGAACCCTGTCGCTTCGCCATTCAAGTGAAGCGATAATCTCTGACTCACGATCTAAGTATGCCTGCCACCGGTTTCTTACCTGTTCCTCCGGAAAAAAAGTCTTTGCCAGATCAATAAACATCCTATAATGACCTGCCTCTGAAATCATGAATTCATGGTAAAATTCTTGAAGGGAATGGTCTGAGACATAAAGAGAAAGTAATCTGAAACGTTCACAACTTCTGGCTTCAATTAAAGCACAAATCAGCAATTCTTCCATAAGCTGATCATCTCTTGACCCGCCTTTTTTTTTGAAGGCCGAAAGCTGATTGACGTATTCATCCTTTCGTTTGGAACCCAGTTTAAAACCACGTCTTGTTAACTCTTTTAAGACTCTTCGAAAATGTCCCCATTCTTCGGCCACCAAAGATGTCATTTCTTCAACAAGTTTTTCCCGTTCCGGAAACCTGACAATTAGCGAAATTCCGCTTGTGGTGGCTTTTTGCTCACAAAACGCATGATCTGTCAAAATTTCTTCGATGCTTTTTTCTGCAACATTCACCCATCTTGGATCAGTTGGAAGTTTAAGACCTAACATTTGGCAAATTTAACTTATGACAAATTTACGTTCATAGCTTTCAGCTAAAATCCTGCATATATCTTCGAGATACAATTGATCAATTTCATCAAACGTATAAAACTCCACACTGTCGAGGTCTAAAACCGCTAAAACCTTCTCTTTGACTATGATCGGAATAACTATTTCCGAATTGCTGAGTTCGCTGCATGCAATATGTCCGGGAAATTGATGGACATCGTTAACTATGATTGTTCCCTTTTGTTCCCAGGCTTTACCACAAACGCCTTTACCAAATTCTATTCTGGTGCATGCCACAGGACCATGAAAAGGCCCAAGTACCAATTCGTCTTTTATAACCCTGTAAAACCCGACCCAATGATGGCCTAAAGAATAATAAATCAAGGAGCATGTATTGGCCAGATTAGCAATAAAATCAGATTCGCCATGCAGTAGTCCACGTATATTACTGATCAGCTGAATATAATTTTCTTCTTTTGTTTGGCCTGACATTTCTCAAGAATAAATAAATAAATCCGGTAATATTATGGAAATATGGTTAATTTTACCTTACCTTTGTCATTAAACTACTAAACACTATACTTCTATGAAAACACTACATTTGAAATTTTTGGTTGCCATTCTTGTAATGAACGTTGCTTTTCTGGCAATGATTGCTTACATGATCAATGGTTAATTTTGATTGAAAGAGGTCAAAAAAAAACAAAAAAAAGCCATCCGAATGAAGATGGCTTTTTTTTTGTCAATTGGGTTATTCAGCTATTCATGCCTTTTCATTTTTTGAAATTGTCGAAGCAAAAATTCTTTTAAATTAGATCCATTTAAGCTACCGCTTGTAAACCCGATTTGTTCGCTCCTAAATGGATGGTGACCTTCTTGTTGAAGTTAAATTTTTTAAGACAACCTTATAAGGAGTAAATACATCACTGTTTTAATAAATATTAATTTGATATGGTTTTGCCAATCACTCCGGTCAAACAAAAGAGAAAATATTGTGTTTTTTAGAACCGTGAATGATGAACATTTCCAGAACTAAATTATATTTGACGCGTAATTTAATAAACGACAGAAATTAATATAACATGAAAAAAATGAGACTTTCGGCTTTAGTAGCCATTACGTGCTTTTGGATGAACCCAATATTTGCACAACTTAATGAATCGCCCGTTGCAAATCAAGCAGAGGTAAAAGGCACTTCTGACGATTTCAAAAAGTGGAACCACACTGGTAATCATCAGTTAAACAAAAAGCTAGTGGTATCTGACTGGTATGACTATACAAATGCTTTAGTGGGAAATGGGGAGAAGATTAACTTCTACTCCAATATCATGTGGCCTGATTCATTGCCTACGGTTATATACTCTAATGGTTCTAACAATGTAAATCTTCATTCTGTAGGGGCTGTCTTTGACCCCAAGAGTCCTAATTTTCTTGACCCAACACCAGCACTCAGTCAACACAATGCCTATACCATTGATTCGATTAACTTTAATTACAAGTATTTCAACAGGAATGGTATTACCGACACTTTGTTGATTCAATTTTATGGGAATAATAAGATTGAAACAAGTGTATATTTTGGAACACCTCCGAATCAGGTTTTTACACGAACAATAGTCTTGAACCGGGCTAAGAGTATGGGTCAATCAGCTACCAGCCAAATTAAAGTACTTTTAGATTCTACTTATAACACCCCAAACTTTTTTGGAACTCTTGTTTCAACTTTTAATGCGACCATAAGAGTTCCTACTCCTCTTATTATTCCTAAAAATGGGTTAGGTGCTTTCACCATTACTTTTATTCCTGGTAATTATCCGGTTGCTTTAGGTGATACGATTGCTTTTTTAGACTCAATTAATTTGCCTTTTAAAAAATTAAATAGTTTTGCCACCCTCACTTACAATGGTGATGGCGTGGCATCTAATTCTGATACTTCTTATAATATTGGTCTTTTTGCATATAGTAGGGAGAAATATTCGACAAGGAGTACAGAGTGGTATTTCCCTGGTAATCCACCTGGGTTTTTGAAACTATCTTTAATTTCGGCCTTTTATATCACCTCTAATAATGTTGGAATCAATGAAGTATCTAAAATTCTTAAAATATACCCAAACCCGATTAGTGCCGGTAGCAGAATCAGTTTCGAGGGAGTCAACGGATCATTTGACTATTTCCTTACAGATGTTCAGGGACGGGTGATTGATCAGGGAAAAGGTTCAGCCGGGGAGCTCAAAATAGCCGATGATATTGCATCAGGGACCTATTACCTGCAACTGGTTACAAAAGAAACATCTTATAAAGCCTCGTTGGTTATACCATAAGAATTGAAATCTATAAGAAAAAAAAGCGGCACTTGCCGCTTTTTTTTTTTCTTGCGGTTAATCAATATCCCCCAATTGTGGTCTGAAGGTTAATTCTTCAATTACCGCATTACTAGGCAGATTTACTGCGTTCCAAATAGTTGTTGCGACATCCACCGGGTCCATGATTCTCGATTCTTCAATTCCGCTTCCTACCCAACTGTTGGTATTTGTTGCACCCAACAGCACAGCCGTAACTTTAACGCCATGTGGTTTCAACTCCTCCCTCAAAACACGTGTCAAACCAAGTTCTCCATATTTGCTGATACAATAAGACCCTCCGTTTACATAAGCCACAAAACTGGCCGTAGAACAGATATTGACAATATGTCCTTTTTTTTTCTTTATCATATCCGGAGCGAAGAGTCTGGAAAGAAAATAAGCCGGGGCCAGGTTTGTTTGGATCATTTTTTCAAATACTCCATCTTCCTCCTCTGTGATTTTTCCGGGAATAAAAATCCCTACATTGTTTATCAGCACATCAATATGCCCTATAAACGATTTGGCTTCGTTGCCAAAAAGAATAAGATCCTTCTTAATCGTTACATCAACACTCTTTGCAAAAACCAACAAGCTCGGGTGTTTATCATTGATTTCTTTTTTCAGATTGTAGAGATCGGTCTCGCTTCTTGCACAAAGTGCCAGATTGTAATTTTCTCTGGCAAAAATATATGATAAGGCCAACCCCAATCCTTTTGAAGCCCCGGTAATCAAAACATTTTTATTCATAACCGTTCAAATCTTTAGAGTCGTTATCCGTCAAATTTAGGCTGTCAAAAGAATTTTTACCAATTATATTTACGGCCTGTTTCAAATTTAACGTCAAATGGTCTTTTATCATTTCGGAAGATATATACTGTTTCTCAAAAGCATGTTCTTTAAACCTGAAAAATTTCATGTTTATGTGCAGCGAACATTCCTGGAAATGAAAAATATAGGCATCGGTTCATTGGTGATTGTCGCCATCATTGCGGTATTTCAGGGTGCAGTTTCTACCCTGCAAATAGCTTATCAGCTTATTTCTCCACTGGTTTCTAAACCAACTATTGGCTCAATTGTCAGTGATTCTACCATGCTGGAATTTGCTCCTACCATTACATGTTTGGTGTTGGCGGGCAAGGTTGGTTCACATATAGCATCTGAAATAGGCACTATGAGAGTTAGTGAACAAATCGATGCTCTAGAGGTGATGGGAATAAATTCTGCGGGTTTTCTCGCTTTACCAAAAATTGTGGCCGGTGTCATCATGATCCCACTTCTCATTATTATTTCTATTTTTCTGGGCAATGTCGGAGGCATTTTGGCGGGTCATTTCTCAACAATCCTCACACCCAATGAGTATATAGAAGGTGCACGGTCTTCCTTCTTAACTTTTAACCTTTGGTTCTCTCTGATCAAATCTTTCACATTTGCATTTATCATTACAACGGTATCCTGCTATCAGGGATATTATTGTTCCGGTGGTGCACTGGAGGTAGGTAGTTCAAGTACCAAGGCTGTGGTTTATAGTGCAGTACTTGTTTTATTTTCTGATTACCTTTTGGCTCAATTGCTTTTGAAATGATAGAGCTCATAAATCTCAACAAGTCTTTTAATGGCATAGAGGTGCTCAATAATATTTCCGTGGTTTTCGAGCCGGGGAAAACCAATTTGGTTATCGGGGCCAGCGGTTCCGGAAAAAGTGTACTCATGAAATGCATGGTTGGGCTTGAAAGGCCGGATTCCGGGCATATATTTTACGATGGAAGGGATTTTACAGCACTTGAACATCACGAAATGCGGGAGGTAAGAAGGGAGATTGGAATGCTCTTTCAAGGAACAGCTTTGTTCGACTCTCTTTCGGTAGAAGAAAATGTCGGGTTCCCCTTGAAAATGTTTACAGCTTTGAGCCTGTCTGAAAGACTCGACAGGGTGAATTTTTGTCTCAAAAGGGTCAACCTTGAAGGCATAAATACTAAGTACCCCGCCGAAATAAGCGGTGGAATGAAGAAAAGAGTTGGAATAGCCAGGGCCATTGCCCTAGATATAAAATACCTGTTTTGCGATGAACCGAATTCAGGTCTCGATCCGATTACATCCCGGGTTATTGACAACCTCATCAAAGAAATAACCGAAGAATTTAACATCACCACTATAATAAACTCACACGATATGAAAACGGTTTTTGAAATTGGGGACAAAGTCGTTTTTATTCACAATGGAGAAAAATGGTGGGATGGCACTAAATCGGATGTTAGAAACAGTAACAATGAAGAATTGCAGAAATTTCTCGACGCCTCTTATCTCTGATTAATATATTATGAAAAAATTTATTTCAGCCGCCTTTGCTACACTTTTCATAATATGTTCTGCCTTTACCAATGCCGTTAAAGAGGAGGGTATGTTCCTGTTGAGCATGCTCAACAACCTCAATCTGGCCGAAGCCGGTCTTAGAATTCCGGTGAGTGATATCTTTAACGAACAAGGCAACAGCCTTACGCATGCCTTAGTTCGCCTGGGCGGTTGCACAGGTTCGTTTATTTCTGATCAGGGTTTGATTATTACCAATCATCACTGTGTTTTTAGCTCAGTTTCGTCTATCAGTACCAAAGAAAACAACTTGCTCGAGAATGGCTTTTACGCAACCGACAAAGAAAAAGAAATCAAGATCAATCTCACATGCAAAATCACTCAATCATTCGAGGATGTATCGTCGAAAGTATTGAGCAACATCACTGAGAATACACCTGTTGCAGACCGAGCAAACATCATTGCCAAAAACACCGAAGCCATTATCAAAATGGAACAGGAACTCAGTACAAAATATAAAATCGAAATTTCGGAAATGATGGTTGG
>JAGVMN010000008.1 GCA_020053795.1 Bacteroidia bacterium | reverse complement strand
TTTGCATTATAGGCAATTATTCACAGCAATCATATAAATCAAAAGAATCACAGTTCAGACCACCTCTGCCCTTACCAAAGAAGGCAAAACAGAATTGCTCGGTTATATCGGGGAGGTGTTGGAGGGGATAGCGGGGTAATTTGAATTAGATACTTTGTGGTTGTTTAGGCACTTCTGACAAATGGGTTGCAGATTGGTTTATATTTGTCGCACATATCTGCAATTATGACAAGACTCATACGCAGCATGACAGCAATCAAGGCCATCATATTCGACCTCGGCAAAGTCATTTTTGATGTTTCGTTTGACCAATGATTTTAGGGAGGAAACGCTTTCAGAAATTATTGCTTAGCAATCTTCCTTATGGTAAAACCGTCATTTGTTTTTATACCGATAAAATACATTCCATTCGGAAGGTTTATCAGGTCAAGTGTCCATTGATTGTGATTCTCAACCGTTTGTAACACCTGAACGGATTGTCCGACCGCATTGATTATTTCAATTGATTCGATGGCTGATCTGCTTTCAATGGTCAATTGATTCTTTACCGGATTGGGGTAAAGAATTATCCATGAAAAAGATTCGTGCAACGCAATGCCGGTCACCGATCTGGGTTGGTTGAAATACGATTTTGTCAGGCAAGCCTTGTCATTGCCAACCTTCACCCAGTAATAGAAATTAACGGTATCAATGCCTCCGGAGAATGAACAGAAAGTGGTTCCGGTGCAAGTGTTCTGTTCTATCTTGTTGCTCTTGCTTTCAAAACCCCACTCATAAAAATTGAATATGCAGAACTCGCACAGGAGAACCCGGGTAGAAATATTGTTGTCCTTTACTGCAACCTTTGCCGGAAACGGAGCCGGCCCACCTGAGATGACAACATTAAAAGTAGCGTTGACCGGACATGCCGGAATAGTGTTCAGACTTTCTTTTACGGAAACTGAACCGGAGGGGGCAGTTCCAGACCAATGGACATAAATACAATTGGTTCCCTGCCCGGCCATAATGGTACCGTAGTCAACCGTCCATTGAAAAGCATTTGAGGATGGTGTGATGCAATATTCGGCCAGAGATGCATTTTTACAAACCACTGAATCAACGGCAGTAAAAATGGGTGTCGGTTTATTGACAACTGTCACCTTCACGGAGTCCTGAGTGTTACAACCATTTAGGCTGACCTCTACATGGTAGGTTGTCACCGCATCCGGGCTTACCATCGGTGTTCGGGTGTTCGCATTCTGAATGGATACCGCTGGCGTCCAGGAATAACCGTATCCTGTTCCATCGGTTGTACTCAGTTGAACCGTGTCTCCTTTGCAAATGGTTACATCTGAACTGGCGTTTGCCGTGGGATAAGGGTTAACAGTAATTAATACACTGTCAGTTCCGGAACAACCATCAGCATTTGTAACCAAAACTTTATAACTAATGTCTGCCGCAGGGGTTGCCCTTGGTTTTGAGCTATTCGGAAAATCCAAACCGGCCTTCGGACTCCAGTCGTATGTAGTACCGCCCTCCGAGTGAAGCACCACGCTGTTTCCGTCGCAAATGGCAGTGTCATTGGTAATATTTATTTTGGGAATCGGGTTAACGATGATTTGAACCTCTGTGGTATCGGAACAAAGGTTTTGATCGGTAACTGTAACCTTGTATTTTGTGGTTCCTGACGGGGAAGCCATCGGATTGGAACTGTTCGGATAATTCAGTCCGTCAACCGGAGTCCATGAATAGGCCGTTCCCCCTTGAACATAGAGTCTTGCCATGCCACCTTCACAAATGGAAGTATCATTACCAGCAATAGCGTTTGGAAGTGAATTGACCTGAACTTTTACGGAATCAGTTTTAACACAATTATTGGCATCCTTAACAGTGAGTTTATAGATGGTGGTTGCTGTTGGATTAGCCTTCGGCCTTAATAAGGTCGCATTGTCCAGCCCTGTTGCCGGATTCCATAAGTAAGTGTTTGTGCCTGTAACCGAAGGGTTTAGTCCGACGGAGGACCCCATACAAAGTGCAGTGTCTATACCTGCATCCATCACCGGCAATGGATTGACCATTACTGTAATAGTTTTACATACTGTTGATCCGCACTTCCCATCCGCTTTGACAGAATAGGTCGTTGTTGAGGCAGGAGATACCAAAATAGACGAGACTCCCTCACTGTCAAGCAAGGTTGAGCAATTCCCATCCGAATACCATTTCCAAATGGCTCCTGTGCCCAAAACACCACCGACCATTGACAGGGTAGTCGAATGTCCGGAGCAAATAGTATCGGGACTTGCAACTACCGAACTGGGTGCAATTGACATATTGTTGGTCACCACAACGGTAACCGTCACGCAGGAGGAAGTATCGCGACAGGATCCCTCTGCCCTGACATAATAGGTGGTCGTAGAATCGGGTTTCACTGAACTGTTGACAGCATTCTTACCGCAATATCCCGCATACCATTTCCATGAAGAACCCGAACTCAATGTTCCGGTAACGGACAATTGTGTAGCACCTCCGGGGCAATCAACAGGGTTGACCGATGCAGAGGCAGAAGTCGGCGAAGAAGATGTACCCGTAACCGTTAACATGGCTGCCTTGCTCGTTCCAACTAAATTTGAATTGAAGTAAACTTTGCATTTGAAAGAATCCGTATCAAGCGTATCGGAAACATTGCTGAGTTTCAATTCCCTGGAGGTAGCCCCCGAAAACGGAGCGGTATTCGTTATGTCGTACCAAATACCTTTATGTCGTATTTGCCACTGGTAAGTCGGGGCCGGATAAATGGTTCCTGATTTAAAAGAGGTATCTCCACCTTTGCAAATTGTTGCATTAACCGGATCAAAAACCTGGCCTGCAGAAAAGAGGGGAAGTGAAATAAAAATTAATGTCAGTTTTTTCATACAACGCTTTTATTTTGTATTGAGACAATGACCTTATTTTTTTGACCATTCTTTTGCCCTATTCAAAATTACTGTATGGTGAATTAAATTGGATATGAATCGCGAAATATTTTAACACGATATGATTTTAGAAGAGAACCGCTTTTTGCTGATTACGGTTTGATCTGAATTATCATTTAATAAGAAGTCCCTCATTAGGGAGCTAAAGTTTTGCTTTTTCTTCTAAAGCTAATGCGATCAAACTGGATACGGTAGAAAAATCCTACTCCGGTGGTAGAGATATTAGAAACCTGACCCAGTGTCGGGTCATTGGCAAACTTGCTGAACCCTCTGACCTTAAACCTGCCGTCTGGGGTTACGTTGTATTGAACCATGACATTATAGGGGTTCTTGCCCGCACTTGAATTGGCATCTATTGATGATTCTACTTCCAAACGGTCTTTCAGGAATTTTCTTTTCACTGAAAAAATAAGTTCCTGTTTGGTGGCTTCACTCGCCTGCTGCCAGTCTATCCCAAATTGCCATTTATCATCCAACTGAGATATCCAGTTGCTGAGTTGGTTAGAAATCAAATCGCCCACGCTGTTGTTCACCGTATTTTGAATTCCTGTGTTGGCACTATATGAACTATGTCCGGTGGCGAAACTTGTCGGTATAAAACTGCCCAAAACCAAAAGACTAAAAACCTGCCGGTTGCGTTCCTCGGGGTCGTCCTGAATCCGCCTGACCACACTGTTGAAAGCTGTTGAGCTTGATGAAGATGAAATATTCTGATTGGGAAAATCAAGTCCGAAAGTAATTTCAGGAGAATAGAGTAAGCCGCGAATAAACAATTGACAATCTACCGGAATTTTAGTCCGGTAATCGGCCAGTTGTTCTTCCGGAATCAGGCCTACTAACAAATCGGCCGGCACCGCATTTTCTCTTTTTGCAGCCTCAATATTGAGTTTAGCGTCATAAGGACTGCCGTTCCATTTTAAAGAACTGCCGTTTTTTACAATGAATTCTTTGCTGATAAAATTGAGTGCCGTAAAATGATACTGACCGGTTTCAATGATATAATCGCCATACATATTAAAATCGCCAAAGGTGTTTATTTCCATTTTTAAATTACCCTGCCCACTGGCTTTTATCCGGTCATCCATCAATTCATCAAAAATCAATTCAATTTGTGCATCAGGGGTAAGTTCGAAATTGAAATCCATGGTGATGCCTTCTATGTTGTTTTTGTACAGGTCTTTTTCATCTTCCTCTTTGCTCTTTACAAAAGAGATAAATCCTGAACTACTATTGTCGCTTTCGGTTTCCAGGGGAATGTAAATTTTAGTTCCTTTTCTGGTTTTGGCATGAATGCTCATATAAATGTCATCGAGCGGTCCTTTAAATTCGCAGGAACCATCCATAAATGCCGAACCATAAAACATTTCATTGCTCCCCTTTGTGGTATTCAAAACTTGAATATTTTGCAGTTTTAAGAGCTTGACATCCAGTTTAAAATCGTTGAATTGTTTGTGGGTCAAAAATCCGGCAACCATACCTATGCCTCCTTTAGCATCTGTAATACTGACATCGGTGAATGCAAATCTATTCTCAGTAATCTGAACAAGACCCTTGCAAAAATATGACACATTAGTGTAATCAACTAAAAACGAACAATTATCGAGATTGATGTTGCCGCCGAGATTTGGTTTTTCGAAACTCCCGGTAATCATACAGGATGCCTGAATATTGCCTTTGAAGTTA
Organism: Bacteroidia bacterium; assembly: GCA_020053795.1. GTDB lineage: Bacteria > Bacteroidota > Bacteroidia > NS11-12g > UBA9320 > JAGVMN01. Next base: position 26,186 of record JAGVMN010000008.1, on the reverse strand, counting down.
CTGGCCACCCCTTTGAAAAATTCTTCAAAAGGTTTGATATCACCTTCTTTCCATACTACCCTCAAATTGAGGTTATCTTCCTTGCTACTAAAATTAAGTGATCCGGAAATTTCGAGGTCTTTCAAAAGACCTTCCTGCATAGTACAGAAAACATCCATTTTGTAAATTTGTTCCCTTGACTTTGTGATAAGTTTGAAATTGCCAAGGGTGTCTCCGTTCAGTTCCAGATTTTCGATCAGCAAATCGGAGTTCACCATGGGTTCAATCAGCTTACCCGAAAAATGGAGATTGCCATTGGCTATGCCCCCAATGCTTTCAATATATTTATTCAAAATAATGGGCGACAAAGCTGTGAGGTCGAAATTATTCAGCCAGAGACTCGATTGTTGCCCCCTATCCTCATAAATATTGCTGTTCAAACTCAAGCTTTCATTGCCTGAAGTCAAAGTAAAATCGCTTATGGAAGTCTTTCCTTTCCATATCTGAATAAGATTACTATTGTCCACCAAATAGGTTCGGCCGTAGGTCTTTAATTCCCCATTAATAAACTTTATGGTAATGGTGTCCTTGGTAATCTGACTTTCGGCATAAGTAAACAACGACGTTTTGTGTGAAGTATCCGAAGCTATGATTGTAAAGTCAACCTTTTCGGACAAAATGGTTGCATTCACCTGCACATGGTCTGCCCTTGTATAGCCGCCCTGTGTAATGAGTTTTGATTCGATACTGAGATTCAGCAATTCCAGTGGTTGCTTCTTCATATTGATATCCAGCTTGCGAATAACCAGTTCATCATAGATGATAGTATCTAAAGCTCCCCAAAAGTTGAGGCTTTCATCCGAGCTATTGTATTCACCTTTTATCAGACCTGAGCTTATTTGAAGTTTGCTTCCCAACAGTTCTGAAATAATTTCAGGTTTCTTGATGGTAACCGCGAAATTGATGGTGACAGGAATCCTGGGTTTGACGGGAACTACAATTAATTCGGGAAAAATAGTTTGCACAAACTCCTTATAAACCGTCTTCAACTTACTAAAATCAAAGTGACCCGAAATACTCATATCTGCCACATCCGATTTGAAAATTACCGTTCTTACTTCATCTTCCATGGTGGCAAAAAAGCTGGTTAGTTTCATTTTGAATTTTGCATTTCCCCGCCTGATTCCCAAATCGGTCAGCGTGATGTTCCCTACCATGTTGTCCAGTTTGTTTCCCATCATGGTCACCCCAATTCTTGATGAAATATTGCCATCCAGCGTATCAAATTGCAGTGGTTTGAGATTGAGTTTAGAGAGTACAATATCAAAATTGTAACGTGGCAGTTTCTCGTTAAAATCTATATTTCCATCAAAGCTCAAATCTATATTATCATCCTTTACCGCAAGTTTTCCGTTGAACATTTTCTTGTCAATCAAACCCTTTATTGAAATTCCCTTGTAATCATATCCGTAAAGATTGAGATTGGCAATGTTACCTTCTAAAGTTGTTTTGAAATCGCCCAATTTCAAACCTTTGCCCACAATGTTCAGGTTGAAATTTGCATTTCCCGCTTTTGTCACTTCTAAAAATGTACCGATATCAAAATTAAGGGCTTTCAAATTTCCGGAATAACTCGCTAATCCCTTGTCGGGAATTTTCATGTTGAAATCAGATTCCAGATCGCCCAATTCTGTTTTCAACTTTCCGAAGGCTACAAAATCATTATAGAATCCACTGAAATTGCCACTGAAATGTGAATGTCCCAATTGGTAAAAACCAGAGGGTAAATTTTTCAATCCGGTAATTTGCTGTATCTCGTCAGGAACAAATTCAAGTGTGTTCAGATCAGTATCGAAATAAGCCGTTTCCCAATCGGGCAAACCCTTGATCCTCACGTTTCCCATTAGTTTCGTACCATCACTATAGGCAATTTTCAGATTTCTTACTTTAAAATTACTTATGATTCCGGTGGCCTTTCCGCTAACTCTAAGATGAAACAAGTAGGGCATTAATTCATCAGAAAAAAATGCCATATCCCTGAAAGAAACATTGGCTTCTTTTAATGTGGTGCTGATCCTGACGCTATCGATAAACTCATCAAAAACCGAATAATCGCTGTAATCAAATTGAAGAAAATCCTTTAGCAAACTATGTCCTGTTTCCAAATGCAAATTGTCAAATCGCATCACATGACTGCTGATGGTTACATAGGCCGAAAGGTCATTAATCTTGAGTCCGGACCGCTCATCACAAGCCAGACCAAGACTTTGGAAGTTCAAAGAATCGTCAATAATGGTAAAATTCTTAAGAGTGGCATTCAGATCATAGAAAAGCATGTTATTCTCGTGAAAACGCCGGTCATCCGGTGTTTTCATTTCATAATCGCGGTAAAGAAATGCCGAGTTTTTTAGAATGATTTTCTTACTCTTTATGACCCACGACGGTCCGCCCCCGCCCGTTCCCCCATCGAAATAATCTTCTATAAACTTGTAGTTGAGTCGCTTTTCTCCTGTATGAATTTTGAAATAAACTTTAGCTCCTGAGATGTCCAACTTATCAATGAGAATCATGTGCTTCTTCTTGTCGTAAGTCGCCAGGTCCACCCCAAGACGTTTGAAATAAAACAGGGTATCTCCTTTTTTATCTTCAATATATAGGTCGTTAAAGTCTATTTTATCAAAAAGTTGTATGTTGACCCTGCCGATACTCACAGTGGTTTCAAGCTCTTCCGAAAGATAGGTCGCTGCCTTTTTCACCAGCCAGTTTTGAACCGGTGAGGTGGTAAGCAGCCAAGTGAGGATTCCTGTTGTTATCAGAACACCCAGTAACACATAGAGCGTTATTTTAAGTATTTTTGAAACCAAATTTTTGAACGAAACTTCGAAATTAAGTAAAACAAAGCCAAACACTGTAAATGCAACCAACAGGATGTTTCAAACAAAGGACACTATTATTATCCTTGCCATCGAATCTTCATGTGATGATACAGCGGCGGCTGTTATAATCAACGGCAAACTTCGCTCCAACATTATTTCATCACAACTCATTCATCAAAAATATGGCGGTGTGGTACCGGAGTTGGCCTCGCGTGCCCATCAGCAAATGATTGTTCCCGTAGTGCAGAAGTCCTTAGTCACGGCGGCTGTTGACATTACTCAGCTTACTGCTGTTGCCTATACGCAGGGACCGGGATTGATGGGTTCCTTATTGGTGGGCAGCAGCTATGCCCGTGCTCTGAGTCTTTCTTTAGGTATTCCTTCCATTGGTATCAACCATTTAAAAGCACACGTATTAACACATTTCATCGAAGACCCCTATCCTGAATGGCCTTTTTTGTGCCTTTTGGTCAGTGGCGGACATACCCAAATTATTCAGGTTAACTCCCCTTCAAAAATGCTGATATTGGGAAAAACCCTTGATGATGCCGCCGGCGAGGCATTCGACAAATCGGCCAAAATGCTTGGACTGCCTTATCCCGGCGGACCATTGATTGAAAAGTGTGCAGTTGGTGGCAACCCCAACAAATTCATTTTCCCGGAGACGAAAGTTCCTTATTTTGATTACAGTTTTTCAGGTTTTAAAACAGCAGTACTTTATTTTATCAGAGATCAAAGCAAAAATAATCCTGACTTTATCGCCCAAAATATGGCCGATATTTGTGCTTCCATACAGGCTTACATCGTCCGTTATCTGCTGAAAAATCTTGAAAAGGCAGCTATAAAAAAAGGGATCAAAGAAATTGCCATTGCCGGTGGCGTGGCAGCTAATTGTTCGCTTCGCCACGAACTCAAACACCTGAGTAAAAGACATGGGTGGAACGTTTATCTTCCTAAATTGGCCTATTCAACCGACAACGCGGCCATGATTGCCATAGCTGCTCATTTCAAATATTTGGAAGGCAGTTTTTCGGGGTTGGATGAGGTTTCTTTTGCGAGGGAAAGTGTTGCTTCCTGATAAAAACTCCTGAGACATCTTCTGCTTTCCGGTCAATGTATTGAAATAATATCAAATAGGTTGATTAAAATAATTCCGTCTAAGTTTGACAAGGTCATGGTTGAGATTTAATTTGGACAATTACATGATGTCATTGGTGAGAAGGCTCGAAAATACCAAAAAACATTCCCTGTTCGGTGGAATTTGTTACATCGCTGCGATTATTGATTAATAGTTCCAATTTCCGATTGCGTTATTGCTGCAATTGATCTTTTAAAAAATCCCATTTGAATGAGATAAACAGCCCCGATGAACCCGGCCATACAGGAATAGAATGATCATTTGATTTACCAACCCGCACCGATAACATAGGTTATGTATGAAATAAAGTATTCCAGAGATGCTGATAAGTTGAGTAAAACACATTCCCCAACAGGTGGGAGACAAATGCATAAGACTTCTCTAAAACCTATTTGATAAAAATTCGCTTAGCGGTTTGCAAAAAAAGATAATTCATGAAGATTTGACAACGGATTTTCATTCGTTCGCCGAACTTTTTAATAAACATTCCATATGTATGTGTTTTTATTTCGGATAAATCAACACATTTTGTCATCTTACAACTCTTTCGAACGCACCATCACACCCTTCTCCCATGTTTCAGTCAGTATTTTTTTGCCTTTGTAGTCGTAGTAAATCCATTTACCATCTTTTATGCCATAATTAAATGTACCTTCTGATTTGGCAAACAAACGTGAGTGACCCAAAACCCAATAGCCATGCTTGTGGCCTTCCACATAATTGCCATAAGACTTGGTCCCTTCATTCGAGGCGTTTTCAATCCACTCGCCTTCTTTCCTTCCATGGATAAATTGCCCTTTGGTATCAATCTTTTTATCAACCCATATTGTGTAAAGTCCATGTTCCAAACCATTCTTATAACTTATTTCCTCCAGTTTCAAACCATCCAAACCGAAACTGATCCAAATACCATCCCTCTTGCCATTTTTGTAATTTTCCAATTTAATTCGTTTTCCGTCAAATGCAAAATTGGTGATGGTGCCATCAGGGAAGCCATTTTTATAATTTCCGGTTTCGCCTACCAAACCATTAGAATGGAATAAGGTTGAAGGGCCATTTCTGAGGCCGTCTTTATAGGTTATCTCTTTTCGCTTACGCTCTTCCTCATCATAAGAAATAACCAGACCATCAGGCTTTCCGTCCTTCATATTGGCAATTTGTTGTTTCTTACCGTTCTCGAACCAAAGTATCAATTTCCCGTTCTCGACTCCGCCAACATAGCTGCATTGTTTTTTTGGTCTGCCAATGGGATAATACCATGTGCAAAGACCTGATAATTGCCCATTTTCATAATTAGATATCTCCTCATTGACATTGTTGCTGTACCATGATTTATAGCTCCCATGGCGTTTCCCGGCTTTATATTCTACTTCCTGTTCTTTTGCACCAGTTGTATGCCAGCTGCGAAACCAACCTTCTATTCGGCCATTGACCCAGTCCACTTCCTGCCATTTCTTTTTATCGGCATACAACAATATAGAGGTGCCCGTAAAAGGAACTTTTTTATAAGTGTAGATACCTGATTCTTCTTTCTTTAAATCTGCAAATGGAATTCTACCGGCCGGCTGTGCAACAATAATCAAGGGCAGAATGGCCCATATAATACTTAGCCAAAGTCTGTTTTTCAATGCTATTTTTATTTTCTTAAGTAGTTTATCTTTTAAAACCCTATTTGGAAAAATCTCTGTCATGGTTCAAAATTAAATCAATTCCCGATTATCCTTTAACAATGATATTTTTGCGGCGGGTTAATGCTGACTATTCAAACTATACTATTAACGATTAGTTCAAACGAACTGATATTCTTCTCTGTCTTTATTGCTTTTATACTATTAGTTCTGTTACTGGATCTTGGAATTCTAAACAGAGAAAACAAGATTATAGGTTTCAAGGAAGCCTTTTTATGGACGGGACTATGGCTCACCTGTGCGTTCATCTTTTTTATCGTTATTCGCTTTAAAGGTCATTTGATACACGGCATTTATTCACATCAGGATCTGGAGAATATTGTTTTCCTCTGTAAACACAAGATCCAACTAAACCATACAGATCTTACTCCTGAAGTATTTGAGGCAAATCTCCGGGCATATCGAAATAATTTATCCATCGAATTTCTAACAGGCTACTTCATTGAATACGCCTTGTCTGTTGACAACATCTTTGTGATACTTCTTATTTTCAATAGTTTTGGCGTTAGGGAAAGATACTTCAAGCGAGTATTGTTCTGGGGCGTTTTAGGGGCATTGATCATGCGTTTCCTTTTTATTTTTCTTGGGGCCACTTTGATTCAGCATTTTTCCTGGCTCCTATACATATTTGGGGCTTTCCTTATTTTTCAGGGGGCTAAACTTGCTATCAAAAAAAATGACAATCAAAAGGTGGACGAGAAGAATCACCCTGTTGTCAGGGCTGCCAGCAAGATTTTCCGTGTTTTCCCCAGGTATATTGGTGAACGTTTTTTTGTAAGAAAAGACCGAAAACTATGGGTCACTCCTCTTTTCATTGTGTTGTTAGTGGTCGAGTTTTCTGATGTGATTTTCGCTGTTGATTCTGTGCCGGCTATTTTCGCTGTAACAGTGGACCCTTTCGTGGTATTTTTCTCAAATATCTTTGCCATCATGGGCCTCAGAAGTATGTTTTTCTTACTCACAAACGTCATGCACTTGTTTCATTACCTCAGCAAAGGACTGGCGGTTCTGCTTATTTTTATTGGCATCAAAATGTGTTTTCATCATACCCTTGAAACTTGGGGTCTCAGTAATATCACATCGCTGATAATAATACTGATGATACTCGGTGTCAGTGTTGCTCTTAGTCTATTGTTTCCTAAAAAGGCCTCAACAATTGATTAAATTAGTGATGATTCCAGTATTTATTTGATTCATGCAATTAAAATGTCCTTTTGGACATTGATCAAAACCAATTTTCGAACATGGCCTGCATGAAAGATTCCTCACTTCGATCATTCTCGACTTATTCCCCGCACAATAAGGAAACATCCCAAATTCCGGCACCGTGTTTCCCCAAATAGAAATGATATCCTTTTTAAATGCTGCAGCAATATGCATCAATCCCGTGTCGTGTGCTATCACCCAACGGCTCTTTTCAATAACAGCCGCACTTTCGTTCAAGCTTATTTTACCGCAAAGATTTATTACGTGGTTGAAATTCTCAGACACGGCATCACCCATTTCAGTATCTTCTCTTCCACCCAATAAAACGACCTTTTGCCCTGATCTTGAAACCAATTCTTGCAGCTTTCCCAAAGGTAATTTCTTCGTACAATGCTGACCACCAATTGCAACAGAAACAAAACTATCAGCACCCAAACCATATTTTTTACAAACATTATTAGCATCCAAGCCATGAAAATAATCCAACCCCTCTCCGTCGTTTTTAACACCAAAGGATTGAGTGGTTGCTAAGTATCTATCAACTATATGATGATCGGGCAAGCGGTTTATTTTTAGATTAACAAACAGCCATTTGGAAAAATTGACCTTATCGAATCGTTTTATATTCGAAGCAATTCCAATAGAGAATCTTCTACTCCTGATATTGTTGTGAAGATCAATGATTGCATCGTAAGATTCTTGCTTCAGAATGGTTCGGAGATTTTCAGTAACGTTTTCAAGAAAAATCAGCTTATCTATATAAGGATTGTTTTGAAGAGTTGATTCATAAGCTTTCTTCGTCAAGTAATGGACGTCTGCACAGGTTTGCTTTTTAAGGCATCGGATAACCGGTGTGGTGAGTACAATATCTCCAATGGAACTAAACCTGATGATCAGAATTTTCAAACCGGCCAGTTTTATGGTTCTATTCCAATTTCATCATTTTCAAAGGCCTGTTGAACTTCAATCCAAACCACCTTATTGTTTTTCTCTATTGTGGCAAATACAACCGTTCTTGGCTCTTTTCCGGGTTCTGACATTTGCTGAACTGCAGAAATGGTGCAGAATTTTTTTCTAAAGGAGCAAGGCAGACGTGCCACATCAAAATCTCCGGTCATGAAAAAGGCCTGATAAAAACCTTCACCGGTAAGTGTATCATATCCAATGGTGTCTGTTTCCCATCGGGTCTTAGAGAATAAGTCCATATACTTATAATTCTCGCCTTCACACTGTCTGAAATAGAGCGTATCGCCGATGTTGAATTCTACTTCTTTTTGAGCAAAAGAAAGCGATGAATAACAGCATATAGTCAAGATAAAACAAAGTTTAACAATCCTGTTTCTTTTAATTTCCACCATATCCTTATCAAACCGTTAAACTTTCTTCATTAAATAGACTCCGATTGTAATTGAATCGTAATTTGTACATGGTAATTCGTAATTTGTAATTCATTTCTTCTCCTTCACCACCCAATAGATACCTTCCTGAAACAAAACGTCTACTGCCACCCCTTTTGATATAAACTGACCCATAGTTTTCGCTTCAAACAGTTCTCCACCAGATTTTATTTTGCCCAAAGGCCTCAGATCGGTATGAGTTGTAGCCATTGTTCCTGTCAAATCAATGGTTATCTGCTCAAATTCCAATTTAGAACCTGAAAGTGTATTCTGCAAAACTATTCTTTTGAATAAACTCGAATGTACCAATCCTCGTCCGGTATAAATTATCAATACTACAAAAATCACCATTGCCACTGCCACTGCCGACAAGGCATTGGTCAATTCGCCTGAAGAAGTCAGCGTGAAATCAAAATTCACGTTTCTTACCATGCTAAGGACAAGTCCAATTAAAATGAGGGCAAAGCCACTGATTCCTGCTACCCCGAAGCCAGGAATTACAAAGACCTCCAAACCTACCAAAACCAAACCTCCCAAAATCACGAGTATTTCCCAGTTGGCTGCCAACCCATCCAGATACAATGGCGTTACATATAAAAGTCCAGCAATAATGGCCACCAGCAAAGGGAACCCTATTCCCGGGGCTTGCAGTTCGTAATAAATACCAGCCAGAATTATCAAAATTAAAACTGAACTGACAGCCGGATATGTAAGAAAACCGATAATCTTATCAATACCTGATTTCTCAATTTTAACTATTTCAAAATTGGTGATGCCATTTTTTTCCAGTATTTCTTCAAGACTCGATGCTTCTCCTTCGCAATAGCCGTATTTTATAGCCTCTTCCGTAGTGAAAGTGATTACCTGTCCACTATCGGTAATCCCTGGAACCACCTTCCTTGGATCTACCATAGCCTCGGCAATGTTCGGATCTCTTTTAAATTTGAAAATGGTGTCATTACCCGTGATTATGGTGTCCTTACCGTGTGCCTCTGCGGTTGATCGCATAATGGATCGCATATAACTTTGGTATTTATCCGGTGCAGCAGCTCCTTGCTCGGTAACAACAGTTGCCGCACCAATACTGGCACCTTTTCTCATATAGATTTTATCGCAGGCAATTGAAATCAAGGCCCCGGCCGAAGCCGCATTATTGTCAATAAACACATAGACCGGAATCTTGGAATTTTGAATGGCTGTTTTAATGGTATTCGCATCAGAAACCAACCCGCCGTACGTATTCATGTGAATCAGGATCAAATTCGCCTTGAGGTCAACGGCTTGTTTAATGGCCTTTTCGGTAATCCTTGTCGCAGATGGGGCAATTTCCTCTTTAATATCAAATACCAGCACCTTCTGCTTACCATTTTGGGCGTTTAAATATTGAAAGCCGGAAACGAAGATCAATAATGAGATAAAGTGTTTCATATAACAAACAGTGAACAGGTGATGGTGAAAAGTACAGAGAAAGAAAGATGGCAGAATGAACCATGGCTTACTTACCTTTGTCTTCATTGCAAATTTACCTTTAAAATCAAAAAACAAGGCTCATGAATATTTTATTTCGACTGATTCCTCTTGTACTCATATTAACTTTTATTCATTCGAATGAAGTGCTGGCAAAAGTGCAGGATTCCGTAGGAACAAAAGTCAAAAACGGGAAAGTATTTATTGTCCATGTAGTAGAGAACGGCCAGGGTCTCTACGGGATAATGAGAAGATATGGCGTTCCCATGCCGGAAATTATTAAACACAATCCGGGCAGCGACAAACTAATTGCACCAGGTCAACAATTGCTTATCCCAACAGGGATTGATGCTCCGTTTGAAGAAAAGATTGTAAAAGAATATTTTGAAGACCCGCAAAAAAAAGAACCGGTTGATAAACCAATGGCACCCAACGAAGAGAAGGCCACTTTTGCGGCCCGTCATATTGTCGAATCAGGCGAAACGCTTTTTTCAATTGCCAAGACCTACCAAACGACCGCCGAAATAATCATGGAGTTGAATGTATTGGAAACTGATGAACTCAGTCCGGGCCAAAAATTAATTGTTCCCAAATTAATTGCCTCAGAAACAAAGACAGAGGTTCCAACGGACATAAAACCCGAAAGAAACACAGAGCAACAGATAAAAGAAAAGAAAGAAAGAAAGCCGGTTGAAAATAAAGTCACGCCTGTTTTAGAGGAAGATGTCAAACAATATTCAGATATAGAAGAGTCAAATAAGCATAATACCGGGATTTACAAAAAGAAAGTTGAAAACCTGCCGGAATTTGATGTTGAAAAAATAACGGAATCGGGTTTGTCTAAATTATTAACGGGAGACAATTCCATTCAGACGAAAAACGTATGTTCTCATTACGAAGCACTTATAGGCACCATTATCATGGTGACCAACCCTGCAAACAACAAAGCAGTTTTTGTTAAGGTTATCAGCAATTTTGATTTCGATCAGAGTTCTTCTGAAATTATTCTTTTAAGCAAAGCAGCGATGAATAAAATCGGATTAAATGAGGAAGTTGCACCAATAGAAGTGAGTTATGCCCGATAAGGGAATTATAAACGTACGTTTTTCATACGTTTATCTGGTATTATTATCTTTCGTTTATCTTTCATTGCCATTATCGCGGGCCCTGCTTTCTTTCAGTGTTGGTCTCCTTTCTATCTGTTCTATTATCTATCTCTTCTACAATCAAAGTCTCAAATCCCTATTTAAGAACTTATTTATTGTCCTGCCATTACTGTTTTTTTTGATCAGCCTTTTTGATTATTTTCGGGCAGAGGATATTACAACATGGGGAGAAAAACTGCAACTCACGGCGTTCTGGATAGATGCTGTTATTGCGTTTATTCCATTGACAAAAATCTTAACTCAGAAGCAAAAATCATGGTCAACTGTTTTGCTGATGGCCATTGTGGCTGAGGTTGCGTTGATGTCAGTTATCAATTACTTTGTTTACAAAGCAGAAATTGATCAGGCTCTTCTTGAATCAAAACATGTTCCGATTGCCGGAGGAATGCACCATATCTATTTCGGTATCTTGACTGCATTAATTGTAATTTACAGCATAGCTGAAGTATTCACCTCCTACTCAAAACTTAAAACCCTCGACCGATACCTCTTGTTAACCTTTTCAGCAATACTTCTCATTTGCATTCACATTTTGTCTTCCCGAACCGGACTCCTTTCCCTATACCTTACTTTTATTATGGGTTTCGGATTTTTGGTATTCAAAAAGTTGGTAAAAATAAGGAAATTGTTAATCCTTTTGTCCTTGTGTGTACTTGTTCCTTTTGCGGCCTATTTTGTAGTTCCTTCTTTTCACAACAAAATAAAAAATACCTCGGAGGACTTTGCAGCCACCATAAAAGGTGGGGAAGAAGTCAACTATAAATCAATGGGAATGCGTCTTGAGGCGTGGAAAGTTGGACTTAAAATAATTGCTCAACATCCTTTCACCGGAGTTGGAACAGGAAATGTTGATTTGAATTTTGCCCGTCAATACGAGTTGAACAAATCTGTGTTGAAAGTTGAAAACCGGATTGGCCCGCACAACCAGTTCATCACGTTTTCTGTTCGTTACGGCCTTTGGGCGTCAATACTTTTTATACTGCTTTTTGGAATTATATGGCTCAAAGCCATAAAAAACACAGATATCTCCTTGTTTGTAATTTTGTGTCTGCTTTTCATTTCAGCCAATCTGGAATCGTTACTGAACAGGCAGCACGGAATTGTTATATTTTGTCTTTTTATTTGTCTTTCGGCAAATTCTAACGAAAATAGGAGCGATTTGATACCGGTTTGAAACAGAATTTAATTAATTTCGTTTTTCAAATAAAATAAATCATGAAGCACCTATTAACCGTTTTGCTCTTTTCATTGAGCAATCAAGTATTTTCTCAGGAGGATATATCTGAAGAAGAACCTAAAAAGGAAAAACCCGTCGAAAAGGGCAAGTTTGATTGGGAAAAGAATTTTTATCTGGCTCTTTCTACCACTACCTATTTAGATGTTGTTCGTTCGCCACTTCGCATGGTGAATGTATGGGTTGGAGAAAATCCGGATGGCTCAAATAAATATGTCGATGTCCCTTATCAAACGTTTTCCTGGTCTCTTTTCTCTCTGGGTATAGAGCCGAGGGTGAATTTGAAGACTTTTAGTGAGAATCACGCTTTTGCGGTAAGTATGCCTTTATCAATTGGCGTTTCCCAGTCCAGTCCATCTCAGAATGATGTCAGAGGTACGGAAGGTTTTGGTTCAATTCAGGTACCTTTTTATGCAAAAATGTATTTGGGCCACGGTTCCACTTATGATAGCGAGAAGGAATATGGTGTTTCATTCGGAGCCGGACTTGAATATAACAAGCTGGCATTGCTTCCTAACAAATTTGATGAAGAAACAACCAAAGGAAACAAAGGTTGGGTGATGCCGGTTTTCACCATCGGAATACATTTTTGGCGAATGTCTAACCCGGTAGAAATTAATTTTAAGTACGGAGCGGGTAAGCCTAAAGAGTATTATGTAAACGGGGAGGGCGAACTTCTAAGTGCAGTTGATCCAAATGTGACCAGCAGAGCCGCAAGATCAAGTTCTTTTAAGTTATCCTTTGTTTATCTTATGAACTATTGATACCTGTAAAATTCTTTATTCATAACTTTGAAGGCACTTAATGGTGCCTTTTTTTTTATGCATACAGATATTCATTTTATTAACAGAGAAATTAGCTGGCTTAGTTTCAATGAACGGGTTTTGCAAGAATCATCCGATGTAAGAGTTCCTTTAATAGAAAGAATGAGGTTTCTTGGAATTTTCAGCAACAATCAGGATGAGTTCTTTCGCGTTAGGATTGCCACACTAAACAGGCTATTGAAAATTGAGAAGAAGAAAGGTCTGTTCTTCGAGTATCCTATTCAGGATTTACTCACTCAGATTCAAAAAATTATCATTGTTCAACAAAAGAATTTTCAACATAACTATCAGACCATAAGAAAGTCACTTGAGAAGAAAGGCATCTTTGTGGTCAATGAACGGGAACTTGATGTCAGTCAAAAGGCATATCTTTATCACTTTTATAAAGATACGGTTGAACCATTGATGGTTCCGATTATGGTCAAAAATGCCCCAAAATTCCCCTATTTGAAGGATAAAAGCATTTATCTCTTTGTGTCGTTCAATAGTCAGAATTTAAAAAAGCAACATTACTCACTTATCGAGATTCCGAGCCATACCTTGTCTCGGTTTATTGTTATTCCTTCTGAGGGCAAAACCAAATACATCATTTATTTGGATGATGTCATCAGATTAAACCTACCACAAATATTTTCCATCTTCAAACCAGAGAAAATAGAAGCTCATATCATTAAAATTACCCGTGATGCTGAGCTTGATCTGGATGAAGATATTTTGGAAAGCTATTATGACAAGCTGAGAAAAAGTCTCGAGAGAAGAAAAAAGGGAGCTCCGGTGAGGTTTATTTATGATCAGAACATGCCTGTCAACGGACTTCATTATCTGTTGAATAAGATGAAACTAAGTGAATCGAACACCATATCAGGCGGGCGTTATCACAATTTCAAAGACTTTATGCAATTCCCGAATGTGGGAAACAAAAACCTCGAATACCCAACTCAAAGATTCATACCGGTTCCTTTTTTAACGGCACACAACGGCATTTTCGAGGCCATCAAAAAGAAGGATGTCCTGTTGCACTTTCCTTATCAAAGTTTTGATTACGTTATAGATATGCTTCGGGAGGCAGCCATTGACCCCAGTGTTTCTTCCATTAAGATAACCCTTTACAGGTTAGCTTCCGATTCTAAAATCATTAATGCTTTGATCAACGCTGTCAAAAATGGTAAAGATGTTTTGGTTATCATGGAACTTCAGGCCCGTTTTGATGAGGAGGCCAATCTCCAATGGTCGAAGATTTTAACCGACGAAGGCGTTCAGGTCGTATTCGGCATTTCGGGTTTGAAAATTCACAGCAAGCTGATCCTGATTGAGCGAAAGGTGGAAAATCATACGCTGAAATACGTGTATCTTGGTACCGGCAATTTCCACGAAGGAACTGCCAGGAAATACAGTGACACTGCCCTGTTGACCTGCGATCCAAGAATATCTGAGGATGTGGAAATGGTTTTCAATTTTCTTGTGAGACCCTATTTGTCGCACCAGTTCAAACACTTATTGATCTCACCCACCTACATGAGACCATGGCTTGATGAACTGATAGAGAAAGAAATCAATAATGCTGTTTCAGGTAAAATCGCCTACATGAAACTAAAGATGAACAGTTTGGTTGACCACAGAATCATTGAACGACTGTACACAGCGTCAACTGCAGGGGTTAAAATTGATCTGATCATTCGCGGAACTTGTTCTTTAGTGCCTGGAATCAAAGGCGTAAGTGAAAATATTACCGCTGTCAGTATTTTGGATAAGTATCTTGAACACTCCAGAATTTTTGTTTTTGCCAACGGTGGAAAAGAAAAAGTGTTTATTTCTTCTGCTGACTGGATGCCTAGAAACTTGGACCTGCGAGTAGAAGTAACGGCTCCTATTTACAGCAAATCCCTTAAAAAGGAAATTAATGACTTTCTCTACATTCAATTGAATGACAACACCAAAGCCAGAGAATTCGACCTTCAGATGAGCAACAACTACGTGACCAACAAGAAGAAACCTATTCGTGCTCAGGAGGCTTTTTATAAATATCTGGAAAAGAAAACGACCGTAAGATGAAATATCTGAGATTTGCTTCCATCGATATCGGATCAAATGCCATCAGGCTATTGTTCAGTTATGTATTTGAAACCAAGACAGGTCCGGTGTTTCGAAAGGCCTTGCTGGTGAGGGTACCCATTCGTTTGGGAGCCGATAGTTTTACCCATGGATATATCAGTCCAGATAACATAAACAAATTGGTTGACAGCATGAAATCCTTCAAATACCTCATGAAAGCTCACGGGGTTATTTCCTATCAGGCCTATGCTACCTCTGCTATGCGTGAAGCATCCAATTCAGTTCATATAACAGATCGCGTTTACGAAGAAACAGGTATTCCGGTTAAAATAATATCCGGAGAAGAAGAAGCAAATGAAATTGCCAGTCGCTTTCTGGCTCATGACCTGAATATGATTGGCCCTGTATTGTATGTAGATGTTGGCGGTGGGAGTACAGAACTGACACTTGTTGAAGGAGATGAAAAAATTGGGCAACATTCTTTTGATCTGGGTACCATTCGTTTGCTGCATCATACCGTAGAGCCGGGCATTTGGAAAGAGTTAAAATACTGGCTGAAAGAACACCACCTCAACAATTCAAAAATACAGATTATCGGTTCAGGTGGTAACATCAATAAAATATTCAAGATGAAACGTAAAAAAGTAGGCGACAACTTTATTACCCCGGCAAGTCTAAAGTCTGCCTATGCTGAGTTATTGGATTTGAGTTATGAAGACCGCATCGTCAAATATTACCTCAACCCCGACCGGGCCGATGTTATCATACCCGCCTGCGAAATTTTTCTCAACATCACAGACTTCACCAAAACGAAGAAGATTTATGTGCCGAAAGTCGGCCTTTCAGATGGAATTGTCAGGAGTCTATATAGAGAACATAAGGTAATGGTTAATGGTTAATGGTTAATGGTTAATGGTTAATGGTTAATGGTTAATGGTTGGTTACTGAACTTATCGAAGTATAATGTTCAATGGTTAAGGATTAATGGTTTGTTGATGCCTGAATGTGTTGGCTGTTGAACAATTTGCTTTGAACAAGTCGAACTACGGAAAAAAGTGTATCCGATTTCTATCGGGTTGAATCTGTATTATAAATCGCCGGTTTTTTTTCAACGCCAGGTCATTATTACAACTGCTCAGCGTAAGTCAATCAATTTCTCAACCTATTAACCCTTCGACCAACTAATATCTGGGGTTTTATCTGTTTGGAGTTTGTTCACCAATTTAACTCATAAACTTGAGGTTTAGACTTTAGGAGAATAGGTCATCTAAACATTTCACCAACTCTTCAGGCTATCCGTTACCTCATAAAAATGATAGGGGCGATCCCAGTTGGAGAAGTAAGATCGGTCAGGCAAAAGTGAATAGCCGGTGCCGAAGTATTTATTCATAATAACCCTGAAACTGTTTACGGGGGAGATAGAATCATACAACTGCGAGTAATCGCCATCGGGAAAGTAATAAGCATTCAGGATTGACATTCGCTCTGTAAAGTCATTATTTGCAAATCCTTTATAATTTCGGAGTTCAGAACTTGGCCCATGATCTCCTTGTATGATGATAATAGGTTTAACAGTGCTGTTTTCAAGAATGGAATTAATGGTTTCTTTCAATTTCTTATTGACAAATTGCAATTGTTCGATATAAGCCTTTTTGAAATAGGAATTATCGCTTTTCAAGTCAAAAGGTCTCCAAATGCTATAGTCGTGATCAGGGTTTACGGGCTTTCCATTTTTGTCAAAGACAAAAGGTTCGTGGGGAGCTAACACATGCCCATGAATGTAATATGGCTCTTTTCTTTTTGACATTTGGATAATCTTGTCAAAGGCATTTAAAATTTTCTTCCTGTGGTGGGCATACGGTTCTGTTTTCAGCAATTTGCCGTTCTTGAAAGCATTAAGAACCGATATCTTAAGCAACTCGTTTTCAAGCATATTTATAGACGATCCGGGGGTAGAATAAAAGAGATCGGCATTATTCAGATAGGCGAGATCCCATATTGCACCATCAAAAGCTGCCGACATATAACCTATTGATTTGAGATATTTCAGAACCTTATTATTATCCAAAAATTTCTTTAAGGGCCAGCGATCTTCGTTTTCTGTACCAACGGTTTTGGCAACAGAGTCGAGGTAGGTCATATTTAGTGATGAAGGAATGGACAATATTGTTTGGGCGTAGTTGCTATGGCTTTTGTTCGCTACAAAGAATCCCTTGTCCTTAAGGAATTTGAGAAAGTCGGTGTTATCAAATCCGTAATAGTTTTTAAGGACATCTGAACTAGCATAGGCATCCATAATGAGATAATAAATGCTTGGTTTTTGAATGGTTGCTGTAAATGCAGGTTCCACCTGAATGTATTTTGGGGAATCAAAAGTTTGGTTTTTTGATAAATGAAATGACGCTATATTGTACAGCGAGATTCCGATGAGGATAACTGAAACGAAATTAAGAAGACTGTTTAGCTTTGTTGGTGTCGACTTCTTCTTCATTAAAAACCAACAAGTTATAACAAGAATGATCAAGGAACTCCATTTATAGAAATTGTGATCAAGACGAATATTTTTAATCGGATATGGGATGTAATAGTTATAAAGGTAGTTGTGATACACCCCAAAGTTAAAAAACAGCAACGAAATAATGGAGACAAGAATCCCGGCTTTTACCCAACTTCTAAAAATCAAACGTGCAACAATGAGCAGCAATAATCCTGAGCACAGAATTTTCCAGGTGGGGGACCAAATGTCGGTGAGTTTTGTCATCTCAATGTTTTGAGCGTACATGAACAAAACAGGAAACAACAAAAACATCAAGCTATGCCAGGGTAATCGCTTCATCATACTTTTGCCTTCATCAAATACAAGGTGCGAAGAGTTTCAGCGATGTGGTGTTGTTCAACTATTTCGTAGAATTCTGAAAAAGACTGCTCAAAACCCTCCTTATGGTAATTTGGAAAAATATCTTTTCGCGTAGTCAGCAGTTTTTGAACCTGTGAATCTTCTTTGGGTACGAATTCGATAATCAGATAATTCGACAAGGTGCAAAAGAATTTAGCTACACTTCCGAGCGGAACATTGTTGGAAATAGAGATATGGTGGATCAGTGCCAATGCCATCAGACATCCGGTTTTGCCTCTTTCCTTCAACCCCGATCTCTCTTCTTGAGCCCACCCAAGATTTGTGCTGGGATTGGTAAAGTCCATCAGAAGCGGCAACATGTCGAGGTTGTCCGATTCCTTGTTTCTCAAATAATTCTTTTCTACTGCGATCGGATCAATGTCGAAGGCCAATGTTTCTATTCCTTTATTGGCGGCCAGTTTGCTGAAAGTTCCATCGTTTGCTCCTATATCCCAAAAGGTTGCCGGTTTTATCTTTTTTATAAACGATTGAACGAGACTTTTTTTCGTTTCAAAACCCGTTTCGGAGTAATTGGTGAAAGAATAATAATTGCCCCATTCGGTGCCTTTGGGCTGCCATTTAAGTTTTTTAATTGCCGTTGTCAAATGATCTATCAAACCAAGCATACCCATTTTGCTGACCCGACCTTTGCCGGTTTGTTTTTTAGCCTTTCCTGCATATTTGATCTGTGCATGAGCATGCAAGTGAATGTGGGTGAGTAATGAAAAATTGAATTTGGTTTTGCCGGGTAAAAGAGTTGCCGCCAAGTCAAGCGGTATTCCATCTATGTAACTTCGCAAAAGATGAAGACACCTGATATCTACGTGTGAAGCTAATGCCAATGGTGCCAAAAAATGTTGGCAAAATTGTTTGTAAGCCACCCATGGTTTTCCTTCTTCATATACCTCGAAAGACAAAGTGTCAATAAAAATTGCCTTGCCTTTTGTGAATTGAATATTATAGGCAGATGCATCTTTGAGTGATTGGCCTTTGTCGAGAGCTCTTTTCTGAATTTGAAGTGTAAGCAAAGCAGCATCTCTCAACTGACTGAAGCTCCACTCATAAGGGTATGAGATAAAATTCAGTTTTTTGGGTTCGATGATTTTATAACCACCCGGCTTTGATTTGTTTGTTTCTACATGAGAGATGAGAAGACCTTTTTTCACCAGATCATCATATAAACCACTACTTATCAGCATTTCATAATTTGCCGAGTATGATTGGTTGATACACCGATACAGCGTGTCATCTTCCTGATATAAAAAACCGTCCGAATCCCTGAAAGAGGAGGGGAGTTTATTCATCCTTCTGACCTGCAGAATTATTTTCATCTACCCGTGGACTTCTTTTGAAGAAGCCAACTATTCTGTACCAATACAATTTGACTGCATACAAGCCTCCTAAAAAACCGGCAATCACCATTTGAATGATATAGCTCCCAGAACCCGGATCGAGATAGGCTGAAACTTTGGGAACTAAACAAAGTATGGAAGCAATAAAAAGTAAAGGTTTGATGAATTCAATATTTTTGCTCATGCAACAAAAGTAATACTTGACGGTAATAATCAATTAACGCTATGTTAACATTGTTTCGAAGTACCTAATTTAGAACTGTTTCAACTATTTGTTACCATCAAATAAGAGGAAAGGAAATCAATAATTCAACGGCTTGTCAATAATCTGAATGACACCATTAACACCTTGTCCGTCGGTCAGTATTACCGATACAGAATCGTTAATAATAATAGAACTACCGGAAACAAGGATTTTTAAATTATCCATTTTTGTGGCCAATGTTCCACTGGTCATAGATGCAGACCGAAGATTCCCGCTAACGGTGCTGTTGTCCAGAATTCTTCTTCGGTCAATTGGTTTCAAACTCGTAAAGGTTCTTTCTACTGACTTAAAGTATTTTTGCAAACCTTCATTGTCGGTAGCTAATGCCGTATATAAATCGGGTCCGGAAAAGTAAGTTTTAGTAGTTGCTGTTTCCAGATCAACACCTATCTTGTATTGGGTCAGTAAAGAGGTGAAGGTAATCAAATCATAGACGGTAGGCACTCTCCACGCCCCGCTTTTATCGTACCACACCAAAAGATCTGTAACGTTATGAACTATACCGTTAGTTGCGTTTTGGCTTCCAATAACCTGACGGCCGTTTACACTCATCACCTTGTTGGCAACGGAAGTAAAGGCCGATATTGACGTCCCTGATGGACCTCCGTTGTAGAACGTAGGTGTATAACCACCAGTACCAATATTGAGTGAATTCTTAATTCCAGACATCATGTGAAGTTTTACAAATTTTTCAACCTCGGAAGCCGGAAAAGCATCAAAATTTGGCAACCGGGCCGTAAGAAAAGCATCGTCTGATGGAACGTATAAAGTGTAGGTTGCTGTTCCTTTAAATAAATCAGCCATTCCCGCCTTGTCAACGGCTGCTTTCATTTTGGAATAATTAGTTGCTGACAGCATTTCGTATATGTTTTTGGTTGGTACTGTTGGCACCACATCATCAGTACCTTTCTCTTTCGGTTTACATGAACTGATAACGAAAAGAAAGCTAATGGTGGCCACGGATAATAAACTGAGTTTTGAGATTAACAGTGATTTTTTCATAAGACGGTTGAATTTTAACTATTTGGCAAGTTTAATCTTTCTTTCGATAATTTCCACAGGACGTTTGAATTATTTTGAAGCTTGGATTCATATTTTCAAAGCTCCAGCCTCAATTCTCTAAAAAAATAAAAAATAGTCTGGTATCGCACAATATGAATGGTGTATTTTTATTCAAGCAGTTTCGATTAGCTTTAGTGGGATATATGCTTTTCGTTTTTTCAAAAGTACGCTAATTCACCGGAGTCGTTGCTGCAAACTCAATAATGGTCGTAATACCATCCTATTTTTATATTTTATTGATATAGAGCATCTGAGGATGGTAATGGGAGTTCATCAGGATATTGCGTCAATGGAAAGATTTATGTAAAAGATTGGAATAATATCCCCACCATTTAGGCGTGGCTGCCATAATGTAACAGGATTGTCTCGGCATCCAAACCTGACTATCTTAAATAGAAGTTGACGGACTTAATTGATGTTAATT
The DNA here is from genome assembly GCA_020053795.1 of Bacteroidia bacterium. Taxonomy (GTDB): domain Bacteria; phylum Bacteroidota; class Bacteroidia; order NS11-12g; family UBA9320; genus JAGVMN01. The sequence continues at coordinate 5,160 of JAGVMN010000008.1, read as the reverse complement.
GGTTGGTGAGAAAAGAATGTGATCCACAGGATAAAAAAACTGTCTTGCATAAGTCAACATTCAAAAACCCAACCCTAAATGAAGTCCTAAGGATAAATGATAGTCATTCGGGTCATAGGCAAATTCAAAAGCAGGTCCAATATGATAAAGGCCGATTTCAAATTCATACGATGTCTCAGTGTGTAACGAAAAAAAAGGCGTTGAGTTATTGTCTTCAAAAGTAATTCCCGGGGATATAGAAAATTTTAAAGATTCTGTAGGTCTTATGGAGGTTACCAGTCCAAAGGTATGATGTTTAGGATTTAGTAATATTCTTTCATAACTCGACCCTATCCCAAGTTTTGTTTTTGGAATATTGTAAACATAATGAGCGTGTAAACTAAGGCTCACCATTTTTTCTTTAATGAAATATGGAGGAGAAATGGCAATTGCAATTTCATGTTTATGGTGTTTGGGGTTGTCAGTATTTGCGAAAGAATCAGATTTCTGTGCAAATATTTTTATGGGAATTATTGTCGTCAAAAAAGTTAGCAATAGTTTTAAACTCATTTATCATTAATTTGTATATATTTTCAATTGTAGCTGACTTGCTTATTTTGCAACTCAAGCACCAAAAACTCGTGCCAAATTTTGGATTTTTCCCCCACATCTGCAAATCGAAAAATAATAAGGTGTTGTCATTATTTTAATTCGAAGGACTTAGAGTATAATAACCACCTCAGGCATAAATTTACCTTTGAATCCGGGTATTCACCTCTGATTTCAACCCAAAGTAAATTTCGGGTGATATGCGTCATATTGCCGCGTATAATTAAAATGGAAATTTACCTTTGTCCCATTAATCATCAGTATGAGCAATTTGTTTAAAATTTTCAATTCCAGCACGGGCCAAAAAGTGATCATGGCTTTGACCGGCTTGTTTTTATGCGTGTTTTTGGTGGTGCACCTGATGGGCAATTTACAGTTGTTCAAACATGACGATGGGTTTGCGTTCAATCACTATTCGCAATTCATGACCGGCAATCCGCTGATTAAAATTGTTTCCTACATCACCTATTTCGCTATTCTCTATCATGCTTTCAAAGGGTTGATAATGACCATGAACAACAGAAAGGCCAGACCGGTGAAATATCAGGTGGACGGTGGCTGGGCCAACAGTCATTGGACTTCCCGCAACATGGGTATTCTTGGAACTGTCTTATTGGTTTTTATCGTCATTCACATGATTGATTTCTGGTATGAATTCAAGTTTGGCAACCTGCCAACCAAGAAATACATTCAATATGATATTGGTGGGGAATTGAAAAACATGGAATTTAGCGGAGAAAAGTTCCAGGCTCGTGTTAAGGCAAGCCTTGGACAGATCAATGATTTCACAACTCTGGAGTACAAAGACCTTTATAAAGAAGTATATGCCACCTTCGACAAATGGTGGTATGTATTGCTCTACACCATTTCCATGTTCGCTGTTGCCTTCCATCTCTGGCATGGGTTTAAAAGTGCTTTTCAATCTTTGGGCATCAGCCACCCTGCCTGGAACAAAACGATAAAATTAGTTGGATATGGTTTTGCGGTTATCGTTCCTTTGGGCTTTGCACTGATACCATTGATCATATTCTTTTCATAAAATACTGAGCCATGATGAACGCTAAAATACCTACAGGCCCGCTTAAAGACAAATGGACAAACCACAAAGACCATGTGAACCTTGTAAACCCTGCCAATAAAAGAAATATAGACATCATAGTAGTCGGAACAGGTCTGGCCGGTGCCTCGGCAGCAGCGTCACTGGGAGAAATGGGTTACAAGGTGAAAGCCTTTTGTTTTCAGGACAGCCCGAGAAGAGCCCACTCCATTGCAGCACAAGGAGGAATCAATGCCGCCAAAAATTACCAGAACGACGGTGATTCTGTTTTCCGTTTGTTTTATGACACTATCAAAGGGGGAGACTATCGCTCCCGTGAGGCTAATGTCTATCGACTGGCGGAAGTATCCGGAGACATCATCGATCAGTGTGTCGCTCAAGGTGTGCCTTTTGCCCGTGAATACGGCGGATTGCTTGATAACCGCTCTTTCGGAGGCGTTCAGGTTTCCCGTACGTTTTATGCCAAAGGACAGACCGGGCAGCAATTGTTATTAGGGGCTTATTCGGCTCTCTCACGTCAGATTGCCAAGGGAAATGTGGCCATGTACAACCGGCATGAGATGTTGGAACTGGTGATGATAGACGGAAAAGCCCGCGGAATCATTGCCCGTGATCTGGTAACCGGAGCCATCGAACGGCATTCGGCACATGCAGTAGTTCTTTGTACCGGTGGCTATGGAAATGCCTTTTATCTTTCGACCAATGCCATGGCATCCAACGTGTCGGCGGCATGGAAAGCACACAGAAACGGGGCCTTGTTCGCCAATCCCTGTTTCACCCAAATACACCCAACCTGTATTCCGGTCAGCGGGGAATTTCAATCCAAGCTTACCTTGATGAGTGAGTCTTTGAGAAACGACGGCAGAATATGGGTGCCAAAGAATCTCGAAGATGCTAAAGCCATCAGAGAAGGAAAACTGAAACCCAAAGATATTTCGGAAGAAAACAGAGATTATTATCTAGAAAGACGCTATCCGGCTTTTGGCAATCTGGTTCCGAGAGATGTGGCATCAAGAGCCGCCAAGGAAAGATGTGATGCCGGTCATGGGGTAAACAAAACTGGCGAAGCGGTTTATCTCGATTTTGCCTTTGCCTTCGAAAGATATGGGGCGACTGAGGCCAAACTGAGGGGAGAATTAAATCCGTCGAAAGAGCGAATCATCGAATTGGGTCGAGAGATAGTTGCTGACAAATACGGCAACCTTTTTCAGATGTACGAAAAGATCACCGACGACAATCCCTATTATACCCCAATGATGATATACCCTGCGGTGCATTACACCATGGGTGGACTTTGGGTGGATTATAACCTGATGACCAACGTACAGGGGTTGTACGCCTGTGGCGAAGCCAATTTTTCCGATCACGGAGCCAACCGGCTCGGTGCTTCCGCTTTGATGCAAGGACTGGCCGATGGCTATTTTGTTTTGCCTTATACGATTGGCGATTACCTCGCTTCTGACATCAGAACCGGAACCATAAAGACAGACCAACCCGCTTTTGATGAAGCAGAGAATAATGTCCGGGATAGAATTAACAAGCTGATGGCCGCTAAAGGAACAAATACGGTTGACTTTTACCATCGAAAATTGGGAAAGGTGATGTGGGACAAATGCGGAATGGCCAGAAATGAATCCGGCCTGAAAGAAGCTATGAATGAGATAAGAGAAATACGCGAAGAATTTTGGAGGGACGTAAAAATTCCCGGAACTGCCGACTCGATGAATCCTGAACTGGATAAAGCAGGCCGGGTAGCAGACTTTATGGAATTGGGTGAACTGATGTGTCTTGATGCCCTTGGTCGAAACGAAAGTTGTGGCGGACATTTCAGAGAGGAGTATCAGACACACGAAGGAGAAGCTTTGCGTGATGATGACAATTTCGCTTATGTGGCAGCTTGGCAATACACCGGAGATCCGGGCAAAGCAAAACTCAATAAGGAAAATCTCTATTTCGAGAATGTTGAATTGAAGCAAAGAAGTTATAAATAAGCAAGTAAAGACGATGAATCTGACGTTGAAAATATGGCGGCAAAAAAGCCCTGATGACAAAGGGGGAATGGTGACATACCCTATGAAGGATGTTGAAAGTCACATGTCTTTTTTAGAAATGCTCGATGTGCTGAACAACGATTTGATCACCAAAGGTGAAGAACCGGTGGCCTTCGATCACGACTGTCGCGAAGGGATTTGCGGCACCTGTTCTATGGTTATCAATGGCAGACCTCATGGCCCTGATTCTGCCATCACCACTTGCCAGCTTCACATGCGGAAATTCAATGATGGAGACACTATTCACATCGAACCTTTCAGGGCGAAATCATTTCCCGTGTTGAAGGACCTGACAGTTGACCGCGGAGCTTTTGAACGCATCATGCAGGCAGGAGGTTTCATTTCGGTGAACACCAGCGGAAATACCATCGACGCCAATACCATCCCTATTAGAAAAGATCACGCCGATATGGCTTTCGACGCAGCCACCTGTATTGGTTGCGGAGCCTGTGTAGCAGCCTGCAAAAATTCCTCTGCCATGCTGTTTGTGAGTGCCAAAGTTTCGCAATTGGCTTTACTGCCACAGGGACATACTGAAAGAACCGAGCGTGTTTTGAAAATGGTGCACCAGATGGACGCTGAAGGATTTGGTACCTGTTCTAATACGGGAGCCTGTGCTGCAGAATGCCCGAAGGAGATTTCGTTAGACAATATTGCGAGATTGAACCGGGAGTATTTGAGGGCTTCGTTTGTGAGCGGGGAGTGAGGGAAGGGTTGATGGGTTGATAGGTTTATTCTGGTGACTGAGCGGAGTCGAAGTGTTGATGAGTGGAAGAGTTGAAGGGTTGAAAAATTCATACATTTGAGCATTTATGAAACTGATATTAATTGGGCAGATTACTAAGGCAACACATTTCATTTTGTTCCTCATGCCAATACTTTTAACATTAAATTCTGCGGGACAACCTGGGTTTACTTTCTGTAATTTCAAATTCAAACTTTATGAAGATAATAAAGAAATACTTGATACCGCAAAATTTAACTGCTACTTCGTGGATACTGAAACAAGTTATGTGTATGGGAACTTTGAATTGACAAAATTCAATGACAGCTTTTGTTGGTTGTCTCCAATTATTAACGACGGCAGAAAAAATTTCTTCATTGTTGAAAATAAAATTACAAAAGAGAAAATGAAAATTTCAATGATAAGAACTTGCGGAACTATTGCCATTGTAAAATATTCTTCTGGAAATTTCAAGTTAGTTTTTGAAAATGGAAGTAGTCAAATAATTCAAGAATAACAATACTAAAGAGCAACTTGGCGAGGGGATGAAACAAGTTGTTCCAAAAGCATGTCATATCCTGTTTGTCATCCTGAATTTATTTCAGGATCTAAACAGGATCTGACATGCGGGTCTTTTGCCCAAGGTTGGTGTTTTTCACCAACCTTTCAAAGGTGTTAGATATGTTCCGCATAATGCGTTATAAAACCCCATTCATCAATATTTAGCAGATAATATTTTG
>JAGVMN010000072.1 GCA_020053795.1 Bacteroidia bacterium | reverse complement strand
AACGCTTTTGCCATATTGTTATGCACTTGGTTTAAGCAAAAATCACGATTTTTCCAGTATTTATCGTAAACAAGATATTAACCAGCAGACCCTAATTAGTCTTGGCCTTATGTCAAGCAATACAGTAAAGGAAGTTCAGGTTCAATATATAGACGTAAAAGGGAAGAAAGGGGATGTAACCGTACACACAGGTATGTTGAAAGATTCAGTGCGGTTACTTTTAGGTAAACCAGATGAGATTGAGTTAAATAGAATCGGACCTATTTATTTTGAGAGCTGGGGCTACAAATTGAGAAATAAATATGTGTCAGATTTAGACATAGATTTTGAAGACGGGAAATTAAAAGGAGTAAGTCAAAATTAAAAAATATGCGTTATGCAATCTCCCGTATGAATACGTTGCGTGGTTCGTTTGATTACTTTTTCTTCACATCCTCCTCGTACTCTTCCAACAGATAATCAACAATCCCGGGTATATTATCTGAGCCAACCTTTTTGAACCGGATGATCTTCTTGTGATCAAGGATAAAAATCTCAGGCGTTGTCTGGATATTGTATTTCTCTCTGAAATCACTTCGGCCATATTGATTGGCCACATTGGTAAAATTGAGTTTGTGCTCGCGGATAAAAGCTTTCCAGCCTTCCCAATCTCCCTGAGTATAGACAGCATAAACGTAAACACCTCTTGAAGCCATGGTATCATAAAACGCCTTCAAGGCCGGAATCTCTTTCTTGCAATGTCCGCAATTATGATCCCAGAAGGCAACAATAGTAACAGGACTATTGATCAGAGAAAGTGTTTGCGGTCTCATGGAAGTATCTATCAATGTCAAATCAGGTGCAGTCCTGCCGCATAACGTGGGTGCAATTCTCGATGCATGGTCGCACATTTTGGTTATCAAAGCTGAATCGGCCCAGAAGCAGCGTCCCGCACAGTAATAATTGGTGGCCATGTGGTGCAGCACTTTGTCCATGCACATTACCTTAGATTCTTCGTAGTGGTTTGTTGTCCACCAAACCGTGAATTTGAAAAGCTCCGGTATTTTAGCTGAATTCATTTTGGAAAGCAGACTCTCTATCCCTATGATGATGGAATCGGGAATCTGAACAAACATTTTGGTCAGGTAATACTCCATCTTGTTGGGGTAAAGCGGCGTTCTGATAAAGCCGTCTTCATTAAAATCGAAATTGTCCCAATAATGTGTACGGAAATAATCGAACTTGAAATTTGAATCTATGGAGCCATCCGTATTTTTTGGCGGTTCAGGGATGTCAACCTCAATCATGGCTTTGAAAACCCGTCCGATAAAAAGATCAGGATTTGACATTACAACTTCTTTTCTCTTTGCGGCAACTTCTTTGTCTATGGTTCTTAACTGTGCCCTTAATGCTGCTTTTTTGGCTTCATCCGTTTCTGTTTTCAATTCATTTGAAATCTTCGTCGCTTCTCTGCCTTTAACGGCAGCCAGACGGTTGAAATCATAGAATACTTCATTTTCTCTCGTACCCTTAAATTTCATCAGCGTTGGCGAAAATGTCGTATCCGTTTCTATGCTGAATACCTGTTCCTTGTCTGAAACGATGAATTCTGTGTACATGTCACTGGCCAGTACAATCAGATATATTCCGCTGGGCAATGGCTCTTTTCCTTTAAAGGTGACATTTCCATTGGCATCGCTGATGGCCGTATCTTTTAAAAGGGTTTTATTCTGAAAGTAATAAGCCAAACGACATTTTTGGCTTGGAAGGCCTTTCACCTTGATGTCTATTTTATAGCCCTGTGAAAAAGCTGCGATACTAAAAAAGAAAATACTAAAAAAAGTCAGAAGGTTTTTGGTTCTCATAATGTTCATTTTCATCCGATTTGCAAATTTATGATTAACAGACCTAAAATTGTAAACGCAAAAAAGTTTTACATTGAAACAACATACGTGCCATGACTACCCAAGATTCATTTTTTGACAAAGTTTATGAGGTAGTGAAACTGATTCCCAGAGGAAGAGTTACGTCTTTCGGGGCCATTGCAAAATTTTTAGGCTCTGCCCGTTCGGCCAGAATGGTCGGTTGGGCCATGAACAATTCACATTTCTTATCAGAAGAAATTCCGGCCCATCGGGTAGTGAATAGGAACGGATTGTTAAGTGGCAAAGCTCATTTTGGAGCACCCTCAGAAATGCAAAGAAGATTGGAGGCAGAGGGAATACAAATTGAAGATAGCTGTGTTCAGCAGTTCGGCAAATTATTTTGGGATCCAAATAAAGAATTGGCTCTCTGACATGTTTCCATTTCACCAAATAGCTTCAATGACCGAAGTTGCCTGATGAATCTTATATGATCCTCCAACCTTTTTTCCCATCATTTTTTTTGTAACCGGGGCGGCAGGAGAAATGACCATAACGATCTTTTCATCTACAATCACTTTACCTAAGCCCATCGCAATATAAAAAAGACCGATATCTGTTTTGACCAGTGATCCAATCCCGATTAATGACTTTGGTTCATGGTTTTTTATGTTCAACAAAGTTGATTGATCTTCTAAAGCCTTAACATACTGTCTCGCAAACATGTCTCTGTCCAGTTGACCCATGGCCCTGCCCGTTTCGAATTTGTCGCCGGCACTGCTTTTTTCATCGCTGTTTGCCGCTTCCTGTGCCGCTTCCATAGCCTGTTTGGCTGCAGTTATCCGTTCGGTTAGTATCCGCTCGCATACCAGATAAATTCTTCGCTTAAACTCTATCATCTCCATGTGTTAATGCAAAAGTCAGCAAGTTTTTGGACAGTGACTCCTATTCGTTTCTCAATTCGCTGGATTTCTGATTTTTTTGACCTGAATGAACTAAAGAGCAAGAGCACAAATTCTAATACCTTTGAAGCTGAATAATATAAAAATGGAAGAAATAATCATGTGGCACAAGCCAAATTGCCATACCAGTCTGGAAACACTGGCTCTGTTAAAGGCAAATAATATTCGTCCCACTCTCAGACTTTATCTGGAAGATGTTCCGAATGAAGAAGAACTGGCAGATGTCATCCAAAAGCTGGGAATCAAACCTCTTGATCTCATCAGGACCAAAGAACCAATCTTCAAAGAAAAGTACCTTGGAAAAAAAAGACGACCTGCTGCCTGGATAAAAATAATGGTCAAACATCCGATTTTAATTGAACGCCCCATTCTTCTTAAAGGAAACAAAGCGGTGATGGGTCGTCCGCCGGTAAATGCTTTAAAAATTAATGATGAATGACGTAATGACCGCTTCGGGAGCCTCAGTGGGCTAATGGTTTCAAATAAGGCAATAAAAAGTTCAAAATTATACAGAGCCGTTGGCTTAGACTATATGGTAATGATGGACTTAAGTCCATCTTCTTAACCCAGATAGGATTTCAGGATTTTGCTCTTAGATGATTTTCTCAATCTGCGGAGTGCTTTTTCTTTTATTTGACGCACCCTTTCTCGTGTCAACCCAACTTTCTCGGAAATATCTTCAAGCGTGTGGGCTGGTCCGCCGTCTAATCCATAATAATATTTCAAAACATCGCGTTCCTTTTCGGAAAGGGTGCTGATCACTCTGTTGATCTCCTTTTGAAGTGATTCATTGATCAGTATGTTATCAGGATTCGGTTCGTCATTATTATCCAGGACACCTAAAAGCGTATTATCTTCTCCTTCTGTTAATGGAGCATCTATAGATAAATGTCTGCCCGAAGTTTTGAAAGCGTTCTCTACCTCAAGAATATTAATTCCGAGTTCCTCGGCTATTTCTTCAGGTGTTGGCTCCCTTTCGTGCTTTTGCTCCAGTTTGGCTGCAGCCGCTGTTATTCTGCCTATCGAGCCCACTTTATTCAATGGAAGACGAACAATTCTACTTTGGTCTGCCAATGCCTGAAGAATGCTTTGACGTATCCACCAAACGGCATAGGATATAAATTTGAATCCCCTCGTTTCGTCAAATCTCTTTGCAGCTTTAATCAAACCGAGATTCCCTTCGTTGATCAAATCGCCAAGTGTCAAACCCTGATTTTGATACTGTTTGGAAACGGACACCACAAAACGAAGGTTGGCATTCACCAGACGCTCCAGGGCAGCCTGATCATTTTCCCTGATACGACGGGCAAGTTCTACTTCCTCCTGTGCATCAATCATCGGAACTTTGCTGATTTCGTTCAGGTATTTGTCAAGGGATTTGTTTTCTCTGTTGGTAAATTGTTTACTAATTTTAAGCTGCCTCATTCTCTATTTTATATGAATTGAATTTTTAATCAGTTTTTATATTTAAGATGACTATAACAGGGTCATGCAAACGCACCTTCTTTAGACATGAAAATATCTTTCGGTCACAATCGCCTTGAACATGATTTATCAAATCCGACGAATCCCTTTAATTGCCTGATAGTTCTGCTATCCTTTTAACAGTATCAAGACAGTTTTAGTTTTGTTTGAACGATTTTTTGAAGAACCCCAATCGTTAGTGGCTTCGAAATAAAACTTTCGACATATTTGTTTTCGCCGGCTCTGCTCCTGTCCCGCTCATCCACAGATGATGAAAGCAAATACACTCTCACTCGCTCTTTTAGTGATTTGGGAAGGACGTTGTACAAATCTAAAAACTCCCAACCGGAAAGACCCGGCATATTGATATCAAGAAAAAGTATAGCATTTGTTTCTTCATTTTCCGCAAACTCTTCTGTAAGATAATTCAATCCATCATGGGGACACAAAAACTCAATAACTCTGGTATTTGGATATGTCTTAGTTAAAACAAATCTGCAAATTTGATTATTGATGGGATCATCATCAACTATTATAAATACCTGTTTCAGTGTCATTGGCTCAGTTCTATACTAAATTTTGTCCCTTTGTTCACCTCGCTTTCAATTGATATCTTTCCTCCTATTGCTTCTACCTGAGTTTTAACCATAAACAGACCCATTCCTTTGCCTTCCATGTTATGATGGAATCTTTTGTACAGACCGAAAACCTGATCTCCCTTTGATTTGAGGTCTATACCTAACCCATTGTCCTCAAAGGTCAAAACAACCTTATTCTCCAAAATTTGACTTTTGATATTGATAACAGTTAAATGGTCAGGACGTTTGTATTTGATGCTATTAGAAATTAGATTATAGAAAATACTGTGGAGATAACTTTTTACCGAGAATACCTGACTAATTTCAGCAAAATCCAAATTGAATTTTACCCTTTCCCTTTTTACCTGATCGTTAATACCGATGAGGATATCCTTAACCAATCTGGTGAATTTAACCACCTCTCTTTTTTCATTGACTTCTCTTTTAACCTGAAGGATTGTGTTCAGGTCCTGGATCACTCCATCAAGATTTTTTACCGACACGTTTATACCTTTTAGAATCTGATCCAGTTCTTCTTTGGTCAGTGACATGGTTGACATTAATTCGGCAAATCCCCTGATATTGGCAACCGGTGCCCGTAGATTGTGCGAAACAATATAGGCAAACTGTTCCAGGTCTTTGTTTTGTCTGATAAGATCACGTGTTATTCTTTCTCGTTCCAGTTCTGCCGCGTGGCTGTTGGTGATATCGTGCATAGCCCCTACAATGCGAACTGGTTTTTTATCTTCATTGCGAACAATGTACCCATTGTCTTTGACAACTGCTGTTTCTCCGTTATTCTTAAAAATCCGATACTCTGCTTCCCAATAGGTGGCAAAAGGGTCCTGAATTTTTTCCAGTACGGATTGGAGTATCTTAGTTTTATCATCGGGATGTATGGGATCAATTAAAGATTCAATATAAACATTCGTCTCTGAAGCATTATACCCGAATAATTGATGATAATTGGCCGAACGATAGATGGTGTCATTTACCAAATCCCAATCCCATAGCACATCATTGGTGGCCCTGGTCATCAATTCGTATCGCTCGTTGAATAGTTTCAGTTTATCCTCTGAAGCTTTTCTTTCAGTAATATCATTCACGGCCAAACTCAATGATAAAACCTGATTTGCTTCTCCTTTAACCGGAATGTACTTAATGTCAAACCATCTAGTTTCTCCATTTGGTATTACAAAGCAAGTTTTGTAATTACTTTCAATACCTTTTGAAATAGCGTCCTGAATGTGTTTTTGGACTTTCTCCCGACGATCGGCAAGAATTAATTGAATATAATTCTCCCCTACAACCAATTCTCTTCCAACAGTTGTCATTACAATTAATTTGGCAACCTGATTAAAAGAAATGATGTTGGCATTAACATCCAGCAGGATATATGCCGTATCTGTGTTTTCTATGATGCTCTGAAGATTTGCTTTAGCAGCTTTTAATTCAGATTCGTTTTCTTTTCGTTCGGTTATGTCTTGCACCGTTCCAATCATTTTGTACGGAAGTCCGGACTCAGGGTCCACCAGAAATTCCCCTCTTTCCATCAAAATACGTACAGACAAATCGCTTCGAATTATTCTGTGTTCCACCTGATATATAGTTCCGGATGTTACGGCTTCCTCATAAGCCCTATTGATGATCCGGTGGTCTCCTGAAGGTATATGTTTAAAAAAAAAGTCCAGACTCACCTCAACCTCACCCGGTTCATATCCAAAAATACGATAGGCCTCATTGCTCCATTTCAATCCATTGGGATCACTGCTATCGTCAACCGAAAGATCCATTTCCCAACTTCCTGTTTTCCCAATCCTTTGTGAGGCATCTAAATGTGTTTTACAATGAAGAACGGTTTTTTCGTCAACTAAATGGTCACCCGTTATGCCAAATTTGTCATAGATTTGACTAATGGCTCTGAATAAATTCACATAGGGTTCGGTTTGCTTTGTTTTATCACCAAGAAATGCGGAAAGTTGGGTTTTCAAATGAGGATTCAAACTGTTTCTAAACATCCGTTTTTATTCTGTTGTGGAGCTTGGTTACAAAAAAATATTCCCAAAATGATCATAGGTTAATGCCTGACAAATATAATTTTAAGCAATCCAACCTCATGATAAAATGCCAACATTTTGTTAATAACTCATTATCAATGATGGTGCCTTTTGGCAAAGCCGTTTGTCTCATCGGTCAATAATGTCATTTGTCTGGCATTTGTCTGATTATTTGGTTCGAATTATTAATGCAGAAAATCCAATATTCAGCCATTGGTAGGCTTTCCGCTCAAACTGATTCACTATAAATGAAAAGTCTATCTGGTAGTGTTTTTTTATTTCGATAACCAGGCCAGCGTCAAATCCATACTCCCGCCAACTCCCGTTCAGAGCGGCATATCCAAATCCTTCGCCGAAAAATGAAACCAGATGATGGGCATTCCAATTCATGCAAAAAGAGTATGAAAGGATACCAGCCTTGTCATTGCGGTTTAACAATAATCCGGCGTTGTAGTTTATGGAAATATGTTTGTTCAAATTGTCGTGAAATTGAAAGGACGATTCAACATTGAGTTCTTTCATGGATACTTCACGGCTGATCTTTTGAACAGGGTAGAAGACATTAACTATGAAAGACGCTTCGGGAATGGCCTTTTTCTCATGAAGTAGTTTCTTTTTTATACCAATGGCCACAGGGTCAAAATTATTTTGCAAATGGTAATCAATAATTCTGATGAACTGTGGCTCGTAATTGTAGATCAGCCTGAGTTCGTTTCCTTTGAGAAAAGACTTTCTCAGCATGATGGTTGGAACCAGGGCATTTTCATGGCCAATAAAATCTGAGTAAACAAATCCACTTTCAGCCTGAATAATTCCTTTGCCCACTATGTAGGGGCCATCAGCAATTCCCGGCCGGTCAAAGGCCACAATGCTATCTTGTGCCTTAACAATCCCACAAACCGAAAGTAACAGGGAAAATAAATTGATTCGGAGCTTTTTTAAACGGATCAAGGGTCATAGTTATGAAGAGACAAATCTCGCATTTCAACCTCAAAACGTCTGTTTTTTCCTATACCCCCAATTGAATACAAGCGGAAAAATTAACAGCGTCAATACCGTCGCACTAATGAGTCCACCGATAACGACAATGGCCAAAGGCTTTTGGGTTTCCGAACCTATTCCAGTGGAAATAGCTGCCGGCAATAAACCAATGGCCGCCATGATAGCTGTCATCACCACCGGACGGGTTCTTTCTTTAACCCCTTTGACCAGAGAATCTTTAAGACTCATTCCCTGCTCCAAATGTTTTTTGAACACCGAAATAAGGATGACCCCATTTTGAATACAGAGACCAAAAAGGGCAATGAATCCAATTCCAGCCGAAATACTGAAAACGGTGCCGGTAATATGCAGGGCAAGTATTCCACCAATTAATGCGAATGGAACATTAATTAAAACCAGACCGGCATCTCGCGAGTTGCCAAAAGTAATGAACAAAAGAAAAAAAATAAGTACCAGGCAAATGGGAACCACCTGTGCGAGCTTCTTTTGAGCCCGCACCTGATTTTCAAATTCACCGGTCCACTCAATACTGTATCCTTTGGGGGTTGAAATAACCGCATTTACTTTTTCCTGTGCTTCGGCAATGGTGCTTCCCATGTCTCTCTCACGAATCGAGAATTTGATGGCTATAAACCGTTTGTTGTTGTTTCGGTAAATAAACGAAGGACCTGTGACCGCAGTAATCTCAGCAATCTCTTTAAGTGGAATCTTATTTCCCCTGAGAGAAGGAACTTTCAGTTCCTGAATTTCGGTTACTGACTTTCGATAATCTTGTTCGTAACGCACTCTTACATCAAATTTCTTTTCCTGCTCAAAAAATTGCGTCGCTGTTTTGCCACCAATCGCCATTTCAATGACGGCATCTGCATCGGCGATGGTGATACCATAGGCCGCCATCTTCTTTTGATTTAAAACAATGCTGAGTTCCGGTTGTCCGATATTTCTCAAAATACCTAAATCTTTCACTCCTCTGACAGCTTTAAGAATGGATGCAACGCTATCGGCCTTGGCATTAATGACCGCCAGATTATCGCCATAAATCTTGACTGCCAATGATGCATTGATTCCGGCTACTGCCTCGGCAACGTTGTCAATAATGGGCTGAGAGTAATTATAGACAACCCCCTGATACTGTCTGAGTTTTTTGTCCATTTCTTCAACCAACTGCTCGTAGCTGATATCTCTATTCCATTTTTTTTTGGGTTTGAGGTTCACCTGACACTGAACGTAGAAAAACCCGGAAGGATCGGTACCGTCGTTGGAACGACCCGTCTGTGAAAGCACACTTTCAACCTCATCAAATTCATTGAGCTTTTCTCTGAAGATATGAACAAACTTGACTGTTTCATTTAGCGAACTACTCATCGGTAATTTTGCTTCTACCCACAAGGCCCCTTCATTCAGGGTGGGCAAAAACTCTGAACCAAGAAAACGAAATGAGAATAAGGTACCGATTAGAATAATCCCGGTGATGACAAAGCTCTTTCTTTTATGCAGATAAGCATAATGGAAACCCTTTGCCACAATTCTGTCGAAGAATTCTACAACCCGATTTCTTTTTTCTTTTACATCCTTGTCGAACAGAATGGCTGAAAGAACCGGAACCAATGTGAGCGTAAAGATCAAAGCTCCAAGCAAAGCAAACCCAAGAGTATAGGCCAGGGGCGAAAAAAGTTTTCCTTCAACTTTCTCAAAAGCAAAAATCGGAATCAGGCTGGTGATGATAATAAGTTTGGAAAAGAAAATGGCTTTGCCCAGCTCCGAACTTGTTTTCTTCACCAATCCCAGCTTGGACAGCAGATTGAATTTTTCCATCCCCACATTTTGGGCTTTATGGGCCAGCAAAACAAAAAGCCCCTCTACCATCACTACCGCCCCATCTATGATAATTCCAAAGTCAATGGCACCCATCGAGAGCAAATTGGCCGACATTCCTTTAAGGTACAAACACATAAAAGCAAACAGCAATGAAAGCGGAATAATGATAGATACAATAAGGGTGCTTCGCCAATCTAACATAAAGATAAAAACAACCAGGGTTACCAGCAATATACCTTCGATAAGATTCGCCAGAACGGTATTTCTGCAATAATCCATCAATTTATCCCGATCATAAAAAGTGGCCATTTTGATATCTGACGGGAGTATTTTCTCATTGATCTCCTCAATTTTGTCTTTCACTCTTTTGAGCACTTGTGCCGGATTCTCACCTTTCCGCATCACTACAATTCCTTCCACCACATCATCATTGCCATCCAATCCGACCTGACCAACTCTGGGTATTGCTCCTTCGCGAACACCCGCCACATTTTTAACCAAAACCGGAACACCTTCTATGGTTTCAATCAGCACATTTTCTATATCTTCAATACTCTGGAAAAGTCCTATGCCTCTGACAACGTATGCCTGTCCGTTTTTCTCAATAATGTCTCCACCAACATTGATATTACTTTTTGATATGGCCGTGTAAACCTCCAAAGGCGTAATATCATAACGGGCGAGCAGCATCGGATTGACGTTAACTTCATAAACCTTTCTGGCCCCACCAAAAGAAACAATATCGGCAACACCTGATACTGCCCTAAGTTGCCTGTCGATAACCCAATCCTGCCAGGCAAGTAAGTCGCTTGTTTTCCGTTCACTTTTTAAGGTATATCTGAAAATTTCTCCGGTGGGGCCATACGGTGGCTGCACATCTGGGTTGACTCCGTCAGGCAGATTGACGTTTCGCAATAGATTGTTGACCTGCTGGCGTGCAAAAAAATCTTCGACATGGTCCTCAAAGATTATCTTTATCACCGAAAGGCCAAACATGGAAATAGACCTGACACTTGTTTTTTTCTGAACACTGTTCATGGCCACTTCTATGGGAATGCTGACAAAGCGTTCCACTTCTTCTGCACTGCGGCCATTCCATTGGGTGACGATGATAATCTGAGTATTGGTAACATCAGGAAAGGCTTCCAAAGGCGTTTTGAAATAACTCCATAAACCAAATATGACCAATAGTATGGTGCTGAAAAATACGAAAAACTGATTCTTGAGCGAAAACGCTACTATTCTCTTTACAAATTTGTTCATTCCTGATGCGTTTGAAGATTTTGAAAGTACCACCTGGTAGATTAGTCATTTAATGCATCATACACCAGAAGCTGATGTTTGGTCATTACCTTTTCACCTGATGTCAGCCCTGTTTCAATATACACAATGTCAGAAGTTTCTTTGAAGATGGTGACTTCCCGGGTTTCAATATTGTCATCTGCCTTATAAACCATAGCAAAATGCCGGCTCTTATCAAAAATTAAAGCTGTTGAGGGTATGGCTATCTTTTTCATTTGCTCGGCATATTTGATCTTTACATTGGCAAACATTTCAGGTTTCAAATCGAAGTTTGTATTAGAAAGTGTTATCCTGGCTTTTACCACTCTGCTTTCGGCATCAAGCAAACTGAATATTTTGTCTATCTTGCCGGTGTAAACTCTGTCGGGGTAGGCAGCCACTGTTATATGGGCATCATAGCCTTCTTTGATTTTGGCAATGTCAATTTCATAAATGTTGGCCATCACCCAAACTTCCTCTAAGCTCCCGACAATAAAGGCTGGATTTATTTCCTCCGTTCTCAGTTCCATATTCAGGGCGATATTCTTTTGTGTGACTATTCCTGATACAGGTGACCTGATCGGATAAACCGAACCAGAGGCTGCACCATACATGTCGAGGACATCTTTAATCCGGGCATATTCTGCACGTGCGTTTTCAAGGTCTTTTCTTTTCTCCATCAAATCAAGTTCCGATATGATGGACGATTTATAAAGTTCCTCGGCCACTTTTGCCTGCCTTTCGGCCACCTGTACCTGTGCCTTGGCTTCTTCACCTTCTTTGGTAAAACCTGCTATCTCCGGGCTTCTTATTATAGCAAGTGTTTGGCCCTTGTGAACATAGTCACCAAGTTCCACAAAAAGTTCCTTTACAAAACCACCGGCTAAAGGGAATACTCTGGCTACCTTGTCTTCGTTGAAACTGATCTTGCCGGTCAAAACTATTTCTGATTGAACGGTTTGCTCCGTTACATCTGCCAATTGTTTTTCCCTCGAAAGAGTTTCAGTAAGCTTAAATCCCGGCAGATCGGCCGGGGTTTTTTCTTTATTACAACTCTGCAGAAGGATAACTCCCAGAAAGGACAAGATGATCACATGGAAATTTAAACATTTGAAAATTGAGTTCATATTATTTTTTTAGGTGTGTTTGAATCCCGATCATTGCCGGGATGAATTTTTATATTTCACTGGTTTTATGGCCTGAATCTCAATACATAAATGATAATTGCAGCCCAATGATATTGCTTTTGCCATCCACGTTGCCGAAAACAGCCTGATTTCTATATACATTTTTCTTTCCCCAAGATGCTACACATTGAACCTGAAAAATGGCGTCTCCGTTTCCTGAATTAATATCAATTCCAAAGGCTCCATATAGTCCTATATCTGATTTGAAATAATCGGCCGATCGGTCAGTAACAGTATGAAAGCCGTCTTCGACACTGTTCCATACCGTTCTGGTCAAAAAGTTTTTGTCGTAGTTAAACCCTAAATGGCCGCTCAACCGAACACCTTTTATAACATCTTTCGGTGTTCTCAGTACAATATAAACCGGAAAATTCATGGTATTAAACCGCAACCGCATTCTGTTGGTTGAATCGGGATTGCCTATCTCCTTAATCACATCGGGATACTTAATAATTGCTCCTTTCTGCTGGAATCCTGCCGCCAACCCGACACCGATAAATCTGGTTAAATAGTATTCCGATCTTATGTGTGCTCCGGATGATGGTTTGCGAGCGTACGTTTCAGGCTGATTGTCTCCAGAAACCGTTGACCAGGAATAATTGTAGGAAGTTCCAAGCAGTAGCTTCTGGTTCCACTTTGTTTTGAAGTATGATTGGGCTGAGGCCATAGGTGCGATTCCCAAAAAAAGACTGTACAGGAAAATTTTTGATTTCATTTCTAATAATGCTTTATTGATTGACAACCTCTTTACCCACTGTAAAATTGAGTCTGATTCCGGATTGTTGGTAAAGGCTTGAAAGCTCTATGAATTGCAGTTTGTTCTCCAGATAGATTCGTTGAAGGTCTATAAAAGCCAGCAGGCTTATATTCTTCTTGTTATAATTAAGGTTCGCATTGTAATTAAGCTCTTCCACGCTTTTCATAAAGGCATCCGTGTAATTTGCCAGGCAAACCTGTGTATTCAGCCATTGAATATAAGCGGAATTAATCTCATTATCCAGTTCATTTCCCTTCATTTTTTTTTCAAGTTCGGCTTGCCGGATACCGGAACTTGCGGCTTTAATATTTCCCTTGTTCCGATTGAAAGTTGGCAGTTCAAATTCGACAACCAAACCGGTATATGGTCTGACATAGTTACTCCCTTTATCATGCGGCTGATAACCTACTGTTACATCAGGGAAAGCAATGGATTTTTGAAGTTTCAGATTGATTTCGCTGTATGTTATTTGCTTGTCAGCTAACTTGTAATCCGGCCTGAAATCCGCTCCCATGGCATAAAGGTCGGTCAATACGAGGGGTGTTTCCTTAACAACAATTTCATTTTCGGTTTGAAGATAAGTACCCGGTTTCATTGCAAGCAGTTTTCGCAATTCGCTCATGACATCTATGATTTGGTTGGTATTGTCCAAAGCCACAGTTTCGAGGGCTATTTGTTCCGATCGGAGCCTCACTACTTCATTTCCGGCAATGGCTCCAACTTCCAGTTGTTTTTGTCCTGCTGCTATCATATTCCGGTATTTGGTAAGGACCTCTTGATACACCACCTGCTTTTTTTGGAGAGCATTCAGTGAATTGAATGTTTGACCAAGTTCAAAGATTAAACTTCGCACCACATCCTGAAGCATCAGTTCATTGAGTTCAGTGTTAACCTTGGCGAGTCGAACGGTATTGGTATATTTCCCTGCAATGGAGAAATTGTAATCCACCTGCACCAAACGCTGGTTATTTTGATTGAAGTACTCATTTCTTTCAACGCTGTACAAATCCTGATTCCAATTAAGGTACAGATTGTTCCATGCTTTAGCCTGCATCGCTTGGGCCTGTGCAATTTCAACGTCGTAATGGGCCGACATTAATGTTATATTCTCTTTGAGCAGAATGGCTTCGGCTTGTTTGTAATTTAATTTTAGTGTGTCCTGTGCATTGGCTACTCCAAAATTTATTTTGCCAACGACCAAAAGACACATTATCATTTTCTGATAACGCATATTTGAAATTGTTTTAATATTAAAAAGAAAAAACTACCGGTTCAGAAAGAGCGGCAGTAAATCAAATCACAAGTTGCAAACAGAGAAAAAGCTTACCCGAAGATGGTAGTCCCTGATTACTCAATAAATGAAGAAAGTTTTCAAAAGTGGCAGTTGTATGTATCGAACAATAAAGTTCAAGCCTGTTCAAGTCTTGTAAGGCCTTTTCACTGAGTTTTTTTTCTTCCTGACTGACAACGCTTCTTACCCTGAAAAAATTGACGAGGTGTTCATGACTGTTTTCAATTGCATTTGAACCTTCACAAACCGGTGAACCAATTTTCCAAACAGTTCCCTCATCTATCTTGCTCTGTTTTACACCGCAAGATGCACCAAAGGAGAACTGTGCACCCAGCAATGCAGCAAATAAAACGAATATCTTTTTGGACGCGGCCATAAAATTCGCCGCAAATTTAAGAAAATAGAATTCAAATATCAATCTTTTATTTCCTTTTAAAAATGACGATTCACAGTGATCCGGACTTTCCATAAAACAGGGTCCTTTATCAATGAAATATTTGATTTTGCAGCATTCTTGGTTTAAGAGTTCATTAAATAAGTCCGGAATAAGGTCAAAACAATGTACCCATTGATTCAAAGTTTAATTTTATTCGGTTTTGCCTTATGCTTCTTGCACGGACTTGTATTTGTAGTATGACGTATTCTAAAGTGGGGTAAAAGCACCGGCTGATAAGAATCTCCCGAACTAAGGCGAAATTGAAAATTCGAGAAATCATTTTGTAATTGACATGCCGACTATCGCTGATTTTAAATCTCATAAAATAAATTCTCGGTTTTGTCAATTGATAACAATCATGCTAATTTCAAATTTCTTCAGTAAAAAAATAATTTCACAAACAACTTAAAAAATTAGTTTTGCCGCGTGAATCGTTTAAAGGGCTATTTTCTTTTTGTTTGTCTGGTCGTTTTGATTGGATTTTGCATTTCTTTTCATTTGGGATTTAGCACGGTTTATTCGATAAATTCAACCCATTCCGCATTCGGATTTCTCCAGGCAGTTGGTCTGGCGAATTCACAAATTGCGGCCCCCGACTTTTGCCCAACTTCAAATTCTTCAAACACGAATGAATCTAAGCCATCTGTTGATCTAACCAGCATTAGGACATTTTCGGAATTGGCGGTTTCATCATGCGGCAGCAGGAATATTATTCAAGATATCAACCGTTGTATACATGTAACACTCATCATTTTCCCATATCACAGCTTTTGGTAAGATTGATACAAACTCAGGATATGAATTGGTGGGGGTGTTAAAATTTAGCTGCCAGATATAATTCAGATATTGCCACCTGAGTTTCTGAAGCAAATGATTTCAGGCAGTTTTAAAATCAATTATAAAAGAAACAAAATGAGTAAAAATTATGGACACAGGAACATTGATAACAGGGATTGTTTTGACCCTGTTGATAATAGTACCCTTCTACTTGTTAGGAAAAGCCGGGGGAAGAAGAAAAACGATAAATTCAAATAATAAACTAATAATTGAAATATGTATATAGCAATCATTGTGGTATTTATCTTGGGCTATTTGCTCATTGCCACTGAACACACAGTAAAAATTGACAAAGCAGCCGTTGCTTTATTCACAGGGGTCATATTATGGACCATGCTGGCGATCGGACACTTTACCATATTGCCCATTCAAGACGTGGTACTGGACGATTTGAAAAGCATCGCATCAATTGTCTTTTTCTTGTTAGCTGCCATGGCTATTGTGGAACTTGTGGATACGTATCACGGGTTCTCCATCATAACAGATAACCTGAAAAGTAAAAACAAGCTCAAATTGCTTTGGATACTAAGCATCATTTCTTTCTTTCTATCGGCAGTTTTGGACAACATGACCACCGCAATTGTGATGAGTTCCTTGCTGCGAAAAATTCTGAAAGACAAAATAGACCTTTGGATTTTTGCAGGTATGGTCATTATTGCTGCCAATGCCGGTGGTGCTTTTACTCCAATTGGAGATGTCACCACTATCATGTTATGGATCGCAGGACACGTCACCACTCAGTCGGTCATTATTAAATTGGCTATTCCCAGTCTGCTTTGCTTGATTGTACCACTTATCATTATTTCATTCAGAACAAGAGGCGTTTTGGTTGAACATAGTCTGGAAGATGAAGTAAAACATGATTACACCGTTAGTGAAACCGAGAAATGGACGGTCTTTATCATAGGGGTGGGTTCCTTGCTTTTTGTACCGGTTTTCAAAATGTTGACCCATTTACCGCCATTCATTGGAATATTGATGGGATTGAGCGTTTTGTGGATCGTGACCGAATTGTTTCACTTCAAAAAAGAAGACCGTCACCAAAGGGACAAACGCTCCGTTGGTGCTGTCCTTAAAAAAGTAGATACCAGCAGTGCACTCTTCTTTTTGGGAATACTATTAGCGGTTTCGGCACTGGGTGCCGGAGGTCAGTTAAAGGATATGAGTGATTTGTTAAACTCAACTTTCAGTGGCAACATCTATGTGATAAATACCTTAATTGGGTTGCTTTCCGCTGTTGTGGACAATGTGCCGCTTGTTGCCGGTTCTATGGTCATGTATAAGGATATTTATCTCGTGGATCATGATTTCTGGAACTTGTTGGCTTATTGTGCGGGAACCGGTGGAAGTATATTCATCATTGGTTCTGCTGCCGGAGTTGCCACTATGGGAATTCTCAAAATAGACTTCATGTGGTATGCCAAGAACATTGCATTTGCTGCCTTAATGGGCTATATAGCAGGTATTGCTGCCTATTGGCTGATGTGGGCTTTGTAAAATAATTTGGTTTCCGGGGGAGTAATCCCCCGGTCTTTATCAAATAAATTCAGTTGTTCCGGCCTTTCTTAGGTCCGACATGTACAACTACTTAAATTCAGACTTACTGTTTTAAAAATTTTTGTCATTTATTAACATTTTTATTTCAAAGCAAATTATAATTATGACAACAGACCATTCATTTATTAAAATAATATTAGATACCCTGAACATTGGGGATGTACTTTATACAACTGAAAAAGGTACGCATTATATATATTTGGGTACCAACCATCATCAGGATGCCATCAAATATCAGGTAAACAAAAATATCAAGTACATTCCTTTTGATACGCTGACCAAGGCGGAAACAGTCTTTAGCAATGGATTGCCCATCAACCGGCGATGGTACAGGCACTACAACAGGTACGAATTGAATAAAGCTCCGAGCAATATTTATATTATCAGGAGCTTGTTGCAAAAGGCAAATTCTGATTTGGAGAAGGCCGGATGACGGAAAGGTGATCCTTTGTAGTTACCTTTGCGTTGCAAAAAAAACCAATGGTTGAGAAGAATAAAATCTGAATCATTAAACCAAAAACAATCATTTCGCGAATCACAGGGATGATTGGCGAAGGTGTTTGTCATGTTTACCCTGAACAGTCCGGAGGTAACATACTTACAGGTTATCAAACGAAAATCCAAAAGGTTGATTAGCAAGAAGTTGAAAGAAATTATTCGTCATGACTTTCTGAACCTGACATCAATTGCCTAAAAGGCAAGGCTATAATGCCTGCTTCTGCTGTTCGGGTGTGGCTGTAATGGAGATTTTAGTTAGACTTCAGGTGGTATGACAAAAACAATGACCTCGCCGCATTGATGGGGGATAGGTGTTATAATTTGTCATCCCGGGGGAGCAATCCCCGGAATTATCAATATGTTTTGAGTCCATATATTGATATTTCACTCAAATATTCCATGTCGGACAAGCCACGACGAAAAATATTTTTTGAACATACACAGTTAGAAAGTAATTAACTGATCTCAAAAAGTATTATAGTCGTATTAACCACATAGTTGTTCAGGAATCGGCAGCAGTTAACAATCCAGTCTTGATTCTCTTTGATGGTGAATCGTCAGATTGCAGCAAGAGCCTTGCTTTTGACTTTGTCTTCATGTGGTTAATTTCCTAATGAACACATTCGGTAAGACAGTTATTTCCTATTTTCAAAAAGTAATTAAAACAGTAATCATACCGGAATTATCACATACAACATATTTTCTGATTAAGGTTTTCGCGAATTTTCCTTCAAGGTACTAATACATCCCAAATATTGATTCAAAGAGATTTTCTTATTATTTGGAAATCTTACATTTGACACAATGTTTTAATTGTAATCCCTAATCTCA
This sequence comes from Bacteroidia bacterium, assembly GCA_020053795.1. GTDB lineage: Bacteria > Bacteroidota > Bacteroidia > NS11-12g > UBA9320 > JAGVMN01. The sequence continues at coordinate 4,853 of JAGVMN010000072.1, read as the reverse complement.
ACCCCAGTTCAATGAAACAAAAGGTGTTTATTTTTGCCTCACTAAAGTTACTTATGATAGTCCATTCTATTCCAATACTGTATGCTCAGCCTTTTGTTGACATCGTCAACGTCAGCCTTCAGCGATTGCAAACAACCTATAAAGACAGTAGCTCTAAAAGCATCACAAACAATAGTTACTTTGGAATAATGCTTCCCCTAAAACTCGATTCCACCAACCTTCTCATCGTAAGATTGAATGGCGAAATTCTGAGCTCAGATCGGGGCGAACCCTTGGCTTCTGAGAATAAAGCCTATGTCGGTTTATTCGGGCTTGGATGGCAGCACCAATTGAATAAAAAGTTGAGCATTACGGCTCTGTCACTTTCAAAGATCAGTTCGGATTTAAAGAACGACCTTAGCCATTATGACCTTCAATATGGGGGTTCATTATTATTTCAATACAAACCTAAAAGCAATATGAGGTGGAAGCTTGGGGTTTATTATAACCGCGAACCATTCGGAAATTTCTTTGTACCCCTTTTAGGGCTCGATTGGCAAATAAGTGAAAAGAAATGGCTCTATGGAACTTTGCCTTTAAGCATGCGGTATGAATACAAAACGACCGAAAAACTATACCTCGGAGCCGGATTAAAGATATTTGGCAGAAGCTATCGCCTTGGGTCTGACCAAAACCGTGACTATATCTGGAATCAGGAAAACCAGTTGAAACTCTTTGCCGACTATTATCTGTCCAAAAATCTGGTGTTGTATTCCGAGGTAGGTTATACCATTGATTATGGCCCGAGACAATATGCCGACAAGGAACAAAGAGAAGTGGAGATATTGAGCAACCCGGTTTACCGACCCTTGCAAGATGGCATTTATTTGAACCTTGGTTGTGCTTTGAGGGTTAGACGAGGGATATAAATAGAATTCCACAACACAAAAACCAATCACTGCGTTTAACGGCATGAAATATGTTTGAGACGGTTTTCCAATGAATGTGAAAATCTTGATAACATCGTACACAACAAATCGGGCATTAACTCTTTAATATAAGATGACTGCTTAAATTTGCAGCGAACAGGAAAATTAGTTCAACTTAAAAACAAAATGAGATACATGAAAACAAGTCAGGTTAAATTCTTTCTGGTGGTTCTTACAGCCGTTGTCGCCCTTTCTTTCAAAAATCAAGTGCCTTACAGAACACTGATGATCAATAATGCAGAAAGCAGTATAGATTGGTCGGGAAAAACCAAAAAGGGTGAACACAGTGGTAACATGGCAATAAAATCAGCCAATATTACATTTCAGGGTGCCGATATCACAGGTGGTTCGATTCTTATCGATATGAAAAGTGTAACAGTTACAGACATCAAAGCCAAAGACCCGGATAATGAAAAACTGGTAAAACACATGATCGGGGCAGAGTTTTTCAGATCGGAGCAATTTCCAGATGCCCGACTGGATGTTTCAAGGGTTGTTAAAAAATCGGATGGGTTGTTCGATGTTTCTGCTCATTTGACCCTGGCCGGTAAAACACTGGCATTGCCATTTGAAATGCGGGTGACCAGTGCAGATGACAAAATGATCTCGGAAACCACTTTGACTATAGATTGTGCTAAGTGGGGTGTTACCCATCAGCCAACAGAAATGGGAAAAGACTTTGTTGACAATGTCATTGTTTTGAGAATGAAATTGTCTGCAAACTCACGGTAAGTTTTTTTTAATCTTCTTTTATGATAATCACGTATTTCGCTTTTCTACGGGGAATCAATGTGAGTGGTCAGAAGATCATCAAAATGGATGCCCTGAGAGGGATCTTCGAATCCATGGGATTTATCAATGTTCGAACCTATATTCAATCGGGCAATGTTTTATTTGAGGCAACTGGAATGGATGTCTCCACATTGGAAAGCCAAATAGAAGAAGGCCTTTTAAAAACGCTTGGCTATCGTGTTTCAGTGCTACTCAGAACCAGAGAAGAAATAGAAGAGATTTTAAAGATGAATCCTTTTGATGAAAGCAGGAACCCGGCTACTGCAACAAAATATTTGACCCTTTTGAAGCATGATATTATGCCACCGGAATCGTTGCCTTTATTTTCTCTATTGAGAGATGTTGAAATAATAATGATAGCCGGAAAGAATTTGTTCAGTTATTCATTACCTTCACCAAAAGGTGGGTTTGGGTTTCCGAATGTGTTCATAGAAAAGCATTTTAAGATTTCTGCTACCACCCGCAACTGGAATACGATTACAAAAATGGGTCTCTTAGTTTGATCGCCATTTTCAAATCCGATAGCTATCGGATATCAAATCCTGAAATTTCCTGCACTGAGCTGTGTCGAAGTGTCAAATTTATTTCAGCAGCTCAGCCATTTTAAGACCGATCTCAGCCGGAGAATCAACGACATGAATACCGCATTCCCGCATAATGGTTTTTTTAGCTTCGGCAGTATCATCTTTGCCACCGACTATAGCACCGGCGTGGCCCATCCGGCGACCTTTTGGAGCGGTAACTCCGGCTATAAATCCGACTACGGGTTTTATGCCGTTCGCCTTAATCCAATTGGCAGCCTCTGCCTCCATATTTCCTCCAATCTCACCAATCATCACGATACCATCCGTTTCAGTATCGTTCATAAAAAGTTCGATCGCTTCTTTAGTGGTGGTTCCAATAATAGGGTCTCCGCCGATACCTATTGCCGTTGATTGTCCCAAACCAGCCTTGGTGATTTGATCCACCGCTTCATAAGTCAAAGTTCCCGATTTTGAAACGATTCCAACTCTGCCTGGTTTGAAAATAAACCCCGGCATGATCCCCACTTTTGCCTCGCCTGCCGTCATCACTCCCGGGCAGTTTGGGCCTATTAACCGGCTGTTTCTGCCTTTCAGGTACTCTTTAACAACAATCATATCTTTTACGGGTATTCCCTCGGTTATACATATAATCACTTTAATGCCGGCATCTGCGGCTTCCATAATGGCATCAGCAGCAAATGGCGGGGGAACAAAGATGATTGAAACATCAGCCTTCGTTGCTTTCACCGCATCAGCCATGGTATTAAATACCGGTTTATCCAAATGCTTTTGTCCGCCCTTTCCTGGTGTAACACCTCCCACTACATTGGTGCCATACTCTATCATTTGGCCGGCATGAAAGCTGCCTTCGCTTCCGGTAAAACCCTGAACAATTATTTTTGAATTTTTATTTACGAGAACACTCATTACCAGTGATTTTTATGCGGGCAAAACTACGATTTAATAGCAAAATAATATCAATGAAATCAGTCATTCAGAACCTAAGAGAAACGGTTTAAAAAAAAATTGAAGCATCAGGCAACTTCAAGACCATTCAATACATCATGTTACAAATCGCTTCTTCCCCGTTAGAGAATCGGTTTGTTTGAAAGCAAATACACAATTTTTATTACCTACAAATGGACAAAACTGCTGCACGGCCTAACTCCGTACGTACAGAGGTAAACAAAAGAATTAAGGTGTTGAACCTTGCCAATAAACTCGAATCAGTGAGCATGGCCTGTAAAATAATGAGAGTTTCACGAACCCAGTTTTACGAATACAAAAGGAGGTATGAAAAGTCGGGTATAGACGGTCTCAAACCCGTCAACAATGGAGTCGGAAGTCGGAAGCAAAGGATTTCAGGTGAACTTTTAAAATTGATAGTTGAGATATCAATCGAGCAACCCTCACTCAGTTCTAAACCAATTGAAACCATATTAAAAAAATACGGATTCAAACTGAGTTCCATATCTATACAGAAGGTTCTCAGACGAAATAAGCTCTCCACCCGTTTTGACCGCTGGATGCATCTTGAAAAAAGGCTGCTGAATGAAAACTTTGAACTGAACAAAGATCAGCAGAATTTTCTTCTCAGAATGAACCCTTGTCAGAAAGAACGAAATATGATTGGGTGTTACCCCGGTCAGCTATTGGTTCAGGACTATTTTGTTGGCATTGTTTTAGAGAATGACCGGAAAGTGCATTGCCATTTTGTTATGGACACTTTTTCGAACCTTGTTTTTCTTGAATTAAAATTGAGCAAAGAGGCTGAGCATGCTGTAAACCTTCTCAAAGATTCGGTTATACCTTTTTTCAAGAAGAAGGGGTTGAAGATTGAAAATATTATCACAAACAAAGGAAGGTCTTTCAATGGCGATCATTTTCATCATTTTCACAATTTCCTTGGTTCACAGGAAATTTCCCACCTTGCCATAAAAAGTGTAGGGAATGGTTCCAATGGTTTTGCCGATCGCTTTATTGAGGACATCAAAAAGGAATTCTTTCTACCCTTGAAAACGACCAAGAGAGAATCTATGCTGCTTGCCGACCTTAATAATAGTTTGGCAGATTGGCTGTCTAACTATAATAGGAAAAGAAAACATTGTGGTTACCCAAACTTTGGAACTCCACCGATGGACGTTTTCAAAAAGTGGATGAATGAGAAAGAGGGGCAAGAAATTTTTGTTGAAGCCTGATTTTACTTTCTGTTTTGCCTTGCACCAAACAAGTTCAAAGTGTGTTCGGGAGTACCCATTTCCATTTGATTTACTTCAACTTATAAAACGGAAAATGTGGAAGGAAGTTCCGTAGGCAGGTGATATAGGTAACGATTTGCAATTTTACAAAGGCCAAATTCCAGAGAACAATACATCATTTGAAACTTCTGAGAATATTGTAGGCGATATAAATTAATACCCCGATAGCGGCTCCGTTCAATTTCGGATCGGGAGACCAAAAAGCACCCCAAGTAAATCTGGCCCAAAAGGCCCCGGTAGCCAATCCAAGAAACCCAAAGAGAACACCCACATTGGCGAACTGACCAGCCATCATATCGTGTTCAGGTTTT
>JAGVMN010000046.1 GCA_020053795.1 Bacteroidia bacterium | reverse complement strand
TACACGCCGATATTGAGTTCCGTAGGGACGACATATTGGTAGAATTGAAAGTGTACGCCGATATTGAGTCCCGTAGGGACGACATATTGGTAGAATTGAAAGTGTACGCCGATATTGAGTCCCGTAGGGATGACATATTGGTAGAATTGTAAGTGTACGCCGATATTGAGTCCCGTAGGGACGACATATTGGTAGAATTGTAAGTACACCCCGATATTGAGTTCCGTAGGAACGGCATATTGGTAGAATTGTAAGTACACCCCGATATTGAGTCCTGTAGGGACGACATATTGGTAGAATTGAAAGTGTACGCCGATATTGAGTTCCGTAGGGACGACATATTGGTAGAATTGCAAATACACGCCGATATTGAGTTCCGTAGGGACGACATATTGGTAGAATTGAAAGTGTACGCCGATATTGAGTTCCGTAGGGACGGAACATTTTTTTTCATAAGTATAAAATGGTGTGTCGTCCCCCTCTGGGACTTGACTTTCGAAAATATATGGATTGTTACCAATATACCGTACCTACGGAACTTTCATTCACATTATCTGTGTTTAAAGTTGACGCATATGCGATAGCCATCGGGATTTCTTTGCTTACTTTCTTTGTGTCAAAACAAAGAAAGTGAGTGTGTTTTAGGGCAAAGCCCTGATTTATGAAAGCTTGAATGACCGGGGTATAAACGGATTAGTGATAAAAAAAAAGGTTCGGCGTTGGCCGAACCTCTCATGGAATTTAGACAACCTTGATTTCCTTTTTAGAAAGAGTTTTGGCTTCGTCTTTCTTTGGCAAGCTGAGTTTCAATAATCCGTCAGCATACTTTGCGTCAACTTTTTCTGCGTTGACGGATGGTGGAAGTGTAAAGGAGCGTGAAAAGGAATTGTAGGAAAATTCTTTCCTGGTAAAATGTTCCTTGTCATCTGTTTTCTCCTCTTCTCTTTCTGCACTGATGGTGAGTACGTTGTTTTCAACTGTTACTTGGAAATCGCTTTTCCTGAAACCGGGTGCGGCAAGGTCTATAAAAAACTCTTTGCCGTTCTCCCTGATGTTTACCGATGGAACTGTGTTTTCAAACTCACGTTCTAACCAGCGTGGACTTAGAAATCTGTCGGTGTCAAAAAAATCTGACATCAATGACGGAAACAGGTCTCCGTTTTTGTTTGCTTTTACGAGTGTCATAATTGTATTTTTTATGGTGAAACTTCGACTTGATTTCAGGAACAAATCTCAGTGCATTTTTGCCCTTAAATCATGACGTTGCTCATTTTTAAGCGTGATTGAAATCAATCGAAATTAAGGCAGTTTGGCACGGAAAGTAATTGCCTGGAATTGAGTTCAAAAAACGAACGGACTTGCTGCAGTTCGTCATCAGGCTTGTTTTTTTGGATTGAGTTGCTGACTTTACGACGCATAGAATATTATGGCTTATGTCTGAGAAACCAATTGATCTGATTCAGGTGAAGGGGATTATTTAATGATTTGGAATCGGGTCAGTTTTAATTTCAGTGTACTTTTGCACCATGTCAGATGAAGCTAAAGCCCGGGCCCTTGATTCCAAGGATAAATTGAAAGATTTTCGCAGCAGGTTTTTCATTCCGCAACATCACGGGAAGGATGCCGTCTATCTTACGGGTAACTCTTTGGGGCTTCAACCTAAAACAGTTAAAGCAGCACTGGAACAGGAACTGGATGATTGGGCAAATCTTGGGGTAGAAGGACATTTCAATGGAGCAAACCCCTGGTTTTATTACCATAAATTCCTGAATGAAGCATCAGCAAAAATTGTGGGTGCCTTGCCTGATGAGGTTGTTCTGATGAATCAGTTGACGGTTAACCTTCATTTGATGATGGTGAGTTTTTACAGACCTATCAAAGAAAGGTACAAGATAATTATGGAAGCCGGAGCCTTTCCGAGTGACCAGTATGCCGTGGAGTCACAGGTTAAATTTCATGGATTTGATTATAAAAAGTCGGTCATAGAAATCGCACCCAGAGCCGGGGAATATGCATTGAGAACAGAAGATATCATAGCAGCTATTGAAGAACATGGATCATCATTGGCTTTGGTCATGTTCAGCGGGGTGCAGTACTACACGGGTCAGGTATTCGATGTAAAAGCCCTGACTGATGCGGCCCATAAAGTTGGTGCCATTGCAGGATTTGATCTGGCACATGCCGCCGGGAATGTCCGATTGAACTTACACAATTGGGATGTTGATTTTGCAGTTTGGTGTTCCTATAAATATCTGAACTCAGGCCCGGGTGGCGTTTCAGGAGCTTTTATTCACCAAAGACATATTAACAACCCGGCCATTCCGCGATTTGCCGGTTGGTGGGGACATGATGAAGAGGTGAGATTTCGGATGGAAAAAGGTTTTATCCCGCAATCGGGAGCAGCCGGTTGGCAATTGAGCAATGCACCCGTTTTTAGCATGGCCGTTCACAAAGCATCACTGAATATTTTTGATGAAGCCGGAATGGATAGCTTAACGGCCAAAAGTAAGACCCTCACCGTTTTTTTGGAAACCACCTTGAAAACAAGTGCCGAAAGAAATCCAAAGTTGCATTTCAACATCATTACACCGAAGGATCGGGGTTGTCAGCTATCTGTTCTCACCGGATCAGAAGGAAAGAAACTGCATGTATATTTGGCGGAAAACGGGGTGATTGCAGACTGGCGGGAGCCTAATGTTATCAGAATGGCACCTGTTCCGCTTTACAATTCATTTGAAGATATTGATCGGTTGGGCCGGATACTGGAGAAGTACTAATCCTTTCGTCGCCTGTTCAACAGAGGGTGGTGGTAAGATGAAAATTCACCCGACAATGCAATCCCACCCTGTATAGAGACAAAGTGAAACTGATCCTCAGGGCTTCCAGCCGTATCCTTCGGTTGATTGAAACTATCCAATGAAGTATTGAAAATTTCGTGAAAAGTTTTGATTAAATCATTCAGGGTATTGATTTGAAGGGAAGTGTCGTCCAGTTTTATTCCGAGGCTGATAAGTGTCAGGCTGTCTTTTTTGGTAATTCTGTTTAGGATCAATTGTCCGAAATCAATACCCAGTACCTGTTTGATGGGATTTCGGTCATCTGTACGCCTGAACAACGGAACTACCTTTTGGTCATTTGAATTGTGATAGTCGGTCGTATCGGTAGTCCTTAATTGTTGTCTGTTGGGCTGAGACAGAACCTCATGGCCCCGGAAGAAATTAAGGATAATCATAAGCAGATACCAAACCCGAAGGTTGTGGTTAAACCAATGCATGCGGCGACAGATACCCACCAAACGAAGTATGAATGCCCATTTTCTGAACCGGTAGCCGGTGAGTAAAAGTTGTATCTTTTCTACGGGGCGAAACCAGAAGTTAGTTGCGGGAATCATATCCAAATCAAGTAATTAAGATAACGCCGGATGACAATTATATGATATAGGCTTTAGTAAAGTAGCCTTATTTTATAGCAATGGGTACGTTTCACTTAGTTAATAAACAAATTGGTGTTAGGTAAAAAAAAAGAAGAACAAAAATTAATGGTGAACGTTTATTACCTTTACTGAATGTTTAGCGAAAAGCCACTTTGAGATCGGGCAGACCATACACCATTAAAGACCTGGAAAATCTATCAGGAATCAAGGCTCATACTATCAGGATTTGGGAAAAAAGGTATCAACTTTTTGAACCGGATAGAACAGATACCAATATCCGGCGATACTGCAACGAGGAACTCCAGAAGATTCTGAATATTTCCATGTTGCTCAATAAGGGTTACAAGATTTCAAAGCTGAGTGAAATGTGCAGGGAATCGCTCAAACAGGCGGTCAGTGATCAGTTCGTAGATACGAAGAATGATCAGGATTATTACGCCGCACAAATCAATACGTTTGTTGTGGCCATGCTTGAACTGGATGAACCTTTATTTGAAAAGACATTTGCCAGTTGTATTTTGCGATATGGACTTGAAAACACCTTTGTCAGGGTTATTTATCCATTCCTTTCAAGGGTTGGATTCCTTTGGTGTACCAACGACACCATGCCTGCCCAGGAGCACTTTTGTTCAAACCTTATTCGTCAGAAGGTGTATGCCGCTATTGATGGTTTAAACCATGTTGATGTACCCGGTAAGAAGGACATCTTTTTATTGTATCTGCCGGGGAATGAATACCACGATATAGGTCTGTTAATAGCCAATTTTTATATACGGAAACATGGATTCAAGGTGGTCAATCTCGGTCCAAGTGTGCCATTTGATGATCTGGCTAAAATTTGTGAAATGGTGAATCCGAACCATTTGCTTACATTTTTTATTACCCCAAGGCCACTTGCAGAAGTGAATGATTATCTCGATAAATTGGAGGCCAGTATTTCAATGGCTTCAATTTATGTTTCAGGAAACAGCAAATTGCTTGAAAAGGCGGTTCTTCCGGAAAATGTCCGGTATCTGAAAGACATACCGGATTTATTGCGTGTGTTGGAATCGAACAGGAGCATCGCCAATGCAATGTAGTCAGAGGCCGAGCGTTTAGGTTTGATATTTTCGGCAAATGTTTGCCATAAAGTTGTTCGGTCTAAAAAATGACCGGGACTTGTATCACAATATCCCCTAAGAATTGTCGGGTGCTGTTGCCTTTGGTGATGGCAGTATTTGATGATGATCCATAGTGGTTACGGTACTCCTTGTGGTTGATGAAGTACCTTTGGTGGTGGTAGTTTGTTTAAATTGTTTTTATTGTTCCCTCGGTGGCACCGGGTTTTGGGATCAATTTATCGCATACCGAAGCAAAAGCCAGAAGGCCAGAGCACATACATAAAGGAATGGTGATTTTGATTTTGGTTATTTAAATCATTTTGAATGGTTAGTTATCTCTTAAACAGAAGGATATATGAAACCCTTGGAATTTGTTTTGACCTATTTCAAAGAGCATCGAATTTTTAAACATTAGTCATAAGACACGAAAGTTTCGACTTGTTGCCACGTCTCATAGCCATTATTGTCCGAAGTTTGCAGCAATAATCATCCTTCATGCGACAGATTTCCGTTTGTATTTCCTTCATATTCATTTTTTCAGGTTTAACTTTTTCTCAAACTTTTTCTATTGGGGGCCGAATTATTGATAGAGAAACCCAAACCCCATTAACCGGTGTTGCAGTGTTGCTCATTGATTTGTCAGATACTTCCCAAAAAGCCATGGCAATAAGTGGCGAAAAAGGGTTTTTTGTGGTTGAGGGCCTGAAAAATGGAAGCTATCGTTTAGAAACAAGATACATAGGGTATTTATCAAATCAAAAAAAGATAGAATTAAAAGATGAAAACCAACGGGTAGGTACTCTTTTACTTGAAATCAACACGAGGGAATTAGAAACAGTAAAAATAGAAGGTCAACTGGGTGCAAAACAGAAGGCAGATACTACAGAGTATAACGCGGCTTCATATAAAACGAATCCTGATGCCACGGCCGAAGACATAGTGGCTAAAATGCCCGGAGTTACCAAAGAAAGCGGAACCATTAAGGCTCAGGGCGAAGATGTGAAAAGAGTGACCGTTGATGGTCAGGAGTTTTTTGGCGATGATGCTTCGCTGGCTTTGAAAAACCTGCCCGCTGAGGTAATCGAAAAAATTCAGATATTTGATCGGATGAGTGATCAGAGTCAGTTCACCGGGTTTAATGATGGCAACACGGAGAAAACCATGAATATCGTCACCAAATCAGGCATGAAAAACGGGACTTTTGGGAAAATATATGGAAGCTATGGGACGGATGATCGTTACAGTGGCGGAGGTAATCTGAACGTATTTAAGGGGAGTAGAAAATTCACCATTATAGGACTCACCAACAACATCAACCAGCAGAACTTTTCTTCACAGGACTTATTAGGATTGTCGGGTTCATCCGGTCAAAGAAGTTATGGTGGTTATTCAGGGTCGGGATCATACGGCGGTATGGGCGGAAGTGGGCAAAGTGATTTTCTGATAGGGCAGCAAAGCGGAATCAGCACCACCAACTCTTTTGGGATTAATTACAGTGATATGTGGGGTAAGAAGTGGACGACCACCGGCAGCTATTTTTTCAATAGCAGTGACAATGACAACAACAGTTCATTAGAACGGCAGTATTTTATTTCTGATGGTAACAGTCAGTTTTATAAGCAAAATAATGAAGCAGAAAGTGACAACCTGAATCACAGGATTAATCTGCGATTGCAGTTCAACCCTGACACATCTAATTCTTTTATCCTTACCCCAAAACTCAGTTTTCAGAATAACAAGAGCAATAATATTATTAGCGGACAAACGACCCTGGGAACAGTAACATTGCTCAGTTCACTTTTTACAAATAATAAGTCTGAAAATCAGGGATACAGTTTTTCTAATAACCTGATGTACCGGCACAAATTCAAAACAGACAGGAGAACCATTTCTTTTGGCATCACAACCAATATCAATGACAAAGCCGGAACAGGCAGGTTGTTCTCGGAGAACAGGTTTCAGACAACTCCTGACTCATTTCTAACCGTAGACCAACAGACAAATACTGTATCGGACGGAACAACCTGGAGTGGCAGTATTTTTTATACCGAGCCTATTGGTAAAAAAGGGATGCTTATGATCAATTATAGCCCCTCTTTGAATCTGAACCAATCAGACAAAAGAACCAATATGATTGACGTAATGGGCACTTATACCGAGGTAAGCCAAAATCTTTCAGGCGAGTTTGAGAATAAAACATGGATTCAAAAAGGAGGGATGAGTTATAGGTTTAGAGCGGATAAATTCAATTTGATGATGGGCTTCAATTATCAGCATTTGGAATTAACAGGTAAACAACTTTTTCCCTATGCTTTTACGATAAAGAAACCATTTGATAATATTTTGCCAATAGCCATGTTTCAGTACACCTTTTCCAAATCGAGTAATATTCGAATTTTCTACCGCACAAGCACCAATGTTCCATCCATCAATCAACTTCAGAAGGTTATTGACAACAGCAATACGCAATTGCTTACATCGGGAAATCCTGATCTGGAGCAAGAGTACAGTCATACTTTGGTTACCAGATTTGGCAAGACCAACGCTTCTAAAATGAGAAGTCTTTTTGCTTTTTTAAGTGGAGGAAGCACCGCCAATTATATTGGCAACTCTGCATTTATAGCTGACAGCAATACGGTTTTGGCCAATGGAGTGGTGCTAAAAAGAGGGTCACAATTGTCTAAGCCTGTTAATCAGAATGGGCAGTGGAATCTTCGGTCATTTGTTACTTATGGTATTCCCGTTAAGAAAATAAAATGCAATTTGAATATAAATGTTGGATTCAATTATTCGAGAACACCGGGCCAGGTGAATAATGCCACCAACATTAGCAACAATTACAATATGAATGGCGGGTTGGTGTTGAGCAGTAATATCAGCCAGAAAACCGATTTCACCTTGGCTTATACGAATAACTATAGCATCGTGAAAAACAGCATTCAACCTTTGTTAGACAACAACTTTGTCTCACATATTGCAGGGGCTAAAATCAATTGGTTGCCTTGGAAGGGTTTGGTTTTAACCTCAGATATTACGTTTACAAAATACACGGGATTGGCTTCTGCTTTCAACCAAGGAATTATGTTTTGGAACGGTGGAATAGGCTATAAATTCCTTAAGAACAGACTGGCTGAAATCAGATTGACGGGTTACGACCTGTTGAAGAAGAACAACAGCATTGCCAGAACAGTTACCGAAACTTACATAGAGGACAATCAGACGCAGGTTTTGCAACGTTATTTTCTATTGACATTTACCTACAATATCCGAAAATTTGGAGTTAAACCAACGATACAAAAGCCTTCCGATCAAAAGTGATTAATTCACCAAAGGCCATTTTCAAATTACCGCATTCTCAAATTTATTAGATTTGACCCATGCCCGGTGTATTATACCTGATCCCATCATTTATTGGCTTTGCTGATAAAAGATTAATCTCTCAAAAGAACCTGGAGATTATTCATACATTGAAACACTTTATTGTTGAGAATGAGAAATCGGCCAGACTATTCCTGAAGGAAACGGCAACACCCATAGCTCAATCGGAGTTCTCAATTGCTGTGATGGACAAACACCATCCTGAATCTGAAATCAAAGAAATGCTGCAACCTGTGCAAGAAGGATACCCCATGGGAATCCTATCCGAAGCCGGTTTACCTTGCATTGCCGATCCCGGAAATCTGGTGGTCAATGAAGCACATAAGCAGGGTATAAAAGTTGTACCATTGGCAGGTCTTAATTCGTTGATGATGGCTTTGATGGCCAGCGGTTTTAGCGGCCAGCAATTTACTTTTCACGGGTATTTGCCGCATGATAAAAAGGAGAGAATCAGGAAAATAAAGGAGATGGAACGAGAAGCGGTAAAGGGGATTACACAGATTTTCATGGAAACGCCGTACCGAAATCAAAAGCTCTTTGAGGAATTGGTTCAGTTTTGCCAAATGCAAACAAGGCTTTGTCTGGCCTCGAATATTTCTTTTACTGATGAATGGATAGTGACAAGGAATGTTGGTGAATGGAAGAAATCAATACCAGTGATTGACAAGAAGCCCGTGGTCTTTTTGTTGGGGAGTTAAATGTTAAACCAGCAAAGTGCAATTAGGCAGAAGAGCGGGATTATCAACCCGAGTGACGTATCTATTGTGACCCACCTACCTTGTTTTCGGCCCTCGCTGTCATAAGAATTGATCACTTGAGCAACGCTGCGGCAAGAAATTGAAGTGATGATCAATAAAAAAAGCGTTCTCATTTTTGGTGCATGTCTGTCCCGTCAAATCCAAGATTATCAAATCTTACACACTTAACGGATTGAATTGGGCAATATTTTGAATTTGAAGACTAATTTTCGATGTCTGTTTTAAACCTGAAGGGATATAGGTGATATTTAGTCAGCGATAAAAAAGTAGTCGGATTGAGACAGGGCGGGTATTTTGTGGAATAAAAGTGCATTATAGTTTGCAGGCAAAGGTTGAAATTTGGTCAAAACCTTGCAAATTATCATGATAAAAAAAGAAAAGAATTCCGGCCAAATGAGTTTTCTACTGCCTGAACCGGCAGATCAGTTAGACAAGACTCATGGATTATATCGCTTAGCCCGGGAAATCAACTGGGAGTACTTTGAGAATGAGTTCAAGCCGTTTTACAGGTCTGATTT
>JAGVMN010000019.1 GCA_020053795.1 Bacteroidia bacterium | reverse complement strand
AGGCTGGCTACCATCGGTAATGATCACTTTCACTACTAAACCGATACTTTTTCCTACTATTTCAAATAATTCTTTTAGTTCTTTCGCTTTACTTTCAGACCTTACTTTAGCAGTTTCACCTACAGGTATATCAACTACCACATGCGTTGCCCCTGCAGCTGCCTTTTTAGAAAGCACAGATGCGATCATCTGACCTTCACTGTCAATATCAAGTGCTTTTTCAATAGAGATAAGAATGTCATCGGCCGGGCTTAAACTCACAGATCCTCCCCAGACCAAACAACCATTTTCTTTAGTCACAATCGCTTTCATTTGAACCATAGTCAGTTCAACATTGGTCATGACTTCCATTGTATCGGCTGTTCCTGCCGGGGAGGTGATGGCACGGGAAGATGTTTTGGGAATAGTCAGTCCCGCAGTAGCGGCAATGCTAATCACAATGGGTGTTGTTCGGTTTCCCGGTAAGCCGCCAATACAGTGTTTGTCATAAACATGTTTCTCATCCCAAATTAATTTTTCACCTGAACGCACCATAGCATGGGTAAGACCTATTATTTCATTGGTGGAGAGGTGATTGCCGGAAGTGGCCGTAATAAATGCCGCCAGTTCAATGTTGGAGTAGTGTCCTTTTGCAATGTCTGTGACAATGTGTTGCAGTTCATTTTCCACCAACTCCTTTCCATACATCTTTGCCCTAACCAATCCAACGGAAGGAATGGGTTGCAGATGGGAGACTGTTATTGTATCACCGTCTTTTGCCCCCATCCTTTTTATGGCCTCTATGGAAAGACCTGCTTCTCCGTTTTGCAACAGATCAGACTTAATAACATTCAAGGTGGCTATAATGCTTCGCTCCATGCAATGGACCACCACGCGAGTTAGTGCAGAAAATCCTTCTGATTTACAGATATGACAGTCGGAACGCATATAGATGATGTTCTCCCTGTAGGTATCTATTCCGAGATTTTTTAACGTTAGAGTTCTATGGTTATGCATACTTCCAGCAGATTAAATTTGAATGGTTTCGTTCAATTGAGGTATATTAACTGTCCACCCAAAAGTTTCTTTTGCCTTTTCCTGCAATCCTTTTGCCCCATCATCTTCGCTATGGACGATCAACATTTTATCAGGCCCGGACTCCAGGTTGCCCTTCCAGTTAATTAATCCAACTTGGTTGGTGGCATGGTGGGATAAACCTTTTATATTTTCAATATGAGCTTTTAAAGTATAAGATTTCTCTCTCCTTTTGATTTCTGTGGCTCCATCCGGCAAAGATCTTACTCTGGTTCCTTCGACCTGAAAACCTACCAAAAGTATGGTGACATTTTCAAAGTTTAAGTATTTTTCAAAATTGGTAAGCACTCTGCCGCCTGCCGCCATTCTGCTTCCGGCTATAATTATTTTTGTTTGCTTATCAGCGGCAAGCACCAAGGTTTCATCTACGCCTTTTATCCTTCTGATGGTATTGTACATTTCGGAATATTCGTCGGCAGAAAGTTTATGCCATGAAGTGTTATGATGAAAAATATCCAACACATTTCTTCCCATCGGGCTGTCCATATAGATAGGGATAGCAGGGATTTTACCTTTCTTCTTCAATTGCCAAAGCAGGTACATCAACATCTGAATGCGTTCAACAGCAAAACCTGGGACGATGATAGTTCCATTCATTTTAGCTGCTGTATTGATTATTTCCTCTAATTGTGTTTCCGAATGATTGGGGTGAAGGCGATCTCCATAAGTGGATTCGATAAAAAGGATATCGGCAGTTTCGGGCTTTTGAGGAGGATACATTAATAAATCATTGTCCCTGCCTATATCTCCTGAAAAAACAATTGTTTTATCCCCGATTTTTAACTCAATGAATGTTGCCCCGATAATGTGGCTATTATACTTAAAACGACAAGAAATTCCTTCGCTGATTTCAATCCATATATCAAGTGGCTGAGGGTTGAAATGCGGTAAGGTTTTCTCAACATCTTTCAGGTTATACAGTGGTTGAGCCGGTTTGTGTTTTGAGTATCCCTTTGCATTAGCCCTTGCCGCATCTTCCTCCTGAATTTTTGCACTGTCTTCAAGAATAATTTTTGCAATTTCAAGTGTCGGTGCTGTTCCCCATATTGGCCCGGCAAATCCTTGTTTCACTATCAATGGTAGATAGCCTGTATGGTCTAAGTTTGCTTGTGTCAGTATTAAAGTGTCTATAGTTTTTGCCGAAACAGTTAAAGGTTGCCAATTGAGTTTCCTGGGTTCCTTTAGACCCTGAAAAAAACCGCAGTCTATCAGTATTTTTTTTCCGAAAGCCGTAATAAGGAATTTAGATCCGGTAACTATTCCTGATGCACCTAAGAATTGAATTCTGATGATGTTCATACTAAACAGGTTATATTTTCTTTCTTTTTTCTTTTGCACGTCATTTGATGCAGTGGTTTTAATTGCGTTTATCTTCAGTTTTCATATTGCTTGTTTTAGGTAAATGAAAAGAATGCTAATACCAGCAATTATGATTGGCGGAATTAATGCATATGCAACCTGTCTAACCATTTCGTGATTTCCTTTTATAAAACACACCCCAATTTTGAAAAGGGTATTACTGATTACAGCAAATAGTATTACAATTGCGGCCATTGCAGAAGAGATTTGAGCTAAGCTCAATTTAGAGGCACTAATGTTAATAGCATCCACATCAGCAAACCCCGAAATGATGCCTGATATAAAAAGCCCTTTATTTCCAAAATAAAAGTTGGCATAATAAACAGTAATGGTTATGGCAATATACAAAAGCCCGAAGAAGGCCGCGTTTAATAAATCGAGTGGATTTCCTAATTGAATGCTCTCTCTATGCGTATCAGTCTCAGGTATTTTTGTTTTTATAATATAATAAGCGTAACTCACTGCATATAACGACATCAATAAACACGGAATCAGGAACCACTTAAATACCTGCATATTAAACAAAGCCGCAACAACTGCGACCCTTACAAACATCACAGAACAGGCAACAATTATTCCGGCTGCATAATAAAAAGAGAGGCTTGCACTCTCTTTGCTTTTTGTGCTAAATATCCAGGTAACTGCAGTACTCGAAAATGTTCCTCCGAAAAATGCAGTAAATAGAATACCTTTTTCTGAGCCAAAAAATTTGATGATAAAATAACCAATAAAACTCAATGAAGACACAATGACTATAACAATACCAATGCTTTGCGGATTTATCAGTTCTGCCGGACCGAAATTATCATCTGGTAAATAAGGTAGAATCAGAAATGATATGATTGCAAACCGGATAAATGCATATAATTCCTCTTGTGTAATTTGCTTTACAGTTGATCGGAGTTTAGTCTTAAAAGTCAGCAACGCGGAAGCGATAACGGCAACAGTGAGTGTTTCCTTCATTAAATGTAAAGCGGAAAGCACGCCTAAAAAAAACACCAAGACAAGCGAAAACTCAGTTACAAGACCAAAATGTTCCTTTTTGACTTTGGAAAAGTGAAAAACACTTATCAAAAAGAAAATAGAAGGAACAGCAACCAATAAAATATTAGAATTAAACCTGGTTGCCAAATAGGTTACAACACAGCCCACAATGGCCGATAGAACAAAAGTTCTTAACCCTGCAAAATGTTCGTTGCCAGACAAAGTATCAAACTCCCGTTCAAGTCCTATAATTACACCTACGCCAACTGATACCAATAAGCTTAATAAAAATGGAGAAAGAAAGTTGTTAAGTATTTCGTGCATATTATTCCCTTAATTAGTATTTATTTTTAGAATACAATTCACACAAAGCAGCACATTCATCCATCACCTTTTTCAATCGCGGAGGCATTATGCCAATATTTTGAAGCAGGTCATGGTTATGGTGCAAGGTTTTACACAACACTATTTTTTTGTCTAATAATTGTTGCTTCTCACTTTGGGTAAGCGATGTAAGGCAGGTTATTGGGTGTAACCCTGAACCATCAATCCAATCCTTTAGACCATTGTGTCTGGGGTAATTCCATCCAACAAGGTTCATATTCATACACCTTCCGTATTGAGCAGCATCGTCAGAAAAGCGGGTGTTTGTTACTACCCAACCCTGATGAAATTTTTCGGCATGACCATCCAACAGTTTCCATTGTCTTTCCACATCTAAAAATCTTGACTGAATGTAGAGAGGAATTTTTACATCAGACGAGTAGCCCTGTCGGTTATGGAATTTGCACTCAATCATAAAATGTTGTTCATCTTTTTCTGCTATCACATCAATTTCATGATTTACACAGTGACCTTTAACAACTACGCCCACCTGGGTTTTGTAACCTCTATGCTTTAAAAGCTCTCCAATAAATTGTTCGAAAGGAAAACCGGAAGGGCCTAATTCCATAATTGCTTGTTTGAGCTTATAGCGGGCTGCTAAAGGAGGAGAATAATTTCTCAACAATCTAAAAGCAGTCATGTAAATTTTTCGAGTGGACATTCCCTCCACCAGCATTTCAATAACTTCATTATTAATTTCATCTGCCTGTTCGTTAGAAGCACCTGAACGTACCAGCGATTGTTTAAGCTTCAATTTATTGAAGGGAGCCTTTTCGCCCGATGCCTTCGTGATGTTTATTTTTTCAGTATTAATCTTCATCATGTATAAGGTTTATTCTTTTCAAAATCTGAATAACTAAAAGCGAAATGGCAGCAGAAGCAATTACCAATAACCAATCACCCGATTTTAAAGATTGCACATTCAATGCCTCCCGAGCCGGAGCAATAAATAAAACAACTATCACAATTAGCCAGCTTAAAACCAAAGCATACCATACATATTTATTGCGGAACACCTCGGATTTGAAGAAGGATATTTTAACCGAAGCCATGTTGAACACATGCAACAACTGACAAAATATTAGGCTAAAGAACAAAATATTGTTGCACAATTTTGGGTCAAATTTTTCTCCGGTATGCATAACAAAATGACTAAACAAAACTGCTCCTAATGTGCATACAGAAATGATTGCCGCATAAATCCAAACAGCATACCACTGCCTTGTTTTTAAAAGCGGTTCAGCCGGATTGCGGGGCTTATGTTTCATCACCAGAGGACTGCCTTCGCTTACACCCAAAGCAAGAGCAGGCAATACATCTGTTACCAGATTGATGAAAAGTATTTGCAGCGGAACTAATTGAAAATGCAGGTTTGATAATGATGCTAATGACACCACAAGTAACTCGCTCATGTTGCAGGATAGGAGGTAAATCACAAATTCCTGAATATTGGTAAAAATGACACGACCTTGCCTGATGGCATGAACAATGGACGAAAACTTATCGTCTTTCAATACCATGTCTGATACTTCTTGTGCTACCTGCGTTCCACGCTTTCCCATTGCAATTCCGATGTCTGCTTTTTTCAAAGCAGGGGCATCGTTCACCCCATCGCCTGTCATACCAACAATATTTCCTTTCTCCTGCAAAACGCTAATTAAATCCAGTTTATGAGCCGGAGTAACTCTTGCAAAAACAGAACTGTCAACCCAGCGTTTTTTCTCTTGATCACTTAACTGCTCAAATGGATTCATGTTTTTTCCAAGCACTACATTGTTGGGTTCTGCAATACCTAACTGATTGGCTATGTAATTGGCAGTAGCGGGGTGGTCTCCCGTAATCATCACTACTTTAATACCTGCCTCTTTGCATTCACTGATGGCATCAAACACATCATCGGCAGGTGGATCCATCATGCCGTAAAGCCCTGCAAAAACCAAATCGCTTATGAGTGAAATATTCCGAGATGAACTTTCCTTATATGCTCCTGCTATTACTCTTAAACCGGATGCTGCTAATTGTTCCGATTTCTCTTTCCAATGTACTCTTGTTTCTTCATTCAGCGATTTGGTTTCAGAGCCGATACGAATATGACTGCATCGCCTGAGTATTTCTTCGGCTGCCCCTTTGGCATAAACGATAAATTCATTGTGGCTGCTATGCAATGTTGCCATCATTTTAGTTTCTGATGAAAAAGGGACTTCATTTATTTTAGGAAACTGCTTCCGTATTTGTTCAATATTGTCTCCGTTTTTGTATGCATATTTTAATAAGCCTGTTTCAAGAGGGTCGCCAATTTCTGTCACTTCTTTTTCTGAAATTTGAATGGATGCAGTGTTGCATAAAACAGCAATTTGTCGCAAAATTTGTTTATCCATTGCAGTATTTTCATTTGCTGTTATGACATCGGTAACCTCTATTTTATTTTGAGTGAGCGTTCCTGTCTTGTCGGTGCAGATAATCGTAGTGCCGCCTAATGTTTCAACTGCCGACAGTTTTTTCACAATCACATTGTGCCTTGCCATTTTCAGCATGCCTTGTGCCAGGGCAAGTGTTGCCACAATAGGAAGCCCTTCGGGAATGGCAGCTACGGCAAGGGCAATTGCGGTTTCAAGCAACTCGGTATAATCGCCGTGTGTAAACATGCCGACAATGAAAATCAATACAACCATAGCAACTGTTATGTATATGAGTTTGCGGCTGAATACCTGTAATTTTTTTTCAAGCGGAGTGGCTGATTGCTCCGCTCCTTGCACGAGATGAGCAATTTTACCTAATTCGGTTTGCATTCCTGTTGCTACTACAAGGGCATAGGCGTTCCCACTTGTAACGAAAGTTCCTTTATAAAGCATATTTGTTCTGTCTGCAAGTGGAACATCGCCCGAAAGTTCGTCTGCAATTTTTTCAACGGGCATAGCTTCTCCTGTAAGGGATGCTTCATTTACAGATAGTTGGGTGGCAGAAATAATTCTGGCATCCGCGTTAATCATATCACCCGCTTCAACGTACATTAAATCGTATGGAACTAATTCATCAGAAACTATCTCGGTCAAATTTCCATCTCTGAAAACTTTTGCCAGAACCATCGCCATTTTTTTAAGGGCATTCATGGAGCGTTCTGCCTGCAACTCCATCAAAAAGCCAATGGCCGCATTTACAAGTATTACCATCAGAATGGCCGTTGCATCCAAATATTCTTGAAACCAAAACGACATAGCTGCTGCAAAAAGCAGCAGATACACCATCAGGTTGTTGAATTGTGAGAAAAGTATTTTCAGCCGGGACTTCCCCTTGTAAGTCTCAATAAGATTATAGCCGTATTGTTCAAGGTGTTTTGTTGCTTCCCTTGATGTCAATCCTGTTGCTATCATGTTAATTTCGTTTTAAGAAGCTGGGCATTGACGGCAACTACAACGGTACTTAAACTCATCAACAAAGCACCCACTGCCGGACTTAGCATAATGCCCCATTTATACAAAACACCTGCTGCCAAAGGAATTGCAAGAATATTATAGCCAGTTGCCCACCAAAGATTTTGTATCATTTTATTGTAGGTGGCTTTGCCAAATAAAATCAGGTCGGCAATATCCTTCGGGTCGGAGTTTACTAAAATAATATCTGCAGTTTCTGCGGCCACATCTGTTCCTGAACCAACAGCAATACCCACATCCGCTTGTGCAAGAGCGGGTGCATCGTTTACACCATCGCCAGTCATGGCAACAAATTCGCCTTGTTCCTGAAGTGCTTTTACCTTTTCCAGTTTTTCATGCGGCAACACATTGGCTATATAGCCATCCATTTTTAATTCTTCGCTTACTTTTCTGGCTACTTTTTCATTATCACCTGTAAGCAGTAAATTTTTTATTCCGGATTTTTTGAGTATTTGGATAGTTTCAAAAGAGCTTTCTCTTATTTGGTCAGAAAAAATAAAATAACCCGCTACTACCTCATCAATCATTACATATACCACTGTTCCGGTAAAATCATTCTTTATTTCTGAAATACTTATGTTGTTTTCTTTCAGGTAATTCGGACCCACTACTTTGATTTCTTTTCCTTCTATTATACCTTCCAATCCTTTACCTGGCAGGTAATTGAAATGCTCTCCTTTTGGAATCTCAATGTTTAATTGTTTTACTTTTCTTAATAAACCAATCGAAATATAGTGTTCTGAATGCTGCTCAACACCCGCAGAAAGGCGGAGTAATTCCTTTTCATCAAAATTTTGGTTCAGCACTTTAATTTCCTGTAACTCATGTGAACCTTTTGTAAGTGTTCCGGTCTTGTCAAAAATGATGGTAGTGATCAGACGAGCATTTTCAAAAGCTGTTCTGTTGCGAATGAGCAACCCTTTCTGGGCAGAAATAGAAGTAGAAATGGCTATTACCAAAGGTACAGCCAACCCTAAAGCGTGTGGACAGGAGATGACCATTACCGCAACCATTCGTTCTAATGCAAACACAAACGGAACGCCTAACAGCAGCCAAATCGTGAGTGTGATAACACCACCGCCCAAGGCAACAAATGTAAGCACCTTTGCAGCCCTGTCGGCAAAATTTTGCGTTTTGGATTTTGCATTCTGGGCATCTTCAACCAATTTTACCACCTTGTTAAGGTAGCTGTCTTTTCCTGTGCTTACTACTTTAATTGTCAAAGAGCCATTACTATTTATTGCCCCACCTATTACTTTGCTGTCTTTTTCTTTTTTCACTGGTTTACTTTCACCTGTAAGCATGCTTTCATCAACATCACTTTCTCCTTCCATAACAATTCCATCAACCGGGACCTTTTCACCCGGCTTCACCATGAGCATATCCCCTATTTTCAAATGGCTCACAGGCATGTCATGTATTTGTCCGTTTACAATATGGTGAGCGTTTGATGGCATCATTTTCACAAGCAGTTCAAGAGAACGGGAAGCACTCATTACCGATTTCATTTCAAAGTAGTGCCCAATAAGCATAATGTCAATCAGGGTTGCCATTTCCCAATAAAAATCCATTCCCGACAAACCGAAAGTGACGGCAACACTGTATGCCCATGCTACTATAATAGCAACCCCTATCAGGGTCATCATGCCTATGGCTTTGGCTTTTACCTCATCATACAATCCTTTCAGAAAAGGATAACCACCATAAATAAAAATATAGGTTGAAAGAATTGCAAGCACATATTTATCACCTGCAAAAGCTAATTTAAACCCTATCCACTGTTGCATCATGTGTGACAAGGCAAGCACAGGAATAGTAACTATTGAACATACAATAAACCGTTTCCACAAATCAGAGACATTATGTCCTTTATGTTTGTCGTGACCGCTTTCAACATGATTAGCTTGGTGGTCAATGGGACTGTGGTTCTCTAAGTGCTGATTTATAAGTTCCATAAGTCTATAATTAGTGGTTGGTGAAAGTGATGATGATTTCGGGGTATTCAAGTTTTGGTTCCACTTTTATCCTATCAATTTTGCACACAGGGATTTGATCAATGCGATTTTCAGTTTGCACGGTTTTTCCTGCTTTTTTTCCCGAAGTAATGCTCTTGTATAAAGCTATGAACATGATCGCTGTATGGAATAATGCAGGTAGTGTGATTGCCGTTTTCATTGCGTATTTGACTGCAAATATTTACTCGTTTGATTTATTTAATACTGTTTGAGCAATTTCAATTTGAATATCCTCTTTTAAATCGAAGGCTTCAAAATTTAACCCTAAATCTTTCATTTTTAAATTGAGTCTAAGCGTCAGAAGGCAAGAATAAGTGCCTCTGAAAGAAATATGGGCCAGACGCCCGTCGCCGTATATTGTTTTTTGATTGGAAGAAAGAATACCTTTTACTTTAAAATCAAGAGGAGGATGATCTTGGGTATTAATGAATTCTAAATCTAATTTGCCTTTGAACTCAATAATGTCTTTCATTAAAGCTAACTTTTTATCTATTGAATCATTCCCTGTTTTAAAGGTAGATTTATCCATTTTAATTGTAATACTTGCATCTTTATAATTTAGTAAAATCAACAATTCCTTTGAAGTTACTTTAAAAACGGTATCGCCGGAAACAGCGGTTATGAGCATATCTCCATTTTGAGTTCGATAAATATCTTGTGCATTAACCCGAGATAAAAAAAATAACTCGCATAGGATAAAAGCAATTATAAAAACATATTTTTTCATACTAAGACTTTAAATTGATTTTGCAATCTTTTCCATAATAAGTTTATCGGTTCCAAATTTGCAAATGGCATCACAATTAGATCTTAATTCAGAAAATAAAATATATTTAATGTTCATTTTTGAATTCTTGATAACCGGCCGGTGCAATTGGTGAATTACATCTTTTTCACGGGAATCAGGAATGATAATATAAAACACTTCCTCCCCATTCCCAATACTATAATACAAATCGGATAGTCGTAAAATACTTGAATAAATACTGGTGCTTTTTTCTACTTCAAAAGCTCCAACAATTTTTTTAGTTTCTTTTTGAGACCAAAGCACATCAATCAGTTTTATGGTGTTTTGGGTATCTTTGTCAGTAGCCAATTCAGGGAATTTATCCATTGAAATAAAAGAAAACTTTTGATTGTTAAAAGATTTACTTTTGTCATTACTGGCAGGGGTAACATCAAAACCTTGTGAAGTACCAATTTTTAATAAATGGTATTGCATTTCGCTGTGATGATTTTCCTCAACTTTTTCATCTTGAATTTCTTTTTGACGTTTTATAATGTTTTTTTCAAATTTTATTCGTTCCCCTTTGTTTAAATATTCATCATTCCCAATCAACATTTTTTTTGAGCCTATTTCAAAAAATAACCCTGCAATTGCTCCTAAATCATTAGATAATTCGGCTTTATGTTTGTTGTTGGTTTCGATAATCGTCTCTCTTATTTTTAGATATTCTGTCCAACTTCCTAATTTCTTTTTATCTTTAAATAAAAAATTAAATCCATTGACAATAGCCGTATTAAATGGTGGAAACCACGTTGGTTGCAAAAAATATAATATATTTCCAACGTTTTTATACTGTTGAATGATTTGCGAAAAATTATTCATCGTTATTCATAATTCCTGCGTAAGAAAAAGAGTATATCTTTTGTTTAATTTTAACCATTTAAGAAGAAAATAAACAGATATTCTCTTTTTCTTACCTTATACAGGATATATTGATTTTAATGATTATGGCCACCGTGATTTTCTTCCTCTTTCTTGATTTCTTTTTTGGTTGCTATTAATTCCATTCCACATTTCGGACACTTTCCGGGTCTGTTTTGCACTATTTCAGGATGCATAGAACAAGTGTAAACACTATTTGTCTTTAAATCTAATTCAGACACGGAAAAAACTGCTATAACAACTTTTTCTTCTTCCTGAAGTTTTATTGTACAGGTAAAGGGTTCTTTATTTCCTAACTGTGCTACGAAATAGTCATCTCCATTTGCAAGCAAAGTATCAGTTGTTGTGGAGCCATTTTTATACTCAATCGTCACTGTGCCCGAAATTCCATCAATAGAAATTGGCACTAAATTGCTCGTAAACAAGTAAAAAGATAGTTGATCTTTTTTTAAGTATAAATCAGTAACCATTTCAATTTGGTACTTACCAACTTCTTTTATTTGTCCGCCATGTGGCGGATGATTAGCATGAGAATGAGAACTTTCTTCATGATTTTGCTGTGCCATTAAGGTTCTGACACTCAGCAGCAGTAACATAAAGAACAATGATCCGGTTTTTTTTAATATGTGTTTCATTTTATTTAAATTTTATCATTTTTTTTCATGAACTTTTGATAATTCACTTTTGATTCAAAATAAAGAACTTCACCTCCGGTACTACCTGGTTTAATAACAATATAGGCAGTTGCCTTATTCACTTTTTTCTCGGTTAAAGGATCAACGCCATATCTGACTTCAGGCTCATTTTTTAACCTTTCAATACAGCCATTGCAACAGCCGTAATAAGTTTTGCCATCAATTTCTACAGAAAGTTGTTCTGCTCCCATGTAGCGATTATTGGGAAAGCAAACTTGACTGTTTGGTACTTTTTGCCCTCCTTCAACCGGTTTCATTTTGGTAGAATCATTCGGTTTCATTTTAGAATGATCGTGTGTTTGGGCCATTGTAGCTGCATAGCTAAATAAACCAATTGCCAATGTGAGTACTAATTTTTGTGTTTTCATAATTTTTGTTTTTATATGTATATAACTAATTATTTATATTTATACATGTGTTAAAGAGTTTCTTTCCTAATTCATTTACACGATATGGTAAGGAAAAAGAAGCGATGTTCTCAATTTTCTTTCCAATTTATGTTTGTTTACATGTTAAAGGTTATGACTACTGTGATCGTCTTCTTTTTTGCCTTCTTTTTTTATTGCTTTTAATCTCATGCCACATTTCAGACAAGTTCCCTGCTTGTTTTGTTCAATTTCAGGGTGCTTTAAACAACTATAAAATGATAACATTCTTGCACCATCTTTTTTCCTGATGATTCTTTTTTAGAATCAACTCTTAATCCTTCTTCTAATTTTATTAGAGTCATCCCACATTTCGGGCATGTCCCTTCTTTTTCGTATGTTTTCTCACCATCAAATTTCATGTTGCAGGCATATCTTATTTTGTTATCAATTTTCATTTGGACCGTATCATCAGTTCTCATTTTAGTATGATCATACTCTTGTGCCATGGTAACAGTAAGGCTAAAAAGACTAACTGACACTGCAATTAGTAATTTTTGTTTTTTCATTATTCTTGTTTATTTAAAAGAATTACAAATAATTGGTTCTCTATTTTTTTGCTAATGTTGATGACCTCCTTGATTTCTGCTCGGAGTAATTGGTGTTGATTTTTTTTCATTACCTGTATAATAATATTCTTTTTCTTTTTTCTTACTCAATAAGTTCCCCTCCGAATCATATATTAAATGATAAACAATCATTACAGACGCATTTTTATCTCTCTGAATATTTAACAAATAGGCGATTTCCCCATTTTTGAGTGTTTCACGAAGGATAGAAGCAATCGAATATCCATGATATTTTTGGTGCAATTGCTCTTTCACCGGTTCTGGTAAACTATCGATTGATATTTTTAGTCCTGTTTGTGCAAAACAAGTCGTTGCACAAACTGCATATAAAATCATAAATAGTAGCAAGTTTTTAATTTTTTTATTCATGTTTTTTCCATTCAATGTGGTACTCATTTCTATAACCTATTTAATTTCCTGTTTAACTTCCCCACACGTCAGCATTGCTTTTCCGAGGTAGGGGTTTTTAATTTCCTTTTCCAAACTCATCCAATCTGCTCCTTTATTTTCGTTTGCCATTGGACAAAATTCTACATAAATAGGCTTATCATAGGGCTTCAATGAGATTGTTATTCCTATCATTCCTTTTGAAATGGTTTGGAAAGATTTTCTGACTTCTTCAATAGTATTAAATTGTGATGCAGAATTTAACGCTTCTTTAATTTTTTTGCTGTGTTTCATCCAAATGGTATGAGCTGTACCGGTAAAAAGCGACATTTCTATTTTTGATAATGCTGATTGAAAAGTAATAGCTGATTTCTTGGCTAAACTAAAATCGTCAGCCGTCAAAGCATTTTTCATCAATAAATATTCCTTAAAAATAGGCTGTAACGCCTCTTTTGCAGCGGAATTAATGGATATTGATTTTTCTAATTCAGCACCTTTAAGTTTTGACGACATATCCATTCCGGCATGGCCATCTGTACTATCTTTTTTCCTTTTTATATTCATCATACTTTGTTTACCGGCTAATTGTGCAGCAGCATCTATTTTAAATACCCCATTTGTTACAATTTCTTCGTATTCATTTAAACCCTCTTTAACAACATAAAAATTTCCGGCATCTTCGCCTAATCTAATTTCACGATACTCAAAAGTAGGTTTGGTTTGCTCTTTTATCCTTACATAGACAACTGCCGTTTTGCCTGTCCATAAAACAGATGATTTTGGAATCAGCAATGCATTTTGAATGTTGGGTAACTTTGCCTGAATCAATCCTTTAACAAACATTTCTGGTTTGAGTAAGTTATCTGAGTTAGTCATTTCTGTTCTCACCGCAGCTACCCGGGTTTCAATATTTACAACCGGGTCTATAAAAGTAATGCTGTTGCTAAATTGTTTTCCGGGCTGTGATTGAAGTTCAAAAGTCACTTTATCATTGATGCGGATCCAAGGTAAATCGCTTTCGTAGGCGTCAAAAAGTGCCCAAACGGTGGTAAGGTCAGCTACTTTAAACAGCAAAGTTCCTTGTTCTAAATAATCGCCTAATGCCACTTCTTTTTTAAGTACCGTTCCACTCAATGGTGAAATAATATCAAAATAATTTTGCGGCTCACCATTTTGTTCGATGCTCTCTATTTGTTTATCGGATAGCGACCATAACTTTAGCTTGTTTTTAGCTGCCTTGTAATATTCGGGATTGGTTTTTTTAAACTTAGTGGCTTCAAACAATTCTTTTTGTGCAGTAATTAAATCGGGTGAATAAACAGTTGCCAATTTTTCGCCTTTCTGCACCTGCTGACCAGTAAAATTGACAAAAAGTTTTTCAATTCTTCCGGCAAAACGTGCAGTAATCACTTCCACTTTTCGCTCGTCAGGTTTTATTTTCCCTGAAAGTCGGATTTCCTTTATGGGAGCTGCTTTTTGAACTACATAAGTTTGCACTTCAGCAATTTTCATGGCACTTTCGCTTAGTTGAATTTGATTATCTCCGGTAGTCGCATCATCCTCATTATTCAACGGAATTAAATCCATTGCACAAATAGGGCATTTCCCTGGATCGTCTTTACGTATTTGAGGATGCATGGAACAAGTCCACACTTTGACTTGTTGTTTCATGTTATTTGTTATGGAAATTTGCTTCGACGCATTATTCGTATTCCCACCAAAAATCATCCATCCAATTAATACTCCGCCAATTATAAGAGCGGTGTAAATAAGAAGTTGCTTTTTATTTCTCATCATTTTTTACTTTTTATTTGTTTTTCAACTGTTTGTTTTTAATTATTCTATTTAAATTCATCACCTTCACATTAGTTTCTCACTTCCGGTTAAATAATTGATATAAGCTACACTTGTATTGAGCATGCCTCTGGTTTCCTCTAAAGTTAAGGCATACATGAGTTCTTGTTTTTGCATACGCAACACTTCCTCAAAATCTGTTCCTGCTGCCGAAAATGACGACAATAACAATTCTTTTGCATTTTTGCTGAGATTAAACAAACGGGCATATAAAACCACACTCCGTTGAGCATTGCTGTAATCTCGATAATTCATTTCCATTTCACTGATTAGCTCGTTGGTCATATCTATTTTTTGATAAGTGGCCGCTTCACTTTTGTATTTAGCTTCATTAACCATGGCGGAGTATTTTTTTCGATAAAGCGGAATCATTACGCCCAATTCAGGGAATAAATACATATCCTTCCCATTATTTGGGAATTCGCCCGAGCGTTTCGACATGTTCATGTATTGCACTCCCAATAAAAAAGATGGGTAACCCATTTTTTTCGCAACTTCCATCTGTTTTTCCCATGATGCAATTTCATTATCCATTCTCTTTAATGAGGGATTGTTGGCAGTAATAGAATCAAGCAGAATGATTTTATTATCAATTAACGAATCTTTCCACAAGATTTCCGGAAATTGAATTTTACCAATATTTTTTGTGTTCAGTAATTTTTGAAATTCAGCTAACAACGGCCATTCCGTATCATTGAGATAGGCGAGTTTATTTTCTAACTCAGCAATTTCGATATCGGCACGAAGTACATTAACAAATGAGCCCTTCCCTACTTCAAACCTTATTTTTGCCAATTCGCGAAACGATTGCAATAAACGTAAATTTTCTGCTATTATGATGACCGATTTATGCTGAACATAAAGGTTAAAATAGGCGTTTTTTACTTGATAAAACAGTTTGTTTCTTTCGTTTATAAACGATTCGTATTTCGCCTTTGCCATTTCAGCCGCTACTTGCTCTTGGGCTTTAAGTTTTCCAAACCAAGGAAATGCTTGTGATGCATCAAGATTAAAACGCTGCTGCCCCATTTCTAATAATAGCGGAGTGGTAAAGTATTGAAACATTAATTGTGGGTCGGGCAAGGCTTTTGCTTGAGGCAACATTTCTAAAGAAGCCTTATAGTCGCTAAAAGCTGACCTTAGTGCTGCATTGTTTTCGGAGGCTGTTTTTAGATAAGGGGCTAACTCCTTTTGGGCAAACAATGAAGCGTTCATCCAAAGCAACAAAAGAAAAATTAATATTGTTTTCATCTATATATTCTTATTATTATTGTTTTTGTTTTAATTCCTTTTTGATCACATTAGCCCGCCAGATATATTGTAAAATAGGTACGACCAATATAGTCATCATTTGTATTACCATACCCCCAAAAGTTGGAATAGCAATCGGAACCATAATGTCGGCCCCTTTACCGGTAGAGGTCAGTACCGGCAATAAGGCGATAATGGCACAAGCACCGGTCATCATGGCGGGACGAACCCGTTTTTTTCCTGCAATAACAACAGCTTCTCGAACTTCTTCAATTGTTTTTGGATTTAATTTTTCGAAGATTTGATGAATATATGTTCCCATGATTACCCCATCATTGGTTGCTATTCCAAACAAGGCAATAAATCCTACCCAAACAGCAACGCTCAAATTAATTGGATGAATTTGAAACAAGTCACGCATGTTTATCCCAGCTACAGAAAAGTTTAAAAACCAATCCTGTCCATATAACCAAATCAAGATAAAACCCCCTGCAAAGGCAACAAAAACGCCCGAAAAGTGAATAAAAGAGGCCGTAACAGTTTTAAACTGAAAATAAAGAATCATAAATATTACCAATAACGACAGGGGAACAACTATCATCAGGCGTTTGGTTGCCCTAACCTGATTTTCAAAATTACCCGAAAATTTATAGGAAACTCCCGGAGGAATAACAAGATCACCCGATTTTATTTTAGAATCAATAAATCGTTGTGCTTCTTCCACAACATCTACTTCGGCATACGCGGGTTTTTTATCAAATATCACAAAACCTGACAAAAATGTATTTTCACCACGTATCATTTGGGGTCCACGTTTGTAGGTTATTTCAGCCAATTCTCCTAATGGAACTTGAACCATGATGGGTGTGGGAATCAAAATTTTCTTTAAGTCTGCGGGATTATCACGGTAAGCTCGGGCGTAACGAATACGAATCGGAAACCGTTCTCGCCCTTCAACAGTGGTAGAAATTTTTTCTCCACCAATAGCAGAACTGATTGTCGTTTGCATTTCTTCTATTGTTAACCCATAACGGGCAATGGCTTCTCTATTTATTTCTATCTCCAAATAGGGCGTACCAACAATTCTATCGGCGAAAACAGAAACTGCCGAAACGGATGGAACTTCTTTAAGTACGTTTTCTAAATCAATACCCACTTTTTCGATGGTAGCAAGGTCTGGTCCAAACACCTTCATACCCATTGGTGCCCTCATTCCTGTTTGCAACATTATCAAACGCGTTTCGATGGGTTGAATTTTAGGGGCAGAAGTCATGCCCGGAATTGATGCGGCTTTGATAATTTCTTTCCAAATGTCATTCGCTTTTTTTATTTCGGGCCGCCACTGGCGGAAGTATTCTCCACTTTCATCGCTAATAAGCTGATGAGCAAAAATAGTTTTATACCCGTCTTTTTCTATTTTATAAGTGGTGGAATCTTTCAGTAGAAAATTACCATCATCATCTACTTTAAAACGCATCCGGTAACCATCCTCGTTTTGGATGTATTCGGATTTGTAGTTAATGAGATTTTCGTACATCGAAACCGGTGAAGGGTCTAGGGCAGAGTTAGCACGTCCCCATTTTCCAACTACTACTTCTACTTCAGGGATTGCACGAACCCGTTGGTCAAGCACTGCAATTACATCCATATTTTCTTCCACTCCTGAATGAGGCATGGTGGTTGGCATCAGCAAAAAAGAGCCTTCATTAAGTGCTGGCATAAATTCTTTACCTGTACCCGGAAATTTATGTATGAGACTTTCCCAT
Source organism: Bacteroidia bacterium (assembly GCA_020053795.1). Classification (GTDB taxonomy): domain Bacteria; phylum Bacteroidota; class Bacteroidia; order NS11-12g; family UBA9320; genus JAGVMN01. Next base: position 54,792 of record JAGVMN010000019.1, on the reverse strand, counting down.
AGGGAAGTTTGACGGACATTCCAACCAATTTTCTCAGTTCCATTTGCTATCCAACCGAATATTTTTTCACCTCCTTGCCAAACGGTAAAGCCCAACAAAAGTGTAAAAAATGGAAGTAACATAAATTTGAATTTGTTGGCTAAACACCATCTCAACGTTTTTTCGTAATGGTTAACAACCAAAGAAATAATTCCAAGAATGAAGGCCGTAATTCCCCCAACAAAAAGTATATTAACCAGTACACTGTTGGCGACACCCAAAGGCATCCATTCAACAGCTAAATAATAAACTGCTACCAATAGAATGATTCCATTATTGATGAGGTCAGGAATTTTTTTGTATTTTTCAGGCCAACGATTTTCCAGTAAATTATTAATGCCCAATGCTGTTAGAGCCAATGCAGGATATATGCCCCAAAGAATAGCAAACAAAGGTCCTGCAAACAGCAAAGAAACGTTAAAAATAATATGTACCCTTTTGGTATTGGCACGTACGGAAAAAACATAGTAGGTTAATGCAGGTAAAGCAATCATTCCGGAAACATAAGAAGCCACCATGGCAAAAGTTTTGGTGTAGGCCAGTGGTGTAAACAATTTTCCTTCGGCTGCCTCCATAGCAAAAACCGGAAGAAAACCTACAATAGTAGTGGCCAGTGCAACAGTTACGGCAGTTCTTACTTCGGAGGCTCCTGTATAGATAACTTCTATTAATTTCCGACCTTTTGCATTGTGATTTTCTGGCATCTCCAGATGTCGAATAATGTTTTCAATATCTACAACGCCCAAGTCAATCATGACTCCAATGGCAATTGCAATTCCTGATAAAGCAACAATATTGGCATCAATACCAAATACTTTCATCGCTCCAAAAGTCATCAACACACCAACGGGTAAGAAAAATGCAACAATAAAAGACGCCCGAAGATTCATCAGTAACACGATAATTACAATAATAGAAATGAGAATTTCGTGAGATAAGGACGACTCTAAGGTGCCGATCGTTTCTTTTATTAATCCGGTTCGATCGTAAAATGGAACTACGGAAACTTTAGAGACTGTTCCATCAGCCAATGTTTTAGAGGGTAACCCGGGTGTGATTTCTGCAATTTTCTTTTTAATGCTTTCAATCACGGCTAATGGGTTGGATTTATAACGGGCCACAACAACGGCTCCAACGGCCTCAGAACCTTCCTTATCTAAGCCTCCAATACGAATGGCAGGACCAAAATTAACTTTGGCCACATCTTTTATTCGGAGAGGAATATTGTTGCGTACATCAACAACGGCGTTTTCCAAATCTTTCAATTTTTTGATGTAACCCAATCCACGGACGTAGTATTGGGCTTTATTTATTTCGATGGTTGCTGCACCCACATCAATGTTGCTTTTCATTACTGCATTCATCACTTGTTCCGCACTAATCCGGTTTTCCTTGAGTGCATTGGGGTCCATATCCACCTGGTATTCTTTCACAAAGCCGCCAATAGAAGCAACTTCAGAAACTCCGGAAACGGCATTGAGTATATATCTTAGATAAAAATCTTGAATGGTTCTTAACTCTTGTGGATCCCATCCTCCGGTTGGTTTTCCTGTTTTTGGATCTCGGCCTTCGAGTGTGTACCAAAAAACTTGTCCGAGAGCAGTGGCATCCGGTCCCATGGTGGGCTGTACACCTTGCGGAAGTGTGCCCGGTGGCAGGGAATTTAATTTCTCCAAAATACGGGAACGACTCCAGTAAAAATCAATTTTTTCCTCAAAAATGAGATAGATGAACGACATCCCAAACATGGAAGTACTGCGAATATCTTTTATACCCGGTATTCCGAGTAAAGCAGTAGATAGTGGATAGGTAATTTGATTTTCTATATCCTCCGGATTTCGACCCATCCAACCTGTAGCAATAATTTGTTGATTTTCGCCAATATCCGGAATAGCATCTACTGCAATGGGGTTGCGTGGGAACCATTCTAAATTCCAGTTAAATGGAGAAGTAGTAATCCCCCAAGCGACAAAACCAAAAAGGAGCATGAAAGCGATAAGCCTGTTTTCTAAAAAGTAACGAATTATTTTGTTTAGCATCGTCTTAGTTAATTTGAAAATATAAATATTTGTAGTTTTCGAATAATCGTTAGAAGTTGTGCATATTTGAATAAAACGGGCCATTCAGAGAAGGTAAAGCCTTTATTTAATCCCGGATTATTTATTCTTGCATTGGAACCATTTATCACCCGTATTAAGTAAAGACACTTGTTTGCAAATGGAAGGGGTGAAGAATCTCCATTTACGAAAAAATATTGTTCGAAATTTTGTGTTGTAATATCCGTTATTGGTGCAGCATAGTCAGGTGTATAATCACGAAATATCTGTTTACCTTGGATTATAAGCCGAATTGTAAAAAAAATACCCGAAGGACGATTCAGGTCTTGTTCCTCCATATCATTTATTCTGAATATTCCATCCAGCCCTTTATACGTCTTCATTACGGTGTATCCATAAATGTGCGGATGAAACCAATTCAATGCAGCACGCTGAGTTACAGTCATACAATACTTGAATGAGGAGCCGGAATGTGCTGTATCTGATGAATGATCATCCATCAAAGCTGGGTTTACCAATCTATGCCTGTGTATATTTCCTGGCCCCGAAGGTTGATTTTGTAATTTGATCTTTATCCTATCTCCGGAATTGATTTTTATAGCCGGGACTAAGATTGATTTGCTATGATAACCCGATACTTGTGAATATCTTTTTTTATACGTTGTTTGGTTAGTGAATTTGGTGGTTATCTCTTCTAATCTTCCTTTAACACTAGGATAGTTATGCGACACAGCACTTGCTGCTTCGATAATCTCTGCCGCATTCCCTCTCTTCATTTTCATACTGTTATGCTGTTTTTTTTTGCACGATGAAATAAATAATGGAGAATTTACAAAAAGAGAAAAAGTATCTCCCCCGCCAGAATAACCTAATACATTTCGTCTGTCCATATATTAATTGTTTTTTGTAAATTTTCTTGATTTACTTGTAAAGGCCTGGTTGGCAAAAGCAAATTCGTTATTTTTGGTTTTTTGTATTTTTTCAAAATTGATTAACTGACCTGACAACAAATTATTGTCAGACTTATTAAAAGTTCCTTCTACAACGTACTTCTCCATAATAATCCTCGCTTTGAAAAAACACAATGTTGATTCTGCTCCCTGATTTATATTTACCTGTGTGTCTTCCAGACCGTCATAAGAGGCCCCGTTTACAGGGTTATACATGATTTGCCTGAGGTGGTTATTCCCAAGAAACCAACTGAACGCGAGTTCCAACTGGTCTTTGTATTTTTCATTTCCGGTGATCTCGTAGAACAAATCTAAAGCAATAATGGTTGTTGCAACTTCTATAGGTTGTTCGCCGTAAAAAACTCTGTCATTTTCCTTCTTAAACCATCCCCGGTTTGAGATTACTTTTAGTTGTCCTTTCATAAAATAGTGAGACAAAAGAAAATCAAAAGTGAGAATGGCAATTTTCTTATACAGCTCGTTACCTGTTATTAAATGGCTATACATCATGGCCTCAGGCATGACGGTGTTGGCATAGGTCATATAGTCCTCGTACCAATGCCATTTATGTCCGGAATTGAAGTTATAATGATACAATAATTGATCGGCAAACCGATTGGCCGACTCTCTGATGGTATCTTCTTTATAAACCGAATAGAAATGATAAAGTCCCTTGATGATATAAGAAATAGCTCTGGGGGAGGTCACATGAGTCAAACCATTAATAGCTTTTCTCCAACAATTTTCAGCCCTCAACACCATTTCTTGTGGGAGAACGTGCCTGTGAGAAATGGTATAGCCAAGACTCCAAAGTGCCCTCCCGTTTGAGTCTTCAAGATTCACTGCTGAATTTTGAGTTGTCAATTGTCGGTGGTAGCTCTTGTAATTGTCAAACCAACCACTCTCCCGCTGCATAGACTCAATAAAACTCAAATAAGTATTTGCTAATTTCAAAGCATTGTCGTCCTTATAAATTTCATAATACATGATCAAATTGATCAAAGCCCTAGCATTATCATCCAGTGTGTATCCCGAGTCAGGATCGGGCTGGCTGAATCTTGAAAATTGCAGTATTCCGAAGTCAGTGGTAAGTTTTTTTATATGATCTGTATTGATAGGTGGTAAACAAAACCTGAGGTCTTCGGACCTGTTGGTCAGTTCACCGAATAAAAGCCCATACTGAATGGCCACATTTTCCCAGGTTGATGTATGGGTCTGACAATAAGCATTTTTCCCCATTACAATTCGTTCTTCTTTATTTTCTATCAACGTTAAAATGGCTTTTTTGAAAGCTTCAGGGTTTCCAAACCCGTCCAGTAACAGGCCGGTACCCGAATCAAGACTTTCAAGAGCATGCGGAATTGGAGTTGAAATAACAGCACAACCACAACTCATGGCATAAGAAAAAGTGCCACTTACTGCTTGATGTGGGTCTTTGGTAGTAAATAAATAGATGTCGGACAAAGTCAAATAGTTCAACAATTGTTTTAATCCGAGATACTCATTGATGAAAATCACATGATCTGTGATGCCCAGGTCACTGACAATCTCAAGGAGCATATTGCGGTATTTTTCACCTTCTCTTTTAATGATTTCAGGGTGAGTTTTTCCTAGTACCAGATAAATCACTTCAGGATGTTGCTTTACCACTTCCGGTAAGGCATACAGTACAGTTTCAATGCTTTTGTTTTCGCTGATTAAACCAAAAGTGGTCATCACTATTTTGTCTTTGAAGTGAAGTTGAGCTTTGAGCTTTTCTTTCTGTTCCCAAAGCACGATATGAGTGCCATGAGGGATCACCTTGATTTTAGATCTTTGAAAACCATAGTGGCCGACCAAAATATCTTCCGACTTTTTGGTCAGAACAACAATTCTGTCAGATAGGTTGGCGATGGCTTGAACTACATTTTTCCGATCTTCGACGGGATTCGGCAAAACTGTATGAAAAACAGTGACAATGGGTTTATTCAGTGCCAATAGAAATGATAACAGGTGATCGCCATAGTCTCCGCCAAAAAGCCCAAATTCATGTTGCACGCAAACAAGTCCTATATCATTTCGACCATTAATTTCTTCGGCTACCCACCGATAATCATCAAAAGAATGAGCAGATAAAATGTAAGTGACTTCTTTGCCGTATTGAAGGCGGTATTCATCATTTTGAAGGGCACACACCTCTATGGGTATTGAACTGCCAAACACTTGCTTAATCGCATTTAAAATGTCATTTGAAAAGGTGGCCAAACCACATTCTCGCGGACTGTAAGAGCTGATGATCAGCATTTTCATACCTCTTTCAAGAAACTTCATATTCGATTATGGTTGTCGTTTTAATTCCAACAGGAGTTCATTGATATCTAATTTGGCAACGGAAATATGCTTATCTCCGGCACCATAATATAAATACAAATCGTTTCCGAACAGGGAATGGCCGGTTGGGAATACGACATTATTCACGACTCCCTCCTTTTCCCATTCCATGGTTGGGGAAATGAGCGGATAGTGCAATCTCGCAATTTCAATCTGCGGATTGTCGGATTGCAGTAAAGCAACTTTAGCATGATACGTTCTTCCGGTGGTAGTTTCCTGAACGCCGTGATAGATTAATAACCAACCATCGTGCGTTTCTATGGGTGGTCCGCCGGCACCAATATATTTAACTTCAAAAATGTCTTTCGGATCTAAAACAATATGATCGCTCAGGTTTTTAAGATAATCTTCCCAGAAAGGTTTGGTCAAATCACTCCAATCATCAAAATACACTATTTGAATACCAGGCCAGATGCGATGAAGCATGGCAAACTTCCCCTTTATTTTTCTTGGGAAAAGCACTACATCTTTGTCTCTAAGCAACCTAAACTTGTCTTCAACCAACCCAATCTCTGCAAAAAGATTATAATAGTGATGGTATTTTGGATTTAGTTTATCACCATTGCAGCATGTTACAAAGCATTCATATTCTTCATAATTGACCGGTGGGGTAACAATGCCATGTTTTTTAAAATGAATTAAATTGCTTGAAGTAGCGAGAGCCCCCATTGCATTGACGCCATCGTATGCCGTATAGTTCAGATAGAAAGTGCCATCTATTTTAACAATTCGTGCATCTTCCACTCCGTGTCGCTCATACTCGAAATCTCTGATAATTACAGGTTCCTCGTGTCTTTCTGTGATTTGAACCGGCCCTTCGGTTTTGCAATATCCAATGGTAGAAAAGTTTCCTTCCTGTATAGCCCTGTAAAAGATGTGTACGCTGTTCCCTTCCTGATAAATGCCGGGATTGCATACACCAAGGTTTTCAAACTCCCTTTCCGAAGGACTCAGAATTATTCCCAGTTTTTCTATTTTAATCATAACTTAATTCTATTACATTTTTGCTCATCAAAACGACATGAAGTCTTTAAAGAATAAAGCGAAAACACAGTTTATGTTTCCTTGCTTTGCTCCATAATGACGTTGAATATTAATTGAATTTTGACGTTATTCATTCATACCCAACTTTAACGAAACACAAATAGCATCATTACGGCAACCATAGCAACAACTCCAATAGCAAAATACCTCGCAGGATGTCCCATTTCGCCACCCATCATACCCATGCAACCCTTGTGTTTCTTAGAACTATCTCCTTTAAGAATTAAATTCATTCCACATTTGGGGCACTTACCCGGTTTGTCTGAAATCACTTCTGGATGCATAGAACAAGTATAAGTTTGTGCTAATGTTTCAGGTCTTATTTTTATTTCCCTTTCAATTAATTTCATACCACATTTAGGACAATATCCCGGATCAATACTTATTATCTCAGGGTGCATAGAGCAGGTGTATTCCGTTTTCATAATCACTTTACTGCTGTCAGATTGTTGAGCTACAGAAGCAGTAAAACAAAATAATACTAAGACTATTGCAAGTGACAATTTTTTCAGTTTCATATTTTTTACTATTTAACGGTAATTGATTTAGACGTTTCATGCTTTTTTTTATCGTTCCTGCTTAAGGCCATCATCACTACCATATAGGTGCCAGCAGCACTGTAGGTATGGGTAGGGTTGGCATCATTTGAAGTGTTACCGTCACCAAAATCCCACTTATATCTGCCGGCATCCCTACTGCATGATGAGCTAAAGCTTACCGGTTGTCCTGCCATTGCTGTTTCCGGCAATTCACAACAAGCCATTTGTTCTTTCATACAACTTGCCAATGCAATAGTTATCAAGACTAACAGGCCTGATAAATTCATTTTTGTTTTCATTTTTGTTTTCATTTTTGTTTGATTTAGAGTTTATAATCTGAATGTCTATTTTTTATTTTTATTCTATTAAGCCATTAGTTTCGTGCTGATACGGTTTTGGTTTTTACATTTCGAACCTTTGCCAAGCTATTTATTTCATTGTTAAAAAAGAAAACAGCAGTTATCCTAATCAAGTCCTTTTTTTTGAGTTCATGTTGTTTTTTTAAAATGATCGGTACTAATTTGAGATTATTATCTTTTATCAACAGAAAAGCCGGCTTAAGCAATTTCGAATTTGGTGCTTCGAGCCATTCATAAAAAAACTCTTTCGCCTTTTTAAGTTTCCTGCCACATATAGTGCATTTCCCCTTTTTATCAGATTGGAATGATGGGTGATTCTGACAGTAATAATAAACTCTTTTACCTGGCTTGCTTTCTTCAATTTTTTTCTGTTCCAACTTCATCCCGCATTTCACGCAGTTGCCAGGTTTATCGGAGCCTATCTCGGGATGCATTGGACATACATAATGATAGTTTTCGGTTTCAGTATCGGTGTGGGTGGTTGTACCACCACCACCATGTCCTTCGTGCTGTGAAAAGCAAGCTACGGATATTGACAACAATGTAAAAGCGAAGGCTGTCCGGAACAAAGAAAATAAATTGAAGTATTTCATCAGAAGTTGTTTTTAATTATTTTTCCTCTTATAATCTCTTGTTGTCTGTTGACGATTACATAGAAATAGATTCCGGGAGAAAGTTCAGTTGTCCGAATCGCATCTTCGGAATCTAAGTTTGTAACTTTTAATATCATTTGGCCGGTCAGGTCAAAAATTGAAATTGAAGCGTTTTTAAAGTTTTCCCCTAAGCTGATATTGATGTAAGATGAAAACGGGTTAGGAAAAATCTTGATCCTATTTAAAATATCATTTTCAGGAACTGAAAGTATTGTATTCTTGTGTGAAGAATAATTCACCTTTTGATAAAATGGTGGTTTTTGAATTTGCATTCCTTTGCCTATTTCAAGTACCGGAAATCCTAGATTTTTTGAATACCATCGGTAATAATAGTTTCCTGTATAAACATCGCTTTGTATAAGGTTGCCCTTTACGAATAAGCTGTCATAAACTACTTCGGCAGTGTAAATACGAATTACACTTGCTGTGGTATCAGGGGTGCTGATTACACCCCATGCATCAGCTACCGAGGAATTTAAAATGTGATAGACTCTAATGCTGTCATTTGAAACAGGAACATGAAGCTTTGTGACTGTTTTAAGTGAGTCTCCATAGGAAAGAAGAGGGAAAATATTCCAATTTGAGACAAAAAGAAAATTTTTGGGGTCTTCCATACCATAACGCCACAGACCATTTGAATCTATAATATAATGTGTGAATGAACACTCTTTTTCATCCTGATGTGTTGTGTGGGAATGATAAATCCGACATTTTTCTGTCCTGACCAGATTCGAAAGTGGAAAAAATGCTGCGTTTGCAGAAGTGGCATGATTTTCCCAAAACACAGTGTCATGTGACGCTATTGAAACACCGCAGCAGGGTTTCAGATTTCTAAAGTCCCACTGGACATTTGCTCCGGCATTTCCAGGCAACAAATTTGATGCCTGAAGGCTGTCAACTTTAACCGAAACCTGTTGGTCCCCTATATCCGGCAAATCTCTTATATCAAGAACTATTTGTGAGTTCCCCTTAGGTATTATTGAGAAAGTTAATAACCAAACTATTGCAATTTTCGAAATTATCTTTTGTGCTTTCATTGTTTTTTCATTTTTAATTCATTTACAACAAGATTTTTTATGAACAAACATTGCTTTCAAAAGCCATAAACTGTATTGAGAAATTTTTTTAAAAAGTTGCTTCATCAGAATCCTATTTCTCTGTTTATTGGTACGATGATCATTATAAACAAATTTTTCATTCGTGTTGGTGTTTATCTGACGTATCCGTTTCATTTTGTCAAATTATTTGTTGAATTCCTCATTCGCCAAGTTTCATATTAAAGGGAGGTAACTTCCCGATGTATCGGTTATAAGGGTATTGGACGGATCATTTTTCAGATGCTCACGCGATTTTAAACCTTTTAACATAGAACCAATTCCTTCATTGTGTACATGTAAATCTCCGTGATACCCGACAAAGGAAACATTAATTACCGGGGCAATAGGAAACAAAGTCACAACTGATTCCATTCTCGCAATCAACCATTTTTTTTGTAACCAGAAATTGCCTTTCCTTTCTAAAAGCATTACTACGTATGAGAACCATAAGATAAGAATTACTGTTTGTTCATACGTTTCAAAGATTTCTATTTTCCTTCCTTTCAGAAAATCCTGATGTGAATGAAAGATGTCGGATACAAGCCACACCACGATCACTCCCATTGGTAAGATAATCATGGTGGCCAAATCGAATTCTCTTTTGTGATAGAATAATGATTGCATTTGGAATACAACTGCTATTAAAACTAAAACAAAAGGAAAGTGAACGATCAACGAATGATAATTTGGGTAACCATTTATAGTTTCCATCTTATGATACTCTTCCGTTGCCATTTGAATCAAATTATCTATGTCCGATACTCTCAGGGTGTCATGATGTTGCTCTTGGGAGTAAATTCCCACAGAATATGTCAACAAAGACATTATGAGAAATGGATTAATTACTTTTTCCAATTTTATGAATTTTAAAGATTGATGTAAAGCAAACCTCACCGAGGCACTTATCAAGTGTCGGTGGCAAAAGAAGGACGATCAATCAAATTCGGAATACCCTATGAAGGACAAAAAGCGGCTGCTTTATCTCTTCTGGCGGATGATGCCAAAGAATAAAAGAAGTAGAAGCCGAAGCAAAAACCTGTGAGTTTTGAAAATCGTTTGCCAAAACAAACTCCGGTTGAGTGTCAACAGACTTTGCAATGTTTAGTACAAACAGCGGTGATTTGTTTTGGTCGTCGTTGAGTTGGAATGAAAGCTCTTTGTCCTGACAGCAATTCTTTTTCATTGTATTGCCGTTGCAAGAACACTTCTTTACATCGTCGAAACCAAATGAAACAGAAGAAACGAAGCCGTTGCAATAATGCACCCATAAATTGATACCCATTGAGGGCATAACATATAGGAACAGTAGCAATACAGCAACAATTTTTTTCATTTGTTTCAATTCATCGGGGCAAAATTAAACATTTTCTCAAATTAATTGTAAAGATGCTGATCAAAGATAATATGATTTTTATCCATAATTATTTGTGACGATGATCTTCATCCATTTCCTTTAAGTCCATTCCGCAAACAGGACATTGTCCGGCTGTTTTATAGGCAGTATCTCCTTGGCACTTCATTGGGCATTGATATTTTAGCGAAGCAGTGTCGGACGCCAGTGTGGGTTTTTGATTTGCTGTGCTGCTGCTGCCTGTGTTGCTGCAGGCAGTAGTAAAAACCACTGCTGCAACAACTGAGAGTATAAAGATTTTATTCTTCATTGCTTAATTAGTTTTACGGTTTGATTTTGTGATTTAGATATTAAGCTCAGCATGTACATACCTGCGGTTAATTCATTTGCCGGAACATTAAAATTGAACTTACCTGCAACAGGTAATATTGTCTGTTGTAATACAACATGTCCAATCGAATTTGTAAGACTAATTAAAAGCAGGTTTTCTTTGCTTGTGCCATCTATTGTCCAGCCATTGTAAGTAGGATTTGGATAAATGACACTGAACAAGTTTGCATTCACATCATTTATGCCGGTCGAAACTGGATTGACAATAAACTGCCCCATCATGCCATTATCCTCATGACTTAAAATATGACAGTGATACATATACGGTATATTTGGGTCATTAAAATCCTCATACTTCATCACTAATTGCACGGTACCACCTTGGGGTGAAACTGTTACTACATCTTTTCTGCCTTGCATGTAGGCTGGTGGAGTACTTCCATCAATAGATGTGATGTAGAAATAATTGCCATGAATATGCCATGGGTGTGGCATCATACTTTGGTTTGTTATACTCCAAATCATAACGCTGTCTTGCTTAGTAGTAAAATTTATCACATTCTTATCAAACTGCACACCATTAATGGTGAAGTTGGTCATACTCATCATAGGTGAGCCTTGCAAATTGAAAGTTTTGGTTCCGGCTCCGGCTGATGGTGTAATCACATTTGCAATGAGTGATGATGGAATGGCTGTAACAGGACTAGCTGTCGGAGCAATAACATTAAACTGCAACAAATTAAAATCGGTATTATCCAGTGGGCCGGGTGTTCCCATTCCCATTGCATCAGGTGGACCACCGGGGTATCCGGCAGGCAACTTCGTGCCTATATGTCTCAGGTAGTAATTATTTCCGGTTTGTCCGCTGAAATCAATAATTATTTCGTAGCGTTCTCCGGGGCTAATCAAGAGTTTATTTACTGTAACCGGAGCATTTAACAAACTTTCGTCACCGGCAATTACTTTAAAGTTGCGACTGTCGTTCATTGCCAAATAAAAAAAACGATGACTACTGCCATTCAGCAAACGGAAACGAACCATTTGTGCAGGCACATTCAGTTGTCCGTTCATTATCCCGTTTACCATCGTTGTGTTATCCAATTCATCATTTATCAGAATTTGTTTGGTTGCTGCATCAAATGTTTTCCATTGAAGCACCAGCGGAAAATCGTCAACACCATAAGTTCGCGGCAGGGTTAATGCTTTTTCATTTGAATCGCGAACAATGATTAAACCCGCTGCACCCAACAATACCTGTTCCATGGTCTTACCATGAAGGTGCGGATGATACCAGTAGGTTGCAGCATAATCCATTACGGTGAAAGACGGACTCCATTTGGTACCAGACGTTATAGGGTTATGGGGACTTCCATCATTCATCGGAGCTACATGCAATCCGTGCCAGTGCGTTGTAGTTGTGTTGCGGAGCTTGTTGTTTACATTTAAGGTCACATTTTGTCCTTTATTTAGAATAATTGTAGGTCCCAAATAGTTGCCATTATATCCTATGGTGTTGGTGTTATAGCCGTTGTAAAATTGCTTGCTGCTGTCAGCTATCATTAGGTCAATGATACTTCCCGAAAGCGTATCAGGAATAGGGATAAAAGTTTGTGCTTTGGAAATGCCAATCATCAGCGGCAACATCAGAGCGAGTTTGATTTTTATTTTTTGATACATTGTTTTATTATTTAACTTTTTGTTTGAAACGAAAATTACCGGAAGCGAACTTCAACAATCGTAACCAATTTTTAATTGATTAAATGATAAATAGAGTTTATCGTTACCTTTTGATTGTGAACAAATGGGTTTTGGTAATTGCGTTATTTCGAATGTAAATTTCCAATAGATAGTTTCAAATGATGAAAACCAATCTTTATTCTTTAAATTATTGTGATCTCCTGTTTCTTTGATAAATGGTTCAACAAAGAGGTTATTTAAACACTCTGTATAACTGATTGTAACCTGTAATGGTTTTCTGACAGATTTCAGTACTTCACAAATAGGGCATTTGAAATTCTGTTTGGAATAGAAAAAATGCTGAACACATATTTTGCATATAAGCATGGCAGAAACCAGGAAAAAAAAATGATAAACTCTTCTTCCGAATGCAATCATTATATTTTCAAAGAAGTTCATTTGCTATTGCTTAATAAATTTAAATTGGAGAATATATTTCCGGATTCGGGTTGCAGAAAACAAAACCCCGGCGGCAAGAAAGGATACATTAATTGCTTTTTGGGTTGATTGTGTGTAAACGATTTCTTCTGTAGGTTCGATAATTCTTTTAAAGGATAATTCAGATGTGCGGCAAACTGAACCTGTGGCCGGGTTCGGAATAATGTTCAGTTCAAATTCAGGCATGTGATCCTCCCCAAATGGCTTTATATTGCTGACATTATGGATAAAAATAGCACTATAAACCGGTTTGGTAATGTTGTAACCCATGTATTTAGTCGCTAAAAGATCAATGTGTTCATGGGTCTTCACACGAATAGCAATGAAACCAATGGCACCATTTATGCCGAATTTGTTAAAAAAAATACAGATTTGCATTATTTCTTTCCTGCAGGCCTCATTGAAACAACAGAGACTAACCATCTGCTATCAATGGATCTGATATTTTCTCCCAATTGAAATCTCTGGACTTGTATATCCCCATGTTGAATTCTATTCTTTTTCAAAAGTACAAAAAATCCACATTGGTATTCAGATACATTATATTACTGTCCGTGAATGACATTTGAGACTTTGAAGAATGTTAAAAATCGCATAAAAATGAAGGCCGTTAATAAAATAAGCAGCATTGGGTTTCCCGACATGTGTTTTATACTTTTACAATATTCCGTGTAACGAAGGTGTCACTATTCGGTTGGCAATTGTCATTTGAATAAAATATCTTCCGTTTTATTGGTGGCCAATTGCCACTGTCAAATTGTTTATAATAGTCACAGACTGCAATAATACATTACACCCGGCAATTTTACAGTTTTAAATTTTTCTTTCGCACGGGCCTTTTCCACAAGTAAGGTTAGGGTTGATGATACAGAATTTGGAGAGCAAGAAATTTTGTGGATCATTTCTTCAAGAACAGAAACAGAGGGGTATAAAGCCTTTGGGGGTTTCTCTGTTCCAGAAATATCGTCTTATCAAAACAAAAAAAATGTGCCCATAAACACATCCGCATTTGTAATGTCATCCAAATCTGATTTATTAAAACTTGTAGTGAACGGGTGCTATTGTTAAACAAGACTTCTTTCTGATGAATAAAAAACGACAATGAATTGAGCTTCACAGAAACGACATAAATAAATCAATTGCATAGGTTCCACTCTAAGTTTTTATGGCCACATAGTTGTAAAGAATTTCTTCACGTACAGCAGATGGCAATAAATACAACCTTACCCATTATTTACTTGTTAAGGTTTTGGCCGAATGGATTACCCTAAATTAATTGAAGATCAGTTTACAGTATTGTTTGTTTGATGACTCATTGCGGCTAAAGAAAAAGAAGGAGCGGTTAAAGCAAGGGAATTTTCCGTTGTTCAAAAAAAGTAAATGAATGGGCTGATTAAGTAACCAATTGAATCGCAAAAGACATAGCCTTTATCTAAAGAAGTACATGAAGAAAAGGCTAATAGAGGAAATGCAATATCCTCAATCAATAAAATAAGACACAAATAATGAAGAACTTTCAACACAAGAGGGAACCAGGGTACCCTTTCTCAAGCTTGAATCTGTATTTTCCTTAGATTCAAAATCATAAGAACGTATCAAAATTCGGGATTGCGATACACGAATCAAAACTAATTTCTTTCATTTTTTCAATCCCGGAAATAAAGAATTAAACATCCTGATGCAATGCTGAAAAAAATTGAAATTGACAGATGGTTTTCGCAATGAAATGCTTTATAGGCCTTAGCTTTGCACCTTTGATCCAGACAAGCGAATATTTCTCACACGGCAAACTGTTGATCTCAGGGGAGTACCTGATTTTGGAAGGTGCCGAAGCATTAGCAATTCCTACGGTTTTTGGACAAAGTATGTCCGTAGAATTATTGCCTACAGAAAACGGCACTCTGAAATGGACGGCATTGGATTCAAAAGGAAAGAACTGGTTTTATGCAGAGTTCACATTTCCTCATTTTAAGGTACAGACAAGTTCGGATGATGCTTTGGCAAAAATAATTAAGACCTTATTGCTTTCAGCATTGGACCTTTCTGTTATTGATTCTGATACGACTATAGAGATAACAACCAAACTCGATTTTGACCGCAACTGGGGATTGGGAAGCAGTTCTACACTGATTTCCAATCTGGCAAAATGGAGTGGTGCCAATCCATTCCAACTATTGGCAAAGACTTTTGGTGGCAGCGGTTATGATATAGCCGTAGCAATGCAAGGCCAGAGTCTGATTTATCAATTGGATCATGGGAAACCCAAATGGGAGAAAGTAGTTTTCAACCCAACATTTGCAAACGAATTACTTTTTGTTTGGTTGGAACAAAAGCAAAGTAGCAGGAAAGCAATTGCCAAATATAAACGGCAATGCAATCAGGTTTTGATTGATGAAATCAGCAGTCTGACAAGAGTTATGGCAGGGTCAAATGACATTCGTGAATTTGAGGAATGCCTGACGAATCATGAACAGATATTATCGGGCGTTTTGAAGCAACCAACAATTAAACAGGAAAGATTCTCCTCATTTCCCGGGGTCATAAAATCTCTTGGTGCCTGGGGGGGGGATTTCATTCTAACAACCCGAAAAGAAGAAGCCAGAGTTTTTTTTAGAAAAATAGGGCTTGAAAGACAGTTTGAATGGGATGAAATGATATTGAAGTAAATTTGCTGCAATGACGGATGCTCTTTACAGTTCCTGCTGGCGTAGCCCATCAAATATTGCTCTGGTAAAATACTGGGGCAAAAAACCGGGACAGATCCCGTTCAACGCTTCCATTAGTTTTACGCTGAGTAATTGTTATTCAGAAACCATTTTATCAGCTTTTAAGAAAGCAGATCATTTGCGATTTTCAATTGAGTTGCTGCTTGACGGGAAACCAGAACCATCTTTTATTCCAAAAATAAAAAGTTTTTTTGAACACATTGAAAGTGAGATGCCTTTGGTTGGAAAATATCACTGGAAAATCGAAACCCGAAATACATTTCCACACAGTAGCGGAATCGCTTCTTCAGCAAGCGGAATGAGTGCTCTGACCCTTTGCCTGCTCAGCATCGCAGAAAAATCCGGCCATAAAACTGATGATTTTATCAGAGAAGCCTCATTCCTGTCACGCATAGGATCGGGTAGTGCCTGCCGCTCGGTATATGGAGGTTTCAATGAATGGGGGTTACACCCAGACTGCCATGGGAGTAGTGATTTGTTCGCCATTAATTTGGATCATGTTCATCCCGTTTTTGCTGATTATTGCGACACCATCCTTATTGTCCATGAAGGACCAAAAACTGTGAGCAGCAGTATAGGGCATAGTCTGATCGGCCATCATGTTTTTGCCTCTTCCCGGTTTGAACATGCCCAAAAGCAGGTTTCAAAATTAAAAGGAGTGTTAGCATCTGGAGACATCGAAGCTTTTACCGGCATTGTGGAAAGCGAAGCTCTGATGCTTCATGCCATGATGATGACCTCAGATCCCTGTTTTATCCTGATGAAACCTCAGACACTGGCAATTATTGAAAGCATTTGGGAGTATCGAAAACAAAAGAACAATAGTTTTGCTTTCACCCTCGATGCTGGGGCCAATGTTCATTTTCTTTACACCAAGGCTGATGAAGCGAATGCCAGGAAATTTATCAAAGATGAGCTTCTGTCTTATTGTCATCAGGGAAGATTTATTGATGATCAGGTTGGATCAGGCCCTGTTCAGATAAGCTAAAAAAAGGCTTAAATATTCTTTTTGAAAGCTCTTGTTAGAAAAAAATCTGTTAGTCCTGGAAAAAACAGAATAAACGGTTCAGTAACAATTCCGATAATTCCCATCTTTTTCCTGATTTGACGATTTATCACCATCTTATAAATCATATTAGCAGCGGTTTCTTGTTTCGTTTGCAACCATGTTGGTCTTGAACTCATTTTTATACCATTGCCATTCCCGTCCAATTCTGTTTTAGCAGGGTCATTCTTTATAAATCCAAGGTAAACAATCCCAACATGTACCTCTTCGGGTTTCAATTCTATCCTAAGTGCCTGGCTAAAAGCGGTTAATCCCATTTTAGCTGCACTATAAGCCGAGTGGCGGGGCACACCCATAAAAGAAGCAATGCTTGAGATCATAATTACACACCCTTTCTGTTTTGTGAGATAAGGCAATGCTTCTCTGGTTAACATGATTGGGGCGGCAAAATTCGTATCTAAAATTTTCTGAAGGGCCTCATCTGTCGATTCACTAATGCTAAACTTCATGAACAATGATGCATTGTTTATTAAGACATCCAATTGCCCATAATGCCTTATAGTTTCAGAAATTAATAATTTCCTTCCTATATCGGTCGAAACATCAGCACATACAGTTAAAACATCAAGTTCTTCTTCAATAAAATAATTTGATGCTTTCAGAAGTTTTTCTTCATTCCTCCCGTTCAAAACCAGTCTGGCACCTTCTCTTCCAAACTTCAAGGCTGTTTGAAGGCCAATGCCCTGTGATGAACCTGTGATAACAACAACTTTGTTTCTTATATCCTGCACGAATTGTTTTTTGCGGTTGATAAGTTTACAGGTTGATGGGTTGAAGAGTAGATGGGATGGTGTTTCATGAGTTGATGGGTTTTGCAAATACAAATAGGGCCAAGATCAACCTTTTCTCAACCTATCAACCTTTTAGTCAATCCATCAAACATTTCTCAACTCATCAACTTATTCACGGCTCAATTTTAACTCTTTTTTCCCGATCAATTCAAAAATATAGGTGGCATGTGACAAACTTTCATTGATCAATACTCTTTCAGACAGATAGGGTATAAATAGTGTTGTTAAAATCAATATATAACCATAGCTTTGCCTGCTATATCTTAAAAAAAGAAGAAATCATTGAAGCTTAAAGAATCATTATACTACGCAAAAATTCTTTTGTTTGGCGAATATGGTATCATCGAGGATTCTATGGGGTTATCTGTTCCCTATAATAATTACAATGGCCGTTTTCATTTTCCTGTAAGCCCGGTAGATACCGACCTTAACTCTAATAAGGTTCTAAGAAAATATTTGAGCCACTTGCAGGCTCTTTACATGGCTGGAGAACTGCCCTTCGAGATGGATCTGGAGGCCTTTATCATTGATATAGAAAAAGGAATGTCATTTGATAGCAGCATTCCGCAGGGTTTTGGTATCGGCAGTTCAGGAGCCTTAGTAGCTGCCATTTACGGCAAATATGCTATAGATAAAATTGACTCGGAAAGCATTGACAAAATAGATATATTAGAACTGAAGAACATTTTCGGCTTGCTGGAATCCTACTTCCATGGAAAAAGCTCGGGTCTTGACCCACTGATATGTTATCTGAACATTCCAATTCTGATTAAATCAAAAAACGACCTCGATACCATCGGTTTGCCCAGTTTCAATGCCAGCGGGAATGGTGCCATTTTTTTACTGAATACCGGCATGTCGAGAGAGACGCAGCCATTGGTACACCTCTTTCTCGAAAAGTTGAAACAGGAAGGTTTCAGAAAAATAATGAAAGAGCAGTTTAAAAAATACAATGACGATTGCATCAATGCTTTCCTGAAAGGGGACTTCAAACCGCTCTTCGGCAGTATGGCCAAGTTAAGCCGACTGTTGTTAGAAAATTTCGCTCCGATGATTCCGGGCAGTTTGGTAAAAGCATGGCAACAGGGGCTTGATACTCAGGCCTATTATCTGAAACTTTGCGGCAGTGGCGGTGGGGGTTTCATTTTGGGTTTTACGCCTGACATGAACAAAGCACGAAAACTGCTTCAGGGTCATGATCTGGAGGTTATATACACGTTTTAATAAATAATGGTTCTGGCCACCCGACGCCAATACCGCGTTCTCATCATCAAACTTCTTGCGTTGCTGTCTTTGGTCAGATGGCAGAATATTCTGTTGACAGCATTAGCCCAATACGTGGCCGCTTTGGTAACCCTGAACAGGGACGTTTCTATTTGGTCAACGCTGAGCAATTCTGATCTTCACCTGATTGTGTTTTCAACCGCATTTATTATTGCCGGTGGATATATTATCAACAGTTTTTACGATCTGGAGAAAGATTTAGTGAACCGACCGGACAAAACTATTCTGGATCGCTTGATAAGTAAGACCTTTTGCTTGAATACCTATATCTTGTTCAATGTGATAGGGTTGATGCTGGCTTTTCTGGCCAGTTTTCATATTCTCATATTCTTTTCTTTTTTTGCTTTTGCCTTGTGGTTCTATTCTCATAAACTTCAAAAGATTGCGGTTATTGGAGAACTCAGTGCTTCGATTCTGAATGTGGCTTCTTTCTTCAGTATCGGTCTCTATTACCATCTTTTCCAATCGCATTATTTTATTTACGGAGCCTGGATGTTAACCCTTATTTTCAGTCGTGAATTGGTCAAAGGAATTGAGTCTATAAAAGGCGATGCCATGTTTGGATATGACACCATTCCGCTTCAATTGGGCATCAAAAGAACCCGAAACATGCTTATATCTATTGGCATCATTTCGATGATCCCACTGTTCGGGGTCTATATCTTTGTTCACCATTTCTGGTTCAGAATGCTGATTTGCATGGCAGGCTTGCTTACCTTACACTCCGTTTACATATTGAGGAAACTGCAACAGCCGTCGTCTTTCTCCAAAGTGAATCTCAGATTGAAGTTGTTGATTGTGGCCGGAATTATCGGGATTGTGTTTTTGTAAGGTTTACATCAGTTCGAATGCTTCAATAGTGGCGGAAGAAGCGTCAAGTTTATTTTTTATTTCAAACAAAAGGTTCCTTTTCAAAGTAATATATTATTAAAGCAATCAGATATCTAAAGAGTTTACAGGTTAATTAAACAAAATCAGTCCACAATAGCGTGTCAGCTTTCCTATATAGCCATATAAGTGTCAAATATTCAAGAAGAAAATAGTGAATGTGAATAGAATGTTGCCAATTCATTATAAGGAATTCAGACCTTTGAGCGGGTTTTATTTCAATATCTGATAGGTGGCCTCAAAATTAATAAGGCATTTATCTCCGCTTAAAGAAACCTTGGAAGCAAGAACCGAAAAAGAAAAAAGATGATTATATTGGTGGATGATGACAGTATTCAAAATCACTTGAACGAAAGAATTCTTCAAATAGCAGGAATTCTGTCTGAGATTAAGATTTTTGAAGATGCGGAAGCGGCTTTATCCTTTATACAGAACACAGAGGAGGTTATAAACCTGGTGTTGTTAGACCTCAACATGCCGGGGATGAATGGCTGGGATTTTCTCGATCAGTACGAACCTACTCATCCTATTTTCCCTGTTTGCATTCTCACCTCATCCATCAGCCGAAACGATTTTGAAAAGTCGGAAGAATATAACAGCGTAAGTCGTTTCATCAGCAAGCCATTGACAGTTGACATGGCCAAAAAACTCAAAGAAGAGTTTCAAATAAAGTAAAATCCTATTTCTTTTTTTTCTGCTCTATGAGTTTCCGCGTATTTTCCCTTTCGGTTTTCATTCCGGCGTGATCAGGAGTTAAGGTCAAAAAAGTCTCCGTGTCTTTGTAAGCTTCTTCTAATCGGTTCAAAGCTCTCAAAACTATAAACCGGTTCAGATAGGCTGTGGCATATTTGGGGTTCATTTCAATGCTCTTATTGAGATCGATCAAAGCAGAGTCCAGCATTTGTAATTTGGCATAAGCCGCCCCCCTATTGGCATAAAACTCTGAATTGGTAGTTTTCAATGATATAGCCTTATTGTAATCGGCTAAAGCTAATCTGGCCGTATCCACATTGTTGCTCATAAAATACAACTTAGCCCTGCTGTTGTAAGGCCCGGCATTCTTAGGATTCAGTCGGATGGAAGCACTATAATCTTTCAAGGCACTGTCACGCTGACCATGGTCTCTGTACCAATTGCCCCGGTTTCCAAAAGGAGTCGTTATGTTGCTGTAATATTTGATCACATGTGTCCACATTGAAGCCCCGTCCTTCCATATTTTTGTTTGTTCATAGGTGATATAACCCAACCCCAACAGATACAGGACAGCAATTCCGGAGACGATCGGTCTCGCCATTGGTTTCCATTCAACCAGTCTTTCGAGCAAATAAGCATAAATAAAGAACAGCCCAAAATACGGGATATAGGTAAACCTGTCAGCCAGATAACCTTGACCCGCTCCAAGAATCTGCAGCAGAAAGAAAATATTAATGACGAAAAACATAAACCCAAAGAGAACTTTCCTGTAATCTCTTTTCCAGGTGAACCAGATGAACCAAACCGTAACAGGTAAAATAAACATTGATACATACATATACCATGACATCACTTTCAAATAAGGATACAAAGGCACCATCCGATATGGCACAATGCTTTTTACCAGATAAACCATAAAGGAAAAAGAACCAACAAAAGGTCTTTGAAACCACTCATAGGTATTGTTTGCCTCCAGTGATCCCTGACCTTTCAGAACAAAAATACCAATGATACCAAAAGTGGCGGAGATTACAAAATAGGGCCACTTGCTGAGTGCGATTTTCCAGTTGAGCTTTCCTTTTAAGTAATAGTCAATCAAAATAAAAGTAACGGGCAAGGTGACTGCCTGAATTTTTGAGAACAGAGACAAAACAAACAATAAGAAAATCCACCAGTGATATTTTCGGTTTTGGTCAGTCTGAAGATATTTGATATAAAGGAAAATTGCCCCGAGATAAAAAACCCCGAAAAGCACGTCTTTCCGCTCGGTCAACCAGGCCACAGACTCCACCCGAAGCGGATGTATGCCAAAAAGCATGGCAACAAAAAATGCTCCCTGCAACGACAAGCCCAGCATCAGTGCAATGCGGAAAGCCAACACCACACAAATCAAATGGAGGATCAGATTGTCAAGATGCCAGTAATACGGTTTATCCAACCCAAAGACCAATTTTTCAATTGCAAAAGTGGCAATAGGCAGTGGGTTATAGTTACCGATAACGGAAGACTGAAAAATCAATCCCATGTTTTCCCAGAAATTGGCTTTCGTAATTTCTGTTACCTGTTTGTTTTCATAAAAATTCCGGTCGTCATCCCAGTTCACATAGCCATTGTCAAGCGAAGGCTGGAAAGCAATATAGGTGCCGGCCAAAAGGATTAAGATGGCATAAATATGCCGCTTCATGGTCCAAAAAGAAGATTTAGATACATATTTTGGTTTATTTGTATTTTGACCTTTTTGCAGGTGTTTTTGTTTTTTCTTGCTCATACTGCCGATGAAATGCGGCACCAAAAATACAAAATGAAAGCATACCCTGAAATCTGACTCGTTCGCATTAATCAACTTACTTTAACCTTAACAGGCAGTTAAAACATGGTTCTAAAGAGCTTTTCAATTCACATTGAAATTGAAAAATTGCCCATATTAAAGCCCTTTTTCATTACATTTGCTGCCAATGAACTACTGGGTAATCAAATCAGAACCCACAACCTATTCCTGGGAAAGGTTGCAAAGAGAAGGAAAAACCACCTGGGACGGGGTTAGAAATTTTGCAGCCCGAATCCACCTGAATACTATGGTCATTGGCGATTGGTGCCTCTTTTATCACAGCAACGATG
The DNA here is from genome assembly GCA_020053795.1 of Bacteroidia bacterium. Classification (GTDB taxonomy): domain Bacteria; phylum Bacteroidota; class Bacteroidia; order NS11-12g; family UBA9320; genus JAGVMN01. The sequence goes on along the minus strand of JAGVMN010000019.1, from coordinate 32,262 downwards.
GAAAAGAAATAGTCGGAATAGCGGAGGTTATTAAAACCGCATTTCCCGACCCTACAGCCGATGATCCACGTTGGGTGGCGGTAGATATAAAACCGGCAAAAAAACTAAAAAAGCCGGTTTCTTTAGAAACCATCAAAGCCGATGCAGAACTGAGCAATATTGCTTTGGTAAAAATCGGCCGATTGTCAGTAAGTCCATTAACTAAAAAAGAGTTTGACCGAATTATTTGGCACTCTGAAAAATAAAATGCAGCGGAGACAAATACTCGACGCCCATAAACTCAGTATCATCCTGCAAAGACTCGCTCTTGAGATTGCGGAAAACCACGGCCATTTTCAAAATACCGCCATCATTGGCCTTCAGCCAAGAGGAATTATAGTTGCCCGGCGACTTTATCAAAAATTAAAAGAGATAACAGGAAATGAAAACATAAAGTTTGGAGAGTTGGACAGCACATTTTACCGCGACGATTTCAGGCGGGGCAGCAGCCCTTTGGTGCCCAACAGCATCAAACTCGATTTTATTGTAGAAGACAAAAAGGTAATACTGATTGATGATGTGCTCTACACCGGGCGTTCGGTCAGATCAGCGTTAAACGCTCTGGCCGATTTCGGAAGACCACTTAAAACCGAACTTCTGGTTTTGATTGATCGGGTACACAACAGAGAATTACCCATAGAACCGAATTACGTTGGAGAGAAAATAGATACACGGGCCCACGATAAAGTGGAAGTGCTTTGGAAAGAAAACGGAGCGAAAGATGAAGTATGGATCATAACCAAAAATTGAAATGGAGGGATTGAGTACCCGACACCTGCTTGGCATAAAGGACCTGAAAGAACAGGACATTCAACTCATTTTTGAGACAAGCGACAATTTCAAACAAATCATCAATCGCTCTATCAAAAAGGTGCCTTCGCTGAGAGATGTCACCATTGCCAATATCTTTTTCGAAAACTCTACCCGAACAAGAATCTCCTTTGAACTGGCTGAAAAAAGACTTTCAGCCGATATTGTCAACTTCTCAGCTTCTTCTTCTTCGGTTTCAAAAGGTGAAACACTCATTGACACGGTCAACAACATTCTGGCAATGAAAGTGGATATGGTAGTGATGAGACATCCCGCACCGGGAGCCTGTATTTTCCTTGCAAAAAATGTCAAATCCCAAATTATTAATGCCGGAGACGGAACACATGAACACCCGACCCAAGCTTTGCTGGATGCCTATTCTATCAGAGAAAAACTCGGAGGTTTGGCGGGAAAAAAAATATTGATTGTAGGTGATATTCTGCACAGCAGAGTAGCACTGAGCAATATTCTTTGCCTCAAGAAACTGGGAGCAGAAGTAAAAGTTTGCGGCCCCCCTACCCTTATTCCGAAATTCATCAGCACGCTGGGAGCCACAGTAGAATACGATCTGAAAAAAGCATTGGCCTGGTGTGATGTGGCCAATATGCTGAGGATTCAGCATGAAAGACAAGATTTCAAATATTTCCCATCCCTTCGGGAATACAGCATGCAATACGGGTTGACCCTTGATGTGTTGAAAGCCATCGGCAAAGAAATAGTCATCATGCATCCCGGGCCCATAAACAGAGGTGTGGAAATAACTTCTGAGGTGGCCGACAGCGGGCAGGCTATCATTTTGGAACAGGTAGAAAACGGGGTGGCTGTTCGGATGGCGGTTCTCTATCTTTTGGCAGCACAGGTTGAATCCTGAAAAAGATGTCCGCAAAAATATTTATTCTTTATACAGGCGGTACTATCGGGATGGCCCCCTCTAACCCTTCTGACCCAAAAAGTGCTTTGGAACCAAAAGCCTGGGAGCAGTTAGCTCAATACATGCCTTCCATACAATCGGGCGGTTATTTTACAAAAAAAGGCATTACTTGTAGCTATCATTCTTTTAAAACACCCATTGACTCTTCACAAATAACACCCGAACACTGGATTCAGATTGCCGAAGAAATAGAAGCTAATTATGATGATTTTGACGGCTTTATTATCATTCACGGAACAGATACGATGGCTTATACCGCCAGTGTTTTGAGTTTTATTTTTCAAAATCTTGGCAAACCTGTAGTTTTGACAGGCTCTCAATTACCCATCTCACATTCTAGAACCGATGCGATCAATAATTTTAGCAACGCCATTCATATTGCCGCCGCTGGTGTTTTTGGGCTACCTGTTATTGCAGAGGTAATGATCTGTTTTCATGATCGTTTGCTTCGCGGCAATCGTTCTTCAAAAGCAAGCACCAATGATTTTGACGGATTTGAATCTCCCAATTATCATCCTTTGGGTCGGTTAGGAGAACACATCTACCTCAACCAAAACTTAATTATGGCTCCAGCTTCTGATCAAAAACCATTTGGCCTGACCAAAAAATTGAATACAAATGTTTTGGATATTTCAATATTTCCTGGTTTAAAACCCTGCACACTGCGGCGTCTGTTGGATGACAAAGAAGTTGAAGGCGTTATTCTTAGATGTTTTGGAGCGGGCAATGCCCCTATGAATAAGAAATTTTTAGATGTACTTTCAGAGGCCTCAAGTAAAGGGACGCTGATCCTGAACATCAGTCAGTGTGTAAAAGGCAAAGTGAACATGCACAAATACAAGGTAGGAAAGAAGTTGCTTGAGGCAGGTGTCATCGGCGGTTCGGATATGACAAAAGAAGCCGCCTTAACAAAAATGATGTGGGTTCTTGCCAATGTAAAAAAAGCGAAAAGAGTACAGTCTTTATGCACCGATTTAAGAGGCGAACTCAGTTATTAATTACATTCGAAAAAAGAGGTGAAAAAAGTGCCTTTTTTGTGGAAAAGTAAGAGCAAGAACATGTGATCTGACGGCACTTTTAACGTAAATTTACACAATAATAAATATAGACTTCAGATGAGCGGAAACAAAGCCTTAAAGAATAATTACGGTGCCGAAAATATACAGGTACTTGAAGGATTAGAAGCAGTAAGAAAAAGACCAGCTATGTACATTGGAGATATCGGTGTAAGGGGTCTTCATCATTTAGTTTACGAGGTCGTAGATAATTCGATAGATGAGGCCCTCGCCGGTCATTGTAAGAATATCGAAGTTTTTATTAACGAAGACAACAGTATCACCGTCAGTGATGACGGCAGGGGTATCCCGGTTGATATGCACGAAAAAGAACAAAGGTCTGCCCTCGAAGTGGTTATGACTGTATTGCACGCCGGTGGAAAATTTGATAAGGACTCATACAAAGTATCTGGTGGTCTTCATGGTGTTGGGGTTTCTTGCGTGAACGCCTTATCCGAAAAACTAATAGCTACCATTTATCGTGACGGGAAAATCTATCAGCAGGAATATTCCAAAGGAAAACCCAAATATGACGTGACAGAAATTGGCCATTCGGATAAAAGAGGAACCACTGTTTCCTTTTGGCCCGACGTCAGCATTTTCACCACGGTTGAATATAAATACGAAACGCTTTCCAGTCGTCTCAGAGAATTGTCTTTTCTGAACAAGGGAATTCGACTTACCATTACTGACCTGAGAAATCTGAATGAAGAAGGTGTTGGGGTGAAAGAAGAATTTTATTCGGAAGGCGGGCTCAAAGAGTTTGTCAAATATCTCGATCAAACCCGTCACCTGCTTATCCCTGAGCCTATCTATGTTGAAGGAGAAAAAGGCGGAGTGCCGGTAGAGGTTGCATTTCAATACAATGATGGATACAATGAAAATCTCTTTTCTTATGTAAACAATATCAACACCATCGAAGGCGGAACACACGTGGCTGGATTCAGAAGGGCATTAACAAGGACTTTGAAGAATTATGCCGACAAATCCGGTTTGTTGAAAAATGTTAAAATAGAAATTGCCGGAGACGACTTCAGAGAAGGACTTACAGGTGTTATTTCCGTTAAAGTTCAGGAGCCTCAATTTGAAGGACAGACCAAAACAAAATTGGGAAATAGTGATGTTGGTGGTTCAGTAGATATATGTGTTGGCGAAATTCTGAATAACTACCTTGAGGAAAATCCGGCACAGGCCAGAACAATAGTCAACAAAGTAATTTTAGCCGCACAAGCCAGATTTGCCGCCAGAAAGGCACGCGAAATGGTTCAAAGAAAAGGAGCTATGAGTGGAGTGGGCTTGCCCGGTAAACTTTCAGACTGCTCGGAAAAAGACCCCGCTCTTTGCGAAATATATTTGGTCGAGGGTGATTCTGCCGGTGGCACTGCCAAGCAGGGCCGCGAAAGACAGTATCAAGCCATACTTCCTTTAAGGGGAAAAATCCTCAATGTTGAGAAAGCTCTCGAACACAGGATTTATGAAAACGAGGAAATCAAAAATATTTTTACCGCTCTCGGTGTCACCATTGGTACAGAGGAAGATGCCAAGGAACTGAACCTGACAAAACTCCGGTATCACAAAATCATTATCATGACTGATGCGGACGTTGACGGCAGTCATATAAGAACTTTGATTTTGACTTTGTTTTTCCGGTACATGAGAAAACTGCTCGAATCAGGTTATCTCTATATTGCCACACCCCCGCTATATCAGGTAAAAAAAGGGAAAGACATCAGATATTGCTGGACTGAAAAGGAAAGAGAGGTGCATGTTCTTGAATTGGGGGGCGACAGGCCTGACCTCGTTGGGGTGCAACGCTACAAAGGTTTGGGAGAAATGAATGCAGAACAACTGTGGGAAACAACAATGGATCCTGAAAGACGCACCCTTAAGCTAGTTTCACTAGATAGTGCTGCCGAGGCCGACCATGTTTTCTCGATGCTTATGGGAGAAGAAGTTCCTCCTCGCCGGGCCTTTATTGAAGCCAATGCCAAATATGCTAGAATTGATGCATGACAAAAAGGTTATGAAGAGAGAATCTCCCCCAGTTTGATTAATTCCTTAGAGATTTCCTTTCTTCGACCAATAGCCTCTGCGTAGCTTGTAAATCTTGGGACATTGTCAATGATACCGATTGTTTCATTTTTTCTTCCTTTTAACAATGCTTCTACTGCTTTAGAGCCAAGTATTGATGCCCGAACCCTGTCTCTTGCCGTTGGGCTGCCGCCCCTTTGAACATGGCCCAAAATAGTTGTTTTGATTTTTATTTCCGGAAATTTTTTATTAAGCTTTTTTGCCAATTCCAATGCCCCTCCCTGTTCGTCTCCTTCGGCCACCACTATTATGGAAAAAGCCTTTTGTCTTTTGCCGTGCCTGCCGAAAAAATCAAATATCCGTTCGGTGTCCCCAGCGTCTTCAGGAATTATAATCCCTTCTGCACCGCAACTTATCCCAACATCTACGGCAATAAAACCCGTATCACGCCCCATCACCTCGACAAGAAAAACACGATCGTGTGAATCGGCCGTGTCGCGAATCTTATCTATCGCCTGAATGGCAGTATTGATGGCCGTGTCATAGCCAATGGTAAAATCGGTTCCGTACAAATCATTATCAATCGTACCGGGCAGACCAATACTTGGAATACCGAATTCCTCATAAAATATTTTTGCACCTGTGTAGGTGCCGTCTCCGCCAATGCAAACCAATCCCTCGATTCCTTCTTTCCTGATATTCTCATAGGCCACCCGTCTGCCTTCTATTGTTTTGAATTCTTCACTTCTCGAAGTTTTAAGTATGGTACCACCCCGTTGAATAATATTGGCAACAGATTTAGAATCCAATGGTGTAAATAAACTATTGATCATCCCGTGATATCCGTATAAAATACCAGTGACTTCAATTTTGTTATGAATGGCCGTTCGCACTACCGCCCTTATACACGCATTCATCCCTGGAGAATCTCCGCCTGAAGTAAAAACACCAATTCGCTTCATTTCACAACTTTTTTCAAATCTATGACACAGTTCTGGCATTAAACAAAAAAGCCGATTCAATAATTTGAAACGGCTTTTCTGATCATATTCACATTATATCAAGGAGCTTTCTTAAAAATAAATTGAACGTAATCTAAATTGTCAACTTCCCCTGTATTCACAACATCAGTAATTCCGACCAAAACGAGCTTAGATGGGTCGTTTCTCAATTTAAATATAAAAACGTCATCTTTTTTTATACCGGTATAAAACCTAAGTTCATTGGTTCCAGAATTATTCCAAGCATTTTGCAAATCCGTCGTGTTAGTAATGGCACTATATTTAGAAGTAACCTTTTTAAATCTGGTTTCGTTACGGGATTCCCACCGTGCAGGCCATGTTTTTATTTCGGCAATGGCGGTAGAATCTACAATATCCTTCTCACTGTTTGGATCATCGATTGTCAGAGCATTCCCGTTTAATAAATCAAAAGCCCCTGAATTAGGGCCTTTAATATGCCAAACCCTGAATGGTTTACCCTTTACATCAGTAGTTGATTCGATCAGAGTTGAACTTGTAGTAGCGGCAGTGATAGTGATTGTGATGGTCGTTGAAAGACCATCTTTATCCGTAACGGTGAAAGAATACTGTTTTGTAACGCCTACTGTTGAAGCAGCCACATCGGTCAAGGAATAAGTTAAATTTTCTGTATTAATAGAAGAATCAAGTACCGGCAATGCCACCCCGCCATCAGTTGACAATGTCACCTTAAAATTTTTCATTTTTGAACTATGATTTGCAGTAATCCCAATGGTAAATGGGGTACCTACACCAATGGTCACATCGGATGAAGTGTAACCAACACCACCCAAAAAATTCATTGTAGGCGGCTTTGGATCAACCTTTTCTTTGTCGTTACAACTTTGAAAAACAAAAGTCCCAACTGCAATTGCTGCCATCAGGAATAATAATTTTACTTTTTTCATAATGCTCTTAATTTTGTCTATTTGGGCGGCAAATATACGGCGGAGACTTGATAATCCAAATGCAATTATGGGGTAATTATTTTTTTTATTTGTTATCTGATTGAAAGCTGAAAATGAAATAAATTTACCCCCTAATCCTTACTCGCATGCATCTTTCTGTTTTGGACTGGTTAATCGTTGTTGCTTTCTTTGCAGTCACACTCCTGATAAGCCTTTATTATCGCAAGGTTGCCGAAAAAGGAATGCTGGGTTTCTTCCTTGGCGGACGAAACCTGACCTGGTTTCTGGCAGGTATATCCATGGTAGCAACAACTTTTGCCGCCGACACTCCATTGGCGGTAACAGAAATTGTTGCCGATAAAGGAATTGCAGGCAACTGGCTTTGGTGGAGCTTTGTACTGGGTGGCATGCTAACCACCATTTTCTTCGCCCGTTTGTGGCACCGGTCCGGTGTCCTTACTGAACTGGAATTGATAGACATTCGCTACAGCGGTCTCGGAGCAAAATGGCTGAGAAACATTAAAGCAATCTATCTTGGGTTGTTTATGAATGCACTGGTAATCGCATGGGTCAATAAAGCTTTGATTTCAATTTTAGCGGTATTCTTCGATATTCCCGAAAATGAATTGATCTGGTACGCAGCAGGCTCAATGCTCTTTGTGGCTATATACTCTTCTATCTCAGGTCTGAAGGGTGTTGTGGTCACCGATATGTTCCAGTTTCTTTTTGCAATGACCGGTTGTGTTGTCTTGTCTATCCTTGTTGTGAACTCTGACAAAATTGGAGGAATCACCGGTTTGAAAGAAAAACTGCCACCCGAAACATTGAACTTTTTCCCATCTCTGGGCAAAGTGGGCTCAGGCAGCTTTTCTTTGGGCTGGGGAGATTTTATTGCCTTTATCGGGGTCATTTGGTGGAGCAGTTGGTATCCGGGTGCCGAACCTGGCGGGGGTGGTTATGTGGCTCAACGAATGATGAGTACCAAAAATGAGAAACACTCCTTGTTAGCCACGCTGTTCTTTCAAGCGGCCCATTATTGTCTGCGTCCATGGCCATGGATATTGGTTGGCCTTTGTGCCATTGTTCTTTATCCTGACCTTGCCGCAGTTGACAAAAAGCTTGGCTATGTAATGGCCATGCGTGATTTCTTGCCGAATGGATTAAAAGGATTATTATTGGCAGCCTTTTTCGGAGCTTATATGAGCACCATCTCTACTCAACTCAACTGGGGGGCAAGTTTCTTGGTTAATGACCTTTTTCTTCCGCTTTCAAAATCATACAAGTCGGACAAACAAGTCGTTCGGGTTTCCAGAATCACCACCATGCTGATGATGTTTTTTGCCCTTTGGGTGACCACAATGGTCGGTTCAATAAAAGAAGTTTGGGCGTTTATTCTTGAATGCGGTGCCGGATTGGGTTTGGTGCTGATACTTCGCTGGTATTGGTGGCGAATCAATGTTTGGAGTGAAATTACGGCTACCATAGTTCCTTTTGCGGTTTTTGGAACCTTAAAAATTTTGCAAGAAAATGGATTTGATTCCTTTTGGATCAAATCTCCGGGTTCCATTTTCACAACTGTTGGAATTACAACTATTGCCTGGCTGCTGGTTACCTTTTTAACCAAACCCACGGATGAGTCGAAGTTGCAAACTTTCTTCGACAAGGTTAAGCCTATGGGATCATGGGGTAAATATGGAGCAGATAATCGAAGTCTGCCCTACCTGTTTCTTGCCTGGCTTGGGGGCGTAAGTTGCATTGTGGGAATACTGTTCTTCACCGGAAGCCTCATTCTACAATTGTCACCGCAGGTTTATTATTACCTTATGATGGCTGGTGGTGGCTTCGGTCTATTCTATATTGCTTCTTTAAAAGCTGGACTTTTTAGCAATAATTGAATGGCACAGCTATTGTGAAAGTGTACTGCATTTCTAATTAAAATTCACCTTCTGACATATTGACAATGACGAAAGACCAAGATAGTTTATTTTTTGCAGCAAATATTCACGATGACGATAACGAAAATCCAGAGTTCATTGCCTTGATGAGTCAGGAAGAGGAAGACGAAATTTCTAAAGAGCTTGCTCCTGAGGTTTTGCCAATTCTTCCCCTCCGAAATACCGTTTTGTTTCCGGGAGTGGTTTTTCCAATTACCGTTGGTAGAGACAAATCCATCAAATTGATCCGTGACGCTTACAAAGGTGACAAAACCATAGGAGTTGTGGCCCAAAGGGATCCCGAGGTGGAAGATCCTGGTTACAATGATTTATACAACATTGGCACGGTAGCTTATATCATCAAAATGCTTCGTATGCCTGACGGCAATACGACAGTCATCATTCAGGGAAAACGCAAATTTCAAATGAATGAAGTAGTACAGGAATCTCCTTACCTCAAAGCCAGGGTATCCATCATTGCCGAGGGCAAATCAAAAGGAAACAAAGAAGCCAAAGCCTTGATTGATTCTGTTCGCGATCTGGCTATGAAAATTGTTGACCTCTCGCCAAACATTCCATCCGAAGCCAATCTGGTGGTAAAAAATATCGACAGCCCAAATTTCCTCATCAACTTTGTTTCATCCAATCTCAACGTTGGACCAATTGAAAAACAGGAAATTCTGGAAATGTTGAGCCTGCAAAAGAAAGCCGAACTTGTTTTGGGTCATTTGATCCGCGAGTTTCAAATGCTGGAACTGAAAAATCAGATTCAAAGTAAGGTGAAAGTGGACATTGATAAGCAGCAAAGGGAATATTTTCTTCATCAGCAGATTAGAGCCATACAGGAAGAGCTTGGACAAGAATCACCCGAAAGAGAAATAGAGCTCTTAAGAGCCAAAGGCGAAAAGAAAAAATGGGATGCAAAGGTAAGCAAGGCCTTTAATAAGGAGCTGGACAAGTTGATGCGAATCAACCCGGTATCCCCTGATTATTCGGTCAGTTTGAATTATGTCGAACTGTTGTTGGAACTTCCCTGGGGGGAATATTCAAAAGGTCATTTCAACCTGAAAAAAGCTGAGAAGATTTTAGACGCAGATCATTTCGGACTGGAAAAAGTAAAAGAAAGGATACTTGAATACCTGGCTGTTATCCAGTTGAAAGGTGATATGAAAAGTCCGATTCTCTGCTTGTTTGGCCCTCCCGGAGTTGGTAAAACTTCTCTTGGGCGATCTGTCGCTAAGGCCACAGGCAGAGAATATATCCGCATGTCTCTGGGAGGATTACACGATGAAGCTGAACTTCGGGGGCACCGCAAGACTTATATTGGTGCCATGCCGGGCCGTGTGATTCAAAACATTAAAAAAGCCGGGACTTCCAACCCCATTTTTGTTTTGGACGAGATAGACAAAATCGGAAACGATTTCAGAGGCGACCCTTCGAGTGCCTTGCTTGAAATACTCGATCCAGAGCAAAACAACAACTTTCATGACAATTATGTGGATTTGGATTATGACCTTTCAAGAGTCATGTTTATCGCTACTGCCAATAGACTCGACACTATTCAACCGGCTTTGCTTGACCGGATGGAAATCATAGAAATCAATGGGTACACAGCAGAGGAAAAAGTGCAGATTGCCAAAAAATATCTGATACCCAAACAACGCAAAGAACACGGGTTGAAAAACAACCAGTTCAAAATTGCAGATAATACCGTGGAGAAGATCATAGACGAATACACCCGCGAATCAGGTGTTCGTGGATTGGAAAAAAAGATTGCCTCCCTTGCCCGCCGCAGGGCAAAAGATGTGGTAGCCGGCAATCCTGTTGAAGCCATAATTACAACAGATGAGATGAATCTTATTTTGGGCAACCAAAAGGTTGAAAAAGATGTTTATCAGGACAACCAACACGCCGGGGTTGTTACCGGTTTGGCATGGACTTCGGTTGGCGGAGAAATACTTTTTGTCGAAAGTTCACTGACCAAAGGCAAGGGCAAGCTAACCCTCACCGGACAGCTCGGCGATGTGATGAAAGAAAGTGCCATGACAGCAACTACTTTTCTCAAAGCCCATTGCCGCTACCTAGATATAGACCACAGAGTTTTTGACAACTATGATATTCACATCCATTTTCCGGCCGGTGCTGTCCCAAAAGACGGCCCTTCTGCGGGGATAACCATCCTCACCTCATTGGCTTCATTATTTACCCAACGCAAGGTAAAATCTCATTTGGCCATGACCGGCGAGATTACCCTTAGAGGAAAAGTATTGCCTGTTGGTGGCATCAAGGAAAAGATTCTGGCGGCCAAGCGTGCCGGTATCCGCGAGCTCATTTTGTGCGAAAGCAACCGCAAGGATATAGAAGACATATTGCCGAGTTACCTCACAGACCTGACCTTTCACTACGTCAAAAACATGCTGGAGGTTTTGGATATAGCTCTCTTACCCGAATTGGTAACCGATGCCCTGACCTGGGAATTTTCCGAGCCATCGAGAGCGGAGTATTCGGAGCAGATGGTTTCGGTGCCGGATTGAGCACTATCCCTTTTTTCGTTTCCCGTTGTCTTTCTCTTTCAGTTGTAACGCTGTTTTTGCGTTCATTGCTGTCACCACTTTTTTTCCCGTTCTTGTTTCCAGTTCCAACCTTGCCACTCTGGCTACATTGCCACCCTGCCTAGCCACTTTTTTACTGGCTTCAAAATCTTCGGGATCTACAGCAGCAGAAATATCCTTGGTTGAGGCCTCGGCAAGCATGTTTAAAATGAGTTCGGTATTAGTCATATTATCACGAAGGTTTTCCTTTTTCAGACCTTTGAGAATTTTGTACTCTTTGGTGGTTCTATCGGCCCATGCCTTGGTGATGATGTCGGTTAATGTTGCAAACTGAATCCCTTCCTTCAATCCCCGCTTTTTCCATTCGTCCGTTAGCTCTTTTCTTATCTCAATACTTTTCAGACGTTGGTTGATCCAGTTTTCAGAATAGCCAAGTTGCAGATATTGTTCTAAAGCCCTATCAATAGTCAATTCAGGGTCTTGCATTTCGTCTAATCTTTCGGAAGCGACCTGTGCCAGCCAAAGTTTAAAAGGTTCTGCTTTAGGTGATGGAATAGACTGTATGAGGCGGAAGAGTTGTTCGGTGTCGGCAACATCGGTAATACGAAGTTTACCATCACCAGCAGCCATTTTCAACTGTCCCAAATTATGGGACAGTTCACTTCCCTCTGCTGTCAGTTTTGTTTTTAAAGCGTTCCAGTATTTTCTGGGTCTTGGGCTGCCAGTTAGTATCTCAACTACGTCAATAATTGAAAAATACCATTTTTCTTGATCTTCATCCCAAAGGGTTCTGACTTTTTTATCTTCAAATATTTTAATGTCATTCTGCTTACTCATTCTTTTGCCTTTTTCAGTGATTACCCATATCCAATGTTAAATTCAGACGTAAAGATAAGGGTTGAAATCCAAAGCAATAAATCGGGAGTCCTTTATTTTTGAACAAGAACTCAACCTGATTTTGTGACAGATACTCTTCAACTCAAAACCACATACACCAGCCAACTGCTGAGCCAGGCCAATGCCGTCATAAAGGTCAATTGCAAAAGCGGCAATTTGATGGAGCCGGTTTCTTTATAAACCACCGCCAGGGTGCTGATGCACTGCATGGCAAAAGCGTAAAAGATCATCAAAGAAAAAGCAACGGCCACCGAGTAAACGGGTTTGCCGGTGATTGGGTTTGTATCCGAAGCCATTTTATCTTTGATACTCCGGTAGTCGTCTTTGTTTTCCAAACCGTAAATGGTGGCCATGGTTCCCACAAAAACCTCGCGGGCAGCAAAGGATGTCACCAATGCGATGCCTATTTTCCAGTTGAATCCGAGCGGTTCAATGGCAGGCTCAATGAACTTGCCAATTTCTCCTGCAAAAGAGGCCTTCAGTATTTCAGCATTGTGTTGAGCAGTATCCGTTACAACCGTATTGTTCAGCTTGTCCCATTTGTTGCCATAGCCGTGAGAGGCTAAAAACCACAAAACGACAGAAACAATAAGGATGATCTTCCCGGCACCGGTCACAAAGCTTTTCGATTTGTTGAAACAAACATGCCATAGATTGGCCAAATGCGGGGTGCGGTAAACCGGCAACTCAATGACAAAAGTGCTTTTGCTGCGTTGTTTGATGAAAAAGGAAATAACCAAAGCCGCCAGCAAAGAGGTAACAAACCCCAGCAGATACATGCCCATCAAAAGCAAACCCTTCAGGTTGAAAAACCCCCAACTTGCATTATCGGGAACTACCAAAGCTGCCAAGATTGTATAGACAGGCAATCGGGCCGAACAACTCATCAATGGTGTCACAAGGATGGTCAGCAGTTTTTCCTTTTTGTTTTCAATGCTTCTGGCTGAAAGTATGGCCGGAATGGCACAGGCGGCACCACTCATCAGGGGCAAAACCGATTTCCCGCTCAGACCAAATTTCCGCATAGGCCAGTCCATCAGATAAGTAATTCGGGCCATGTAGCCGGAGTCTTCGAGCAAAGTGATAAAAAAGAAGAGGATGGCTATCTGTGGCAGAAAAACCAGCACACCGGATAAACCGGGGATGAGTCCGCCAATAATTAAGCCGGTCAGGAAATTAGGCGGCAATGCACTGCCCGCCCACTGTGACAGTCCTGAGAATAGCATCTCAATCAAATCCATGGGCCACTTAGCGAGAAAAAATACCGATTGAAAAACCAGAAACATCACCAATAGAAAAATGAGAATTCCCCAATAACGGTGTAAAACTATGCCGTCAATCTTTACTGTGAGAATCCTGAGGGGAGGTTTTCTCCTTTGCACTTTATCCATCAAAACTTGAATGGCCGTAAAACGATCTACAGTTTCATCTTCCTTATTGCCAGGACTATGTTGCAGAAATTTATAATGAACTTTGAATAGATTTTCTCCAATTTTCTTTCGGATGGCTTCAACGCCTGTTCCAATGCGTGCGTTGATTGCAACCACGGGAATCCCCAGTTCATTTTCAAGTCGTGTAATATCAGTTTCGATTCCGCGGGTTTCGGCTACATCAATCATGTTTACAGCCAAAATCATAAACCGACCGGCATCGGCAATCTGGCTAAAAAACAAAAGGTTTCGTTTCAGTTGTGAAGCATCGGCAATAAAGATTACCAAATCATCAGTACTTGAATTGGAAAGGTAATCAGCCGCCACTTTTTCGTCATCCGATCCAGGGTGAAAGCTATATGAACCTGGCAAATCCGTGATATGCACCTCTCGACCGTCCTCCAGTGGAAAAACTCCTTTTCTGATTTCGACTGTGGTACCGGGAACATTGCTGGTTTTTTGTTTCAATCCGGTCAGGGCATTGAACAGCGAACTCTTGCCACAATTGGGGTTGCCAGCTAATACAACTTGGAGTTTATTCAAAGCAGTTCTATTTCTATTTCCTCTGCGTTTTCTTTTCTGATGGCTATGATCATTCCATTTACAATAATGACCAAGGGATCTCGCATCGGAGCGTAATTCTGCATTTCCACGATTTCGCCGGGCAGGCATCCCATCTCCAACAGGCGGAGTTTTGATACGCTTTCATCCAGTGATCTGATTCTTCCCCTTTGCCCTTTTTTTAAATCGCTCAATCGCAAATAATCTATTAATTAAGTGCCGCAATTTAGATTATTTCAAAATAATGACGAGTATGATTGTAGTCAGTGGATAGGGAAATGGCTGATGTTTTGATCTGCTGTAAGGTGGAAGGTTATAAAGGGTCAATGTGTTTGACGGAGCCTGTCAAAATAATAGTGTTGATGAATTGACCTTTGATCCTATGGGCTATGGGTTGCTTTGTAATTGGAAGAACCATAAAAGTTGTAACCGGGCTAAGTTTAAGTTGAAAGACTTAATGACTGAAACTTGAGACATAAAACCGAAAGCATTATAGTTAGGTCTTGGAGTTTTGAATCTGAGAACTAATTTTGGGGCTTCTTAGAAATTATTAAACACAATCTTTGAAAGACTTTATCGTTAATGGCATAAAATTGGAAATAATGAGGCAAGTTATTAGTTTTTTCGTATTGTGGTTTGTTGGCTATAACGCTTACGGCCAGTTGGGTGGTACCCGCTCTTTTGCCTTTTTGAGCCTTGACCCGACGGCACGAATGGCGTCACTTGGGAGTAATTATATTTCGGTGAAGGACAAAGACCCCGGTGTCGGATATCTGAATCCGGCTATGCTAAACAAAGACATGAATCAAACATTGGCTCTAAATTATTCCAATTACTTAGCCGATATTAACAACGGATTTGCTTCCTATGTAAAACATTACGACTCTTTGGGAACCTTTTCAGGAAGTATTATGTATATAAATTACGGGAAGTTTGAAGAAACAGATGTCACCGGACAGATCACCGGAAGTTTTACAGCGTCAGATTATAATTTTCAGGTTGGTTGGGGTAGAGAGTACAAAGACTTTACTTATGGGGCCAATGTAAAATTCTTGTACAGTGTGTACGAAAAATATGTCGCAACAGCCGGTGCTATTGATCTGGGCGGTGCCTGGCACAGACCAAAGAAGAAGCTTACCGCTACCCTCCTTTTGAAGAATATTGGGTACAATTTTATTCCATATCAGGACGTTCGTGAAAAAGTGCCTTTCGAGATTCAGGCTGGTATAAGTAAAAAACTGGAACACAATCCGCTTCAATTCAGTATTGTAATGCACGACATACAGAAATGGGATTTGGGCTATGTGAATCCAAACAAACGTTATAAAAAATCTGATTTAGAAACAGGCCAGGAACAATTGGATGAAGTAGGCTTTGGTGATAATTTGTTGCGGCACTTTATCTTTGGGGCCGAACTGGTTTTCTCGGAGAATTTTCAGGTGCGTTTTGGCTACAATCATCAGCGAAGAAAAGAACTTGCTCCTGAGAATCGCCAGTTGATGACCGGATTTAGCTGGGGCGTTGGGATGGGCATCAAACGGTTTATGATTGCTTATGGCAATTCATCCTATTTCCCCGGTATTTCTGCCCATTATTTTTCGGTGAGTAAAAACCTCAGTGATTTTAAAAGGAAGAAAATAGCAAGGCCAGGAACACCACAATTTTAATCTCTCCATTCAAATTGTCAGGGCAATACCGTTTTCTTTAGTTCATTTTACATTCAGCACTTTAAATTCATTTTCGAATTGTTTTATTAAAATATCATAATATTGACCGTTGACTGAAAAATGCCCAAGAAAATAAATATTGCTGTAGACGGCCACTCTTCGTGTGGAAAAGGAACCCTCGCCAGAAACATAGCCAAATCCCTTGGATATGTGTTCATTGACAGCGGTGCCATGTACAGGGCCGTGACACTTTATATGCTTACTAAAAACCTCAAGCCGGACGATTTAAAATCAAATCCAACAATTTTGAACGACATAAATATTGAGTTTAGGTTTAACCCTTCATTACAGTTTTTTGAAACCTTTCTCAACGGGAAACTGGTAGAGGAAGAAATAAGAGGAATGGAGGTAGCTTCATGGGTTAGTCAGGTAAGTGCCATTAAAGAAGTGCGGGACTTTTTGGTAGCTCAACAGCGAAAAATAGGACTCGAAAAGGGTGTGGTAATGGATGGTCGTGATATAGGAACCGTTGTTTTTCCGGATGCCGAATTGAAAATTTTTATGACCGCCAGACCCGCCGTACGTGCAAAAAGGCGATTTGATGAATTGCGAGAGAAAGGCAAAGATGTGAACTATGAAGAAGTACTCATGAATATCATGGAAAGAGACAGAATAGACAGCACCAGAGCAGAAAGCCCATTCCTGAAAGCCGATGACGCCATCACACTCGACAACACCGATATGACTCGTGAACAACAAGCTGAGGTAGCCCTGCAATGGGCAAGAGGGGTGATTGCGGCGGGGTAGTAAAACCCGTTCACTTTCAACAACTCAAATAGGTCTTTCCGGTCGGTGACTTCGGCTCCGCTCAGTCACCGAAAGGAACCGCTCAGCGTAAACTCATCAACTTCGGTTTCCTTCGACAAGCTCTGGAACCACCGATCAGTTGCCGCTTTTTTCATATTTTGTACCCTGAGCGAAGTCGAAGGGTTCCTTCTCACCCCGCTATCGCCCCGATCAAATCATACTTGGTAATGATATGCACCGAACCGCTGATGTCTTTAACTAAAACAGCGTTGTTTTCCTTGTTGATCAGTTTTGAAATTTCAGCGATGTCGGCATTAGCATCAACGGTCGGGAATGGAGCCTGCATGATTTCCGAAATGGGCCTGTCCCGTAAATCGGGATTTCTCAGGCACTGAATAAAAAGGTGATTGTCGTTGATGGAACCAACGATCTTCCCTGAAGGGTCGGCAATGGGCAATTGTGATATCCCGTATTTTTCGAGCTTGGAATACACCGCCGAAATAGTGTCCGTGGTATTGGCCATCACCAGCGGCAAATGGCTGTGCTTTTGAACAATCTCTTTGGCGGTTTTCGGTTTAACGGTTTCCAGAAACCCGCGTTCACGCATCCAGTCGTCGTTAAACATTTTGCCCAGATACCGGGTGCCGTGGTCGTGAAAGATGACCACCACCACATCCGTCTCTTTTAGTTTGTCTTTCATCTGAATAAGCCCGGCCATAGCAGCCCCTGCCGAGTTACCGACAAAAATTCCCTCCTTACGGGGAAGTTCACGGGTATAAATAGCCGCGTTTTTGTCGGTCACCTTTTCGAAATGATCAATCAGACTGAAGTCAACATTTTTTGGTAAAAAATCCTCGCCGATGCCTTCGGTGATGTATGGATAGATTTCATCCTTGTCGAAAATGCCGGTCTCCTTGTATTTCTTGAATACCGACCCATAGGTGTCAATTCCCCAAACCTTGATGTCCGGGTTTTGCTCTTTCAGATATTTACTCACGCCGCAAATGGTACCTCCGGTTCCGACGCCCACAACCAGATGGGTGATCTTTCCGTCAGTTTGTTGCCAGATTTCAGGACCTGTTTGTTCGTAGTGGGCCTGAGTGTTCGACAAGTTGTCATATTGATTCGGTTTCCATGAGTTTGGAACTTCCTGAGTCAAACGTGTTGACACCGAATAGTAGCTCCTTGGGTCTTCGGGGTCCACATCCGTAGGGCAGACAATCACTTCCGCACCGAAAGCTTTCAGGGCATCTACTTTCTCGCGGCTTTGTTTGTCGGTAGTGGTGAAAATACATTTGTATCCTTTTATGACGGCGGCAATGGCCAAACCCATTCCGGTATTTCCACTCGTGCCTTCTATGATGGTATAGCCGGGTTTTAGTCTGCCGTCCTTTTCGGCGTCTTCTATCATCTTCACCGCCATACGGTCTTTGATGCTGTTGCCGGGATTGGAAGTTTCTATCTTGGCCAGCACGGTGGCTTTGATGCCATGTTCAGCCGTTATCTTGTTCATTTGCACCAAAGGCGTATTGCCAATGGTTTCGAGTATATTTTTGTACCACATGGGGCAAAGGTAATGTTCAATTGTTAATGGTTAATTGTGAATGTTGAATGATAAATTATTAGTCAATATCGTTTTGTTAAGCTAAAAAGTCCCGTAGGGACGGGCAATATTGTAACAACGGACTTCAGTCCGTTGAAAATGAAGAAAGTAAAATTGAGTCTCGTAGAGACGACACATATAAGCCACAAAGCATAGGTTCCGATTATTAGACTATGGTTGTGGTTTCTTTTATTAGACCGGACTGAAGTCCGGCCTTACAATATCAGTCGAGCAACGGCTCTAAAAGTTGATAAAAAGTCCTTAACAAAACGTAATTGAATTATTAGTGGCATTATGTTCAATCAAATAGCATCTAAATCGTTTTTGTGATTTTTAAGCGTACATCAATTTTCCTTTGGGGGTTGGTATCGGTCGTCCTTTAATCCCGGCAGTTTCCATCCATTCGTCTATCATCAGTCCGACATTTTCAATAGCTCCCTGATAGGTTGAGCCATCGGCCATGCAGCCCGCCAGTTCCGGCACTTCGGCAATATTTGAATTGTCGGATTCGCTCCAGGAGGTGATGGATTGTGCCTGATGGAAATATTAAAAAATAAGCTGTATGCATAATACAGATAGTTTGAATGGTCGGAGAAAAACTCCAACAAAGACAACAGCTATTTAATAAGATGTTGAATCAATTTCTCCGGATTTGCACTTGGCCTTGGAGCATTTTCATTAACAATAAACCCATTTTGATCTATCAGGAAATATCGCGGTATTGCGTTTATTTCATAACTATCTGCAACTTCTGATGCAAATCCCCTTTGGTCAATAAGGTGAATTCCATTAAATGACTTCGCATCAATAAATCTTCTCAGTTTGTCAATAGAATGATCAAGTGATACATACAAAAAGACCACATTTTCATCTTTGAATTTTTCTTTGAGTTTGATGGCATCAGTCACCTCCTTAACACATGGGGCACAATTGGTTGCCCAAAAATCAAGATACACTACTTTGCCTTTAAAGTCCGACAATTTCACTTTATTCCCGTTTAAATCAAATAAGGAAAAATCAGGAGCTTCCCTGTTGGGTTTATTCAAATCACGCAGTTTGTTGACCAGCCTGTCATAGTAATATTGATTGTTAAAACTGGCATGAAACAAGCTAAGAATGCTGTCAGAGTTTTTATAAATAATGTCATAATAACTTTCACCTTTCATTCTTTCAATGTTCCGAATGCTTTCGAATAAGATTTGATACAATGCCAGATCGTAAGCTATTCCGGAAAAATGTTTTCTGGCAATAGAATCTCTGAGCATCGTTTGATTCTTGCCGTAATATTGGTTAACAGGGTCACTCAGGTTGTCAAAGTCCCCATAAGTACTCCATATGTTTTGAGGGAGTTCCCTTAGAAAATGAATATATCTGCCACTTATTAGAGCGTCAGGGTTGTCAACCACTATATTATCAAGAAACGCTAAATACGATTTGTCCAACAAAATTTTCTTTGCCGATTTGTTTTGCCATGAATATTGCAGTATCGCAACTGCATAACTGTAATTAATTTCAGCTTCCATATATTGTTTGAAAAGAACCGGCACAGTCTTGCCCTGGAAAAATTCATGAAAATAATTAAGTTGATCTTTCCTCCTTTTGTCCCAATAACCTGCAAATTCTTTAGGATCAAGCCTTGTATAACTCGAGTTAAACTCTTCATTCACCTTCTTACCACTTAGAAATTTTTCTTCCCAATTGAACAAAAAATCAATGCAATCTTCACAGTTTCCAGTTACCTCGATTTGGTCTTTTCTGAAATCAAAATTCAAGCTATCACCAGGAGCGACGTACTTATTAATAAATAGCCAATCACTGCCGTTTATTAAATGAAATGAGATTGGTATTTCTGTTTCAATTTCAAACAAGAAATTATTCTTATCATCAATGTTAAGCTCTTGAATAGTAGATCGGTGTTCAATATTATTAATTACTGAAGCATAATACTTTATGGTTACCGTTTTTGCTTTAGGTTTTTGGAAGTGACCACCGATATAGGTGATTTTAGCTCGAAGAGCTTGAACCAAAAGAAGACTAATAATGAACAGTGTTGGCCTTAAAATAGAATAAAACTTGAATTTAGATAGGAGCAATTTCTCATTCATATTACGCAAAAGTAATGAAATCAATTCATCCT
This sequence comes from Bacteroidia bacterium, assembly GCA_020053795.1. Classification (GTDB taxonomy): domain Bacteria; phylum Bacteroidota; class Bacteroidia; order NS11-12g; family UBA9320; genus JAGVMN01. The sequence goes on along the minus strand of JAGVMN010000019.1, from coordinate 11,881 downwards.
TTAATGACCGAAATCATTGACAAAATTCTCTGACAATTATACCTTGCAAAAAAATAACACTCATGAAATCACCAGTTCTCTTTGCATTATTCGGGTTCTTGCTTTTTGTGGCCTGCAACAACCAACCCGATCAAAAAACCGAATCAAAAGCCGAAACCATGGTAGAAAATGAATTGCTTAATCAGGCACAAGCCATTTTTCAACCCATTGTTGCCCAAGCCGACAATGCTGAGAACCCTATTACGCCTGAGAAACTTACACTCGGCAAAATGCTGTATTTCGATACCCGCCTGAGCAAGACGGGCAACAACAGTTGCAATTCATGCCACAACCTCGCCACTTTCGGCGTTGACAATCTGCCGACTTCTAAAGGCGATGCAGGCAAATTTGGAGAACGGAATTCTCCGACCGTATTGAATGCGGCTATTCACTTTGCCCAGTTCTGGGATGGCAGAGCCAAAGACGTGGAAGAACAGGCAGGCGGCCCTATTCTGAACCCCGTTGAAATGGGCATTCCATCCAAAGAATTTCTGGTGAAAAAACTGAAAGCCGTACCTGAATACTCAGATTTGTTCCAAGCGGCTTTTCCTGCCGATAAAGACCCGCTCACTTATCTCAACATTCAAAAAGCTATTGCGGCATTCGAACGGACGTTGATGACTCCGGCCCCTTTCGACAACTATTTAAAAGGAGATGCCGAAGCCTTGTCACTCGATCAGGAGGCAGGTCTCAGAATTTTTATGGATGTCGGGTGCATTACTTGTCATATCGGGCAGGGTCTTGGCGGCTCAATGTTTCAAAAATTCGGGGTGCATGCCGACTACCGGACTTTTACCAAAAGCACAGTAAATGATGAAGGGCGAAAGCAACACACCAAAGTGGAAGGCGACAAAGACTTTTTTAAAGTGCCCTCGCTTCGAAATGTGGCGAAAACTGCTCCGTATTTTCACGATGGAAGTATTAGTGATCTCAATGAGTCAGTGAAGATTATGGCCAAGGCTCAGTTGAACAAAGACCTGACACCTGACGAGGTAAGCAAAATAGTTATTTTTTTAACTTCGCTTACGGGAACATTGCCGGAAGAGGTAATCAAACCGCCGGAGATGTTGACGAAGAAATAATTTTTCATATTAATCTGATCAGTATTCCACTTTCAAATTATCAATTCGCTTTTATCAATTAATTTGCCCCCATGTTTGTGAGTGGGTTCACTTTTGTTCGGAATGCGGTGAAGTTGGACTATCCGGTAAAAGAAGCTGTCCTGTCAATATTACCCTTGTGCGATGAAGTGGTGGTAGCCGTTGGCAATTCGGACGATCATACCCGCGAATTGATAGAAGAAATCGGCGATCACCGCATCAGGATTATTGAAACTGTTTGGGATGACACACTGAGAAAAGGGGGAAAGGTATTGGCTCTTGAAACTGACAAGGCTTTTCAGGCCATTAACCCCAAAGCCGACTGGGCCTTTTACATACAGGCCGATGAGTGCTTGCACGAAAAATACCTGCCCGATCTTAGCCATTCGATGGAGCAATGGAAAGACAACCACCAGGTTGAAGGTCTCTTATTTGACTACCGGCATTTCTATGGTTCTTATGATTTCATAGCCGACTCAAGAACCTGGTACCGAAAAGAAATCAGGGTGTTGAGAAACAATCCTGAAATACATTCTTACAGAGATGCTCAAGGTTTCAGGATTGGCAACCGCAAGCTCAAGGTAAAACAATGTGGAGCTAAAATGTTTCATTATGGCTGGGTGCGTCACCCTAAATTCATGCAGGCCAAGAGTATAGAAGCTAGTAAATTATGGCATGACGATCAATGGGTTCAGGAGCGTTTTGATCCCGAAAAAGAATTTGACTATAGCATAATAGATTCATTAACACATTTTGACGAAACTCACCCAAAGGTTATGTTGGAACGAATCAGCCGAAGGAACTGGCAGTTTTATTATGATCCGTCAAAAAAGAAATTTGGGCTGAAACCAAGAATACTAAATTGGCTTGAAAGGAAGACCGGTTACAGGGTTGGAGAGTATCAGAACTATAAACTGATTTAAAGACAATCAAAGCAACTTAATACCCCTAACCGGTTTTTTATTGGAAAATTCTTGACTTTAGTTCTTCAACTTGTATTCTGACAAAATAATTCTTATTTAGTAATCGTTTCAATTCCAATGCATCGGGTCGTTATTCTAATATTGATTCTCCACTTGACCTTTGGTTGCATTTCTCCCAAAAAATACCATGTCTTGCAAAAGCAAAACGAGAAACTGTTGAAAAAGAACCGGATGCTTGTCCGGAAAACGGATTCTCTTTTTGAGGCAAACAACGCTATTCTTAATCAAATGACAATTCTTCAGAACGCTTATGACAGTTTGCTATCGGTTCATAAGCCCATAACCATCAACAAACAAAAGAAGACAGAGGTCGCACCGAGTGTGAAGGAGAGTAAAAAACCTGATTTTAAACAATGGAGCGATGCCAAATATCTAAAGGCCAACACCGCTAAAGATGCGGCTTATTTATCCAAAGAAGAAAAAGAATTCATCCGATTGATAAACCTTTGCCGAATGAACCCAAATTTGTTTTTGGACACCTATCTGGCCGACATTAAGAAAAAAACCAGGGCAAACATGACTAAATACGAAGCTTCACTGATAGAATATCTTTCAAATGAGGCTCCTAAAGCGGTTTTTGTTCCGGACCTTGAACTTTATCAGGGGGCTTTCTGCCATGCAAAGAATTCAGGAATGGCCGGATATGTCGGTCATGTGAGGTCGGTATATAGCCCATCATGCAGTTCGGGCTATTTCGCCGAATGTTGCAGTTATGGGTCTTTTGAAGCTTTTGAACATCTTATCAACCTTTTGGTTGATGAAGGAGTAGAGAGTTTGGGACACAGGTTGATACTTATGGGAGGATATAAAACCGTTGGAGTCTCCCTTCAACCACATAAAACATACGGCACCAACATTGTGATTGACCTTCGGTAGTATCCCATTTATTTCAGGCGATAAAGGCCTCTTAAAGCATTACAACCAATTAAAATATCCGCATCGCTGAGGTGAGCGGTACTCAAAGGTGTTAGCGTTATTTTCTTAAATTTATCCAGCAATTCAGAGATCATCACTCCTACAATTCCACCTTCATCCGAGGGTGGGGTGTACCATTGTTTGTTCTTCACAACCAAAACATTTCCCAACAAAAGTTCGGCTACCCTGCGGTCACGGTTAAGAATAATGCCTTCCTCAGCATCCTTTGATTTCACAAAAACTCCGGCCTGAACATAGAACTGAGCGGATAAACTTTTGACCCCGGAAAATGGATCTTTCGATTTGACGTTTGCATCATAAACAACCACTTTTGCCGGTGGTAATCTCTCGCAACACTCAGTTAAGTCTTCCAATGAGTTGGCTTGAATCGTCGGAATTACCCCAAGAGCGAATTCGGGGCAAACAAATTCATCAAGGATAAAACGGCATTCCATGTCATTGCTCTCTGGAATATAATACCCGCCACCTTTGCGATAAAAACTGATTCTGCATCGGGCTTCATTCAGTTTTTTGAGTTTCACCTGTTCCCGGATCTCTGATGACAGGTACTCATCTGTCAAAGATTGAGGCCATTTGAGATGTAAAATGTCTGCCGAGGCTCTTGCTCGTTTCAAGTGCCTGTCGAATAAAGGAATCTCCTCACCATGAACATATATGGTTTCAAAAAATCCATCCCCATAGAGAAAAGCTCTGTTCATAACTATTAGATCAATGCAATAGTAAGGCTTTATAAATAATTGGAGAACCGATATTCATGGGAAATCAAAAGGTATGAATTGATGTGCATTGAATTTTGGTAAAACCACAATTGGTAAAAATTGTAAAAACAAAAAAGTCGTCTCACAAGAACTTTTGGTGCACCCATCAGGGCTCGAACCTGAAACCTACGGTTTAGAAAACCGTTGCTCTATCCTGTTGAGCTATGGGTGCGGTAAATTAAATAACAAAAATAATCAACCTTCACAAATTAAAAATGAGGCATCAAACCTCATCTTTTGTCGGGGTGGCAGGATTCGAACCTACGACCTTCTGCTCCCAAAGCAGACGCGATACCGGGCTACGCTACACCCCGAAAATGGTGAGGGCTTTAATTGCTAAAACCCCGCTGGCGGAGAGGGCGGGATTCGAACCCGCGGTACCCGTTTCCAGGTACGACAGTTTAGCAAACTGCTCCTTTCGGCCTCTCAGGCACCTCTCCGAAAGAGCCGGCAAAAATACCATTTAACTTTATCATTAACCCAAAAAATTCTTTCATCATTTTTTATAGCCATTAGGAAAAAATAATCTGCATTTTATTCGTTTTCTTACTAACGTTGCCCAAGATTTAAAAATGGCTGCTTCAATAAAAAACTACCTTTTCAGAAACATAAAAATATACGGAGCTACCGAGTGGTTGGCCGAGAATAAGAAAAAGTACCGTTCCGTATTTGATGAATCAGAATGTAGTTATGTCTATTGCGAATTTTCTTTTTTCAATTTGCAATTCAAACGCAAAGACTGGCCGTTGAATTTACACCTCAAATGTCTTGATGCCGACAAGAAGGAAATATGTGATTTAAATTGTGAACGAGAGGTCTCTCAGAATAATCATACCATTTATGTTCGCGAAGGGTGGGGTACAAGAACAGCAGGCGGCTATTGGAAAAAAGGGGTTTACAAATGGGAGGCATGGTTAGAAAATGAACTGATTGCCGAGAAACACTTTTATGTTCAGGAATACGGCAATATTAAAGAAGGCGGTTTTCCTTATTTTGAACTCAACACCATTAAATTATACGAAGGACCCGATGCCAATGTTCCCATAGAAACGAGAAAGTACTATTCAGCTTTTAATATTAACTATGTGCGTTATGTGTGGGCTGAATTTAATGCCGTGAGCCTTATAGAAAATGTCAACTACTGGACCTGTGAGCTCACCTTCAACTTTCGCACTTCCTCCAACCTCCTGAAAGGCAGTGTCACAAAACTGTTTTTTGTTTACCCTCAGGACAAGGATTTTTCGATTACCGTAGGTTGGGGTTCTGACAATTTAGGTACCTGGGCTAAAGACACCTATTACGTTGATATCCTTTTTCTGGATAAGTTGATTGCTACCAAATATTTTAAAGTAGGAGACGATTATATTGAGGCAAAAGCCACCGATTTTGCTGTTTCCCACCCAAGAACTGACGAAATAACACCCCAGATCGGCCGTACCTTCCGAATTGGCACCAAAGAAGAAGGTATTGAAAGTGTGATGGACGAATTGGAGGGCTTGATTGGTCTGGGTGAAGTAAAAGAAAAAATCAGAGAGTACAGCAATTACCTTAGTTTTATTACCATCCGAAAAGACAAGGGTCTTGAGGAAAGCGAAAAGATAAACCTTCACGCTGTTTTCAAAGGCAATCCCGGTACGGGCAAAACCACCGTGGCCCGCAAGTTGGGAAAGATATATAAAAAACTGGGTTTGCTCACCAAAGGACACGTTCACGAGGTTGATCGCGGTGATCTGGTAGCTGAATTTATTGGCCAGACAGCACCTAAAACAAAAGCTGCCTTAAAAAAAGCCAAAGGTGGAATTCTCTTTATTGACGAGGCATATTCATTGGCCCGAAAAGATGATGACGCAAAGGATTTTGGCAAAGAGGCCATTGAAATAATCCTGAAAGAACTTTCGGAAGGAGAAGATATCGCCATCATTGTGGCAGGTTACCCAGCTGAAATGGATACTTTTATGGAATCTAACCCTGGCTTGAAATCCAGGTTTAACATGGTTTTTGATTTTCCCGATTATGTGCCTCAGGAACTCATTCAAATTGCCGATTATGCTGCCTCTAAACGAGGAATCAGTTTCAGTCCGGAAGCCAGAGAAGCAATATACAAGAAATTGGTGAATGCCTACAGAAACCGCGACAAGTTTTTCGGAAATGCCCGATTGGTAAACTCATGGATTGATGAATGCAAAATGCATCTTGGCCTTCGTGTCATGGAAATTGCCAACCCTGCTTCTCTCACAATGGATGAACTCTCAACCATTATGGCTGAAGATGTTAAAAAATTAAACCTGAAAAAGGCCGGTTTGTATGCCGATATACCCATTGATGAAGATTTGTTGAAAGAATCTGTCAGCAAACTTAAAATCATGATAGGTCTCGATCGGGTAAAAGCTGATATAGACGAACTGATTAAGCTCGTTCGCTATTACAAAGAAACGGGCAAAGATGTGAGGGATGCTTTCTCTTTGCATTCTGTGTTTACCGGAAACCCCGGCACCGGCAAAACAACAGTAGCAAGAATCCTGGCACAAATTTATAAAGCCCTTGGAATTTTAGAACGGGGTCATTTGATTGAATGCGATCGTCAGACTTTGGTTGGCGGATACGTAGGTCAGACAGCCATCAGAACGGGAGAAATAATCCAAAAGGCAATGGGCGGTGTTTTGTTCATAGACGAAGCCTACTCACTTACTGAAGGAGGCACCTCTGATTATGGCAAGGAAGCCATAGAAATCATACTTAAAAGGATGGAAGACCACCGCGGACAATTCATTGTCATTGCGGCGGGTTATACCGAAAATATGAGGAGATTTTTGGAATCTAACCCCGGACTGAAATCGCGTTTCGACCGAACCTTCTATTTCGATGATTTCAATGTGGCCGAGCTTATTCAGATTGCCGGCAATCAGCTTTCGGAAAATAATCTTAAAACCAGTGAAGCAAGCACAGAGACCCTGAGGCAAACGATGAATATGATGTACGACAACCGCGATAAATATTTCGGCAATGGTCGTGCGGTCAGAAAGGTGATTGAAGAGGTGGTTCGTCACCAACACCTGAGGATGAGTGGCATACCGGCTAATGCAAGGACAGACGACATGATACAGACCGTTGACAGCGAAGACTTCAAGGATATTGATATCATAAAAATTGCTGGAGAACCGGTTAACCAAGGTATTGGATTCAAAATGAATACCTGACACTTTATGCACACAAGGTCTCAAATTCGTTGAAAAGTGAGACCCGTTTCTATCTAATTTTGCCTTCTCAATCCAGCATTGAACGTGGAGTCTTCGGAAATAATATTTTGGGTATTTGCAGGATCAGCCTTGATTCTAATCGCTTTCTATTTAATGGTATTCAACAAAGCAGCTCTTTTTTCAAGTCGCAATCCCACCTCGAAACAAGAACCTGTTTCTGTGATTATCTGTGCAAGAAACGAAAGGGAAAATCTGGAGAAATATCTTCCTTCGGTTATTGACCAGGACTACCCTGTTTTTGAAGTGGTGGTGATTGACGATGGCTCATGGGATGGCACTGAAGAGTTTCTCGAAGAGCTTTCTAAACATGTTAAAAACCTGAAAGTAGTGACCCTGAAAATAGAAGATCGTTTTCACCGGGGAAAGAAGTTTGCCGTTACGATGGGAATCAAAGCAGCCCAATATAACCGACTGCTTTTGACCGATGCTGATTGTCGTCCGGTGTCCGATCAATGGATAAAAAGCATGGTTGCTGCAACTGGCGAAGACAAGGAAATCGTGATTGGATATTCTCCTTATAAAGCAGGTTGGTCGCCACTGAAAATGTTCATCCATTATGAAACCCTGCACACTGCCCTTCAGTATCTTGGTTATGCCCTCAACGGTATGCCCTATATGGCAGTGGGCAGGAACCTGAGCTATACACGCGATCTTTTTTTTAGCGTCAAGGGATTTGCCAAACATCAGCACCTTCTCTCCGGAGATGACGATCTTTTTGTCAATCAAACGGCCAACAAGAAAAACACGGCGGTACAAATGGTGCCGGAGAGTTTTGTAGAAACTTATCCAAAGAAAAGCTTCAGCCGCTGGTGGCGTCAGAAATCAAGACATCTTTCCACGGGCAGGTTTTATAAGGCCAAACACCGCTTTTGGCTGGGAACTTATTCCTTTTTTCATTTCGTGTTCTATTTCTCCTTACTTCTGCTCATGGGACTCCGCTTCGACTGGATTTGGCTGGTTTCTGTGGTCGTTTTGAAATTTGCTGTTCAGTATGCAGTGTTTTATCCGGCAGCCATGAAACTCAGATCAACGCGTTCTGTTGCGTTGCTGCCGTTGTTCGATTTTCTGTTCCTTTTCTACAACCTGACGCTGGGCTTAAAAGGTCTTTTTATGAAGCCCGAAAAATGGAATTGATAGAAAAGTATTTCCCCGAACTGAGTACACTCCAGAAAAAACAATTCAGCAAACTTGGGGTGTTGTATGGCAGTTGGAACGAAATGATCAACGTGGTTTCCAGAAAAGATATTGACAACCTTTACCTCCACCATGTATTGCATTCTTTGGGCATTGCTGCCTTTCTTGACTTCGAGAAGGGAAGTTCTGTTCTCGATATCGGCACGGGTGGCGGCTTTCCGGGCATTCCTTTGGCCATTATTTTTCCGGAGTGCCGGTTTCATTTGGTGGATTCTATCGGTAAGAAGATCAAGGTTGTTCGTGCAGTAGCTGAGGCCATTGAATTGAAAAATCTCACCGCTGACGTGACAAGAGGGGAAGCTCTGAAAGGCAAATACGATGTTGTTGTTTCAAGGTCAGTTGCCAGTCTTAGTCAATTGTTTGCCTGGACAGAACCACTATTGAATGAGAATAGTTCTAAAAAAGTGAAAGGTTTATTGGCACTCAAAGGTGGGGATTTGGAAGCAGAGATAGACAATTTGTTGGAACTTTACCCATACTTACAGGTGGATACCTTTCATCTCAATGAAGTTTTTGAAGAATCTTTTTTTGAGGAGAAGAAGTTGTTGTGGGTGCAATGAGGGTTCTCTTTTCCGTTCATTAAATTAAAGCATTATAGGCAACTCTTAACAATAATACTCAATCAAGGTGACTGACACAGAATAAACCAAGGATGACCTGGGAACAATTACAGAAATTTTTGAAGGCCAAAGTATTCCTTATTGGACTGACTTTTATTGATCAGGACGAAAAAATAATTGAGCAGTATCAAACGTCAGGGACATTGTTTGAACTATCAGACAGTGGACTATTGAGATTTACAAGGAGGGATGGTAGCATCTTTCAAATGCCTTATGACAAGGACACCATTAAGAAAGCCGTTGCAGGTGAATACAGAGAAAAATCGACGGGTGACATAATTGTAAATCCTGACTACATCACGACTTGGGAAATAAAAGTGAAGCACTCAGAAGATATTTCTGAAATCAAACAAAGAGGATATATTTGATCTGACTAATCTTTGCATATTCCCGTTGGCTTCAGCCAAAGGACAAGCCAACGGAATCACCAACAGATTTTGTTTATTTGCACTACCCATGAAAAACAAAGCAGACAAACTTTTTATACTCCTTGCGGGGTTCTTCATTGCCAATGCACTGCTAGCTGAGTTTATCGGGGTGAAGATATTCTCTCTTGAAAAATCATTGGGATTCAACCCTGCCAACCTTTTGATTTTCGGGCAGCACCTTTCTTTCGAAATGACAGCCGGTGTTTTGCTCTGGCCTGTTGTTTTCATTCTCACCGATATCATCAATGAATATTTTGGGAAACGCGGGGTCAAGTTTCTTTCTTACCTCGCTGTGGGCCTCATTGGCTATTGTTTTCTCATGGTGTTTTTTGCCATAAATCTGGTGCCGGCCGATTGGTGGCCCGGAAGCAATTCTGCAAAAGGGGTTCATGATATGCAATCAAGTTATCGGGCCATTTTCGGACAAAGCAACTGGATTATTCTTGGTTCCTTAGTGGCCTTTCTGATTGGTCAGTTGGTTGATATCACGATTTTTCACGCTCTTAGAAAATCAACAGGGGGTAAGAAGATATGGTTGCGGGCGACAGGTTCTACCTTGGTTTCTCAGTTCATAGACAGTTTTGTGGTTCTCTATATAGCTTTCGGGATAGGTTCTGATTGGCCGATTTCTAAAATTATTGCCATCGGTTTGGTGAACTACGCTTACAAGTTCACAGTGGCTATTGGTTTAACGCCTGTTCTGTATTTGGCTCACCATCTTATTGAAAGATACCTCGGAAAGGAAAGAGTGGAAAGGATGATAGCAGAGGCGGCGGATGAAGAGTTAAAAGTGAAGGGTTAAAAGTTGAGTTTTAAACTTGTCAAAACCTCAAAGGCAAAATAGAAAATTAAAGAACAAGAAGTTGATTCTTTTGAAATCAGGTGCAGCGAAAATTAGAGGACTGATATCTGTCATAAAAATAAAATTTGACTTGTTTATTAATTATGTTCATTTACTTTTGATGAAATTATCCGATTCTTAAACCTTAAAATTGTCATCATGAAAAATTCTACCTTCTCAGTCAACAGCCACCAGCCACCAGCCACCAGCCAACAGCCAACAGCCAAATTACAACTTCTCAAACTAGTTAGCCTTATTGTGACGCTACTTTTTACGCACAATTTGTGCTTTTCTCAATTGGTTATTCAAAATGCGACTAAAACTTGGTCTGGATTGACTCAACCCCAAAGAGATAATGCAAGAGATAATGGAATTGAAATTAAAGACAATGGGGTTTTAACAATTGCATCCGGAGATGTTGTTAAAATTAGTATGGGGAAATCAATCCAGATTCGTTCCTATTCTTCGGGCAATGGGGGCATACTCAATGTTAGTGGAAAAATTGAGAACTATTTTGACCCAACTAAGAATCCACCTGGAGGTCCGATATGGGCAGGGATTTATATACTTGGTCTTGCTCCTAACACAAATGGTATTCACCCCAGTCATTATACCAAATTACCCAATGTCAATAAATTTAACAACCAATTGGAATTTAGAGGAGTTCTCAATGCACAATACGGACGAGTGGTCTTGAATGTTGGGGCAATCATACAAAATGCTTACGAAGGAATCAGTTCAAGTGATGGTGGTATTATTGAGAGTTATGCCGGCCTTGGAACGTCAACGGGGGCTGTATTTAAAAACTGTTACACGAGCATTGAAATAATAGACTTCAAACCACCGTCAAGTGATAAGGGAGCATCTGCATTCAGACTGAATAATATAAAATTTACCATTGATGGGGGGAGTCAGGACCCATTCCCATCATTGAGTTCAGGTGGGGGATATGATTTGGATAAGAGAAATCTGGTCTATCTGAAGAATGTAACCGGAGTTTATTTTGGTGGATGCACTTTTGAAAGCATCAATCAAAGCAACCGATGCTGGGACCAACGCGGAAAAGGTATTAAAGCGGAAAATGCCGAGTTTACTGTTAGTGAGCAAGGCAATGTGTTTTATCAAGATGTTACAACTGGCTGCACATTCGTTAAAGTAGATGGCCAAACTTCGAGCATATTTGGTGGCACTTTTAATTCTTTGACTACCGCCATTGAGGCAATCAGTAATACACCATTTTACACAATGGAGGTTAACAATGCGGTTTTTACCAATAACCTTAAATCTATTTTGAGTACATATTACCATTCTGTAATTAGGGACTGTTCTATTACTTCCAACGACCTAAGTCTGAATTCGCTTTTTACAAGTGGTGGTGCCTACTGTGCTACAAACACACAAAGTAAGCGGCACATAAAATTGACAAATCCGGGTAAAACGCTTATATACAATTGTTCATTTCAATATGACAATTCAAGGAAAATGTCAACACCTACATACGGTGTTAACCCTTCAATTGAAATTGCGGGGGCACAGGGATATAAAATTCTTATCAAAAGAAATATTATTGACGGAAATAATACCTCGGCATATATTGCTCCTTATGGAATTCTGGCCGATGGAGATTTAAGAGGTTGTTTAAAAATTAGTTCAGTGAATTGTTATGAGTTGAAAACCGAGGTATAAAAAAGGGGTTGTCAGCAAAGAGAATTGCGGGAAAAAATT
>JAGVMN010000001.1 GCA_020053795.1 Bacteroidia bacterium | reverse complement strand
GGTTATCGTGTTTAGCATTTTGTTAATGGCATCGGCTACTCAAAAAACGGCGACAACACTTGAGACACAACTAAAGACAGTGAATTTTAATTATGATCCAAAGACTACAGTTACAGCGGGTTCTGCCGGAATTGGAATGGTACTGGTATCCCCAGCTTTTGAACAGAAAGTTTTTCGTTATTTTAATGAGCGACCTTTCACAGATTTCAAGAAAAGTCTGGAAAATGATTTGCAAGAAATGATAACATCAAGAGGATTTACTTTTAGAGGTCCATTTAACGGTTATGATGAAATAACCTACATTGACAAAAAAGCTACTGACATTGTAATAGAGGTCGAGATCATCCCTAGTCTTCAATTTTTATCTAATTCTCCGTGGAAATCAGAGAGTCATTATAACTTTAGGCCATACGGTGCAAGTTATTACACCTATACTTATTCTTACGAATCGAAGTGGTCTTTAAGTGGGAAAATCAAAATTACTTTTTCTGAGATTTTGTCTCATGAAAAAATAAATATCCGAAATATTGAAATTAATGAAGTCGTTTTTGATGTTAAATCCGAAAAAAAGTACTCTGATAATAACTATATTCCTTTAAGAGACGCTGGAATTTTTAATCCTCTGGTCACTGCTCTTGAAGAAATATATAGTTCATCATTGGCGAAAACTTGGAACTTTTTCGACCCAGAAGAAATTAAATCTTGGATGCCTCAAATCAAGGAGTTAAGAGAGAAAAAGCGTTATTAGCAGTCTTCTGGTGACGATAATTTATTAATTCAATAAAAGTTGATCCTTGGCTAAGAAACACAAATTATGAAAACTAATTATAAAATTCCCATAGGAACCATTGTCGTAATTTTTTGCTTCATCTCTTTTAATTCTTGCAAAAAGGAAAAAGATAAAATAACCCCTGAACCAGTTATTAATGGGTTGGGTTTAGTGGAGACGCCAGATTTAATGTATGATTCAATTCCTGATGCTCCAGAAATTCCTCCATCTGGTACTCTTCCTTCTTCATTCTTTTTAAAAATACCATCTCAACCTTTTAATCAGGGCCAACAGGGTTCTTGTGCCAGTTGTGCGACTGCAATGTCTAAAAGTATTTTGGATCACGAGAAACTTGGCATTCCCTATTCAACTAATTCTATTGTTTATTCACCTTCTTATCTGTTTAACCAAGTTCATGAAAACCCAAATGACTGCACTAAAGGTTCCCTGCTTCCTAATAACTTTTCTGTTTTAAAAGATCAAGGGGTTTGTAAAATTTCTGAAATGCCCTACGACTATCAAGATTGTTCCAAACAGCCATCTCCTTCTCAAATTAATTCGGCTTCCTCTCACAGGATAGACCACTACTTCAAATTGGATCCGATAAGCATTGCAACAATAAAGGAATTTATTCATGCCGGTTTACCCGTAATTGTTGCTTTTAAAGTAGATGAAGATTTTTATGATAATGATAATATGGATATTTGGAAATCATGGGGTTGGAAATATATTGGATATCATGCTGCGATACTTTATGGCTGGGATGATTCCAAAAACGCATTCAAGCTGCTTAATTCATGGGGCAGTCAATGGAAGGATAATGGCACCGGATGGGTTGACTACAATTTTGTTCAAAACGGGTGGCATACTCTAGCAGGAGGTAAAATATTTAGAGAGGCCTATATTATTCAAAATCCTAAGCAGGCTATTGTTAAACCTATAGCCGATTTTGATATTACGGGTACCAACAAAATAAGCAAAGGACAATCAGTCACTTTTAATGATAGAAGTATGAACACACCTACGTCTTGGTCCTGGAGTTTTCCTGGTGGGACACCAAATACTTCGAATCAGCAAAATCCAACTATTAGCTATGGAACAGTTGGCAGTTATGATGTTTCCCTAACAGTTAGCAATCAACATGGCAGCAATGTTAAAACGGCTGTAAATTACATTGAGGTTGGAGCCATAACAAAAGAACCTATTGCTCAATTTAGTACTAAGGGAGTCGAAGATATCTATACAGGTGAGGCAATTAAATTTTTTGATGAAAGCCTAAATAATCCAACTTCGTGGTCATGGAGTTTTCCAAATGGATCGCCAAATTCTTCTACTTTGAAAAACCCGATTGTAACATATAATGCGGCTGGAACCTATAACGTTGGTTTAACTGCATCAAATCAAGATGGGTCTAATTCAATTTCTAAGCAATTCTATGTAATGGATAAAACGGTTGGGGGGATGTCTATCCAACCAGGTTTAGGGAAATTTACGGGTTGTGACTATCCTGCATCAACGAGAGATTTATCAAATTTTGATAGTTGGTTTAGTTGGTTATATTCAGATTATTTAACAAACGTTTTTAAGCTGAAAGTGGCATCAATTGATTCAAGCAATGGAACAATTGAATTCGTCATAAAGCGTTGTGATAATTACAACTTTAAGAGTAACTGCACCATAGATATTTATGAAACTAATCCCGTATACAAATTTACTGGTTCATATCTCGTTTTTTCAAATGAACCTGAAGCGAATTTGAAATTTCAAACCAAATTTGCGGGACACGATTCGAAAAATTATATTGCGGTTATTACCAATTCTTCACTTGGCGGGGAATACTATTGTACGAAAGAAATTACAATTACTTGGTAATTTATCGATATGCTTTCCAAATATTTTGCAAATCATTTAGAAAAATTGATAACACAGATTGGCGATAAAGTTGTGTTTGAAAATTTATCTAGTAAAAGCGTTAAAGGCAAAATTGTACTTTTAGAAGTTCGAATGACAACAATCGAACACCTTAATAATTATGGAAATTTAACTCCTATAAAAATCAAATACGGGCAATTTGGAAAATTAAAATAAACAAAATGAGAAAAATGGTGACGTTAGGCGTTTGTCTTTCATTAATTGGTGGATTACCAGTTATAAATAGTTGTAAAAAAGAAGAACCAAAGGTTTTTGGTTGCACTGACCGATCAGCCACTAATTATAATCCAGCTGCAACTGATGACAATGGAACATGCAGTTATGAGGGAAACGTTACATTCTGGTCATGGTCACCCGGCAAAAAGCAAACCGTTTCTATTGGCGGTCAAACAGGATACATTACTACATATTATTCAACAACCGTCCCAAGTTGTGGTTCTAGTGGCTGTGCAAATTTTACTTTACCAGTAGGCACCTATTATTATAATGCAACTGCAACCGACAATGGTCCATGGAACGGTTCAGTGAAAGTGATGAAAAATGGTTGTACTTTGGAGTTATTGGAATAAGCCTGCCCTTCGGGATTTGCAACACCCTCTGCTCCATATTTTTCTTCGATTAAACTCCACAAACCTATAACCGAATCCCCGCTCTCAATTGCACCCTGAAAGGAACCTGAAGATGCATCCATTTATCCTCAAATCTTTTTAAGGAGTTTGTGAATTGCCCCTGATCATAACCAAAATCCCATTTTTTATAACCCAATCCAAAACTGTAACCCGACTCTATGTAAAGAAACTTCCAACTCTTTCTGAAATTCAAAATAAAGGTCAGATCGTAGGTATTTATTTTTGGTGACTTATTCTCTATAACAGACAATCCGGTACTTTTATCAGTTAGGGTCATAGACAAAGGCGAAAACTCATAAGTGCCGTACCTGAATTCCAGTCCCGGTTTAAAATTCTTTTTCCCTTTAAAATACATTAAACCTGAATACTCCTTGCCTGAATAGGGATAGTTTTCGTCTTCAGAATCTCGCCATCCGCCAAACTTCCATTTGTCCGCATAATTGGTAATCGTGTTATAGCGAAAACCCAATCCCAATTTCGGGCCGCTTAATTCAGCATATAAAGGGAAATGGTGATATGTGTTTGTCATGGCTAACTTAAGAGGTGCTGTTCCAAGGTATAGAACCGGGCGACTTAATTTTCCAGAACTGCCACCAGCTTTTGAGTTCTTTTTGGCGATTTTGTAGTTTTCGTTATCGCCAATCTTTTGATAATATTTGGCAAGCACTTTCCATTCGGCATAGCTGAAATAGCTTTGATTCTTTCGGATGATCTGAACAGCCTTTTTTAAATGATCGAGATACATTCCGTATTCAGAATCGCCCTTCTTGTAGTTGTCGAGCTGCTTGTAGGTATAGCTGGCATAACCATTTCCGAATGTAATATTGACGAATGATTCATCGCTGTGGGTGCTGAAGGTGAAATCAGTTACCTGATTCCCATAAGTGTCAAAATAGCCCCAATAGCTTCCGAATTTGACCGGGGCAAAACCATCGTTAATGTAGGTGGCATCGTCATATCTCATTGGAATCACAACGGAATTGCTTTTGTTGATATAGCCCCACTTGCCATTTTTTTGAACGGCTGCCAGGCCACTTTCAAATGAGTTTGCAGCGTTGTATTGAAATGGAATGACAACCTCATTTGTCTTGCTGATGAAACCGATCTGGGCATTCTTTTCCACCCATGCCAGTCCATCCGAAAAGTCAGCGGCATCGCTGTAACTAAAGGGAATAATAACACCGTTATTGGCATCTATATATCCCCATTTTCCACTTTTTTTTACGGCTGCCAATCCCTGGGTAAAGTACCAGGCATCGTCGTACTCAAAAGGAATCACCGTTATATTACTGGGATTAATGTATCCCCACTTTCCGGCTTTTTTTACTGCTGCCAGGTTCTCGTTAAAATTGAGTGCATCATCGTATTGATAGGCAATTTTGAGCGTATTGTTCACGTCATAAAAACCATAGGTACTGCCGCTTTTATGGCGATAGAGATTCTGTGCTGTTGCCGGATAAATGTACCCAACTAACAGCACGATTCCGAGAATTCGAAACGTTTTCATCAGGCCAGACTGTTATATTTTTTATGCAAACTGCGGTATTTGCTGAAACTAAGATAGCTGTTATAACTGTTGTAGCTGCTGTAACTGCGGTAGCTGTTATAGCTTGAATAACCGTAACTACTATATCCGTAGCTATTATAACTGTTATAGCCGTAGCTGTTGTAGCCTCCATAACTGTTATACCCGCCGTAACTCCCGTAAGAATTATAGTAGCTATTGTATGAATTGTAGTAGCTACTGTATCCATAACTGCTGTAACTGTTATATCTGTAGCTGCTATAATAGCTGCTGTAACTACTGTAATAACTGCTATAACTTCTGTAAAAGCTACTATAACTGCTGTAACTGAAATAGTGATAGCTAATATAGCTGCTGTAACTACCATAGCTGCCATACAGACTGTAATAACTGTAACTTGAATACCGGTAACTGCTATAATAAGAACTGTAATAGCTGTAATAGGTGGGCTTTGGACTTTCAGAAGCCAAAGCTTTTGTAATGAAACCCCCCAGGGTTGCCACTGCTCCTGCTTTGGCCATTTCTTTGAATCCTCTTTTGAGGGCCTCCCTTCGGGTAATTTTTTGGTCTTCGTTTTCTTCTTTCATGACATTTACAATTTTGAAACAGCCAGATGATATATTTTTTCAGGATCAATCTTGTTCATACAGTGTTCGGCTTCCAGCGGACATGGCTTGCTGTAATTTTCCGCCACATGCGGTCCGAGGCATTTGTCCTTCAATTCGCAATGGTCCAAAGGAGCTTCTATGTGCGAATGGTTTTCGTAGCCATAAACTATTCTCTGAGTGGGGCCCCATAGCACAACAGCAGGAGTACCCAACAATTTGGCCGCGTGCATAACAAAATTATCTGCTGTGATAACGAGGTTGCATTTTTTGATCAGGTACAGCATCTGTATCGGATCGGTGGCTCCCAAAACAGAGTAAACCCCCCTGATCGGTATTTCCATACTGCGACCACCCTGAAGCACAAAATAATTGTCTTCTTTCAGCAACCATACCAGCCGCTCCCATGCTTCAAATGGCATCATTTTCCGGGGTGAATCAGAGAATGGTGCAATCAAAATATTTTTTAATTCCCAGGGTACGGCTCTTTCCAAAAAGGAATCCTTCTCTATTTCAAACGGCACATAAAGCTCCTCCTTAACCGGCGTTTCCAGGCCAAACCTCGCAGCCAGTCTCTGAAAAGCCCTGTCTTTTCCACCACCCATAGGCCATTCGCTCCAATAGTCGGTGGTGATGATGTTTTTTGAAGTTGCCGGTGGATAGCCAATATAATCTATGGCTGGATGCCCTTTGAGAAAGGTGCTATACTTGGTACGCCTGACCAATTTATATCTTCTGTCGGGAAACTGATCGTGAACCAATTTCAAAACACCTGAAAGCATCAGCACGTCACCCAAACCCCCGACGGGGTTTATCCAAAGATCATCTTCGCGATGTTTTACATGGATGGCGTTAGGGTCTGTTATGGGAGTTGGCATCGTCAAAAGGAATATCCGGTTATGGGTTCAAAATACTTTTCTATGAAGACCGATTTCAGTTCACACCAAAAGGTCTTCCGATCAAAATTCTTTTCTTTTTCGTCATAGGCATCTAACGGACAACCACCGTGGCAGATTTTCCAAAAGCGACAGTCCATGCAATCATTGTGCATCAGGTATTCCTGCCGCTCAAAGAACATTTCCCGTTTGGGGTCCTTCATAATTTCCTGCAGGCTTCTGTCTTTAACATTGCCGTAGCTAATCAGACCCCAATCGGCAGAACGTCCGCATTGAGAGGCTTCTCCATTCGGACCGATGTAAATATGTTCGTAGCCACATGAACCGGAGTCAACACAACCCAGACTGTTATGGCCCTCGGCATTTTTGACGAGTGAAGAAAACGGGTCAACCTCCGGCCACCTGTGCCGATGCTGCCACCATAAAGGGAACAGCGTACCCAGAAAATCAACGTACTCCATAGGTGTTATGGCCAGATTATCCGGGTCGTCGCCATAAATCAACACGGCATTCATCATAAAACCACCATCGGGTTTCAGGTTGGCAAGGGTATGAAACAAGGCAACGGGATCTTCCAGTGATTTTCTTGTCACCACATAAATAAATCCCCATCCGATATTGTTGTTCTCCAACAGGTTGATGCCATGGAAAAACTTGTCGTTATAAAGTTCTGAATTCACCTTCTTGCCAATTCCTCTTATTCCTTCAATAGGTTCATAGGAGGTGCCCACTGAATTGATTCCCAATTTTTGAAAGAAACCGATATGTTCCGGCTTCAACAAGGTCAGGTTGGTTTGTATGCAATGGTTGATTCTGTCTTTGGTTTCAGCACAAAAGTCTTCCTGATACTCAATGGCTGCTTCGAAGAATTCGTTTCCAAGCAAAAGTGGTTCGCCGCCATGCCATACAAATTCGAATTTTTCTTCGGGAAATTCCTTCAGATAAGCATCCATCTTAATGAAAATTTCTTTGAGCAGAGAAACTTCCATCGTCTTTGGCTCACGAAGAGAAACGACGTCGCAGTAGGTGCAACGGGCATTGCATTTCTCGGTCGGTTTGAATATTACAGTTGGCAAAGTTGTGGTTGTTTTTCGTTTTCTTTCTCTTTGTTATTATAATGCAGGTCTGCGGCGTCAATTAATTCGCTAAAAGCCTCTCTGCAACCCGGATTGCTTTCCAAACGATTTTCGAAAAATCCGCCGCATATACGCCAGGCCGGACAAGCAGAACAGGCCGATATTTTGTGAAACTTTTTCTTCCAGGTCTGAAAATAGGCTTTGTATGCTTTGTTCTCCGCAATATTCTGAATCTGTTCGACTCCGTTAAACAGGTATTTCCCTGCTGTCAGGTTTTCAGCGGTTAGAGCTACATTTTCGTTCTTATCTATGTGCAGATATTTTTCGGGATTGTTGAAATAAACCCCGCTGAAATTGATGGTTTCTTTGGGTTGGTATTCGGTAATGATGTAATGAAAAGGTTCTACGGTGGCCCTCGGAACTTTGGGATAAACCACAAAATCCATGAGGTCGGTACATTCCTTCCAGTTGATTGGATTCTCATCAAAATACAACCCGCAGTTAATTCCCAGAGAACTCATCAATTGCAAATCAGTATATGTTTCCTCATACCCGGAATTTAGAAACACCCGCACACTCAAGGGAGCCAACAAATGCCGGACCCTGACAAAATCTAAAAAATGGCCCATTCTGGGTGCTTTGATGTGCAAGGGAACTTCCTTCCAGTCGTCCAGCGGATTTAGGCCGGAGAGGTTATCTTCTATGGTCAGTTCTATGCAATGCACCTTGTTTGTCTCTTCAACCACCCGACCGATATGTCCGACATGTTCGGGGTTCTTCGTTTTTACCACTATGGCCTCAAACGAAAATTTCCTGATGAGTTCCTCGTTGTCTTCGCACACTAAAATATGTTTCATCTTGTTCATGGCAGCATCAATTAAACCTGATAAACTTCGGGCATACGAACGGGGGCTTCATTCACAAAATTGTTGAGTTGATGGGCCAGACAACCGCCGTCACACATGTTTTCTTCACGCCAATGACAGGTATCACATTCTTCAAATATTCCCTGAACTTCAGTCCTGATATTCATCTGCTTTTCGCGATAGAATTCCAGTAACTCCTGCATGTTGTTGAAGTCGTAGATTGACTTCTTGTGATAATCGCTCAATGGAAAACAGCACCAAACCATCATGTCCGGACCAATATCCACGGCAGGGCCGCAACCAAAAGTCAATCTCCCGCCAGAAATCTTATACATTTTCCCCAATTGTTCATCGGTGTAAACGCAAAGCGGGAATCCACAATCAAGCCCGGCTTTCACTCTAAACCGGATGAAATATTCTTCATAAGAAAGAAGTGTTTCTATCATCTGATTGATTTCCGGCAAGCGGATATAGGCGTTCTTCTTTCCTGCAATAGGATGCGTCAAGCCCAGCCGCAGGTGTTTTCGCATGCCGTAGGTATTGATATAATCGAACAAAAAACCCATTTCAAATTTGGGGCGGTACATGTTGTAACCGGGTGAGGAAACATGCCCAAAAGATTCCAGGAAACATTTGACCCTTTCTGTTTCGGAGTAATTGCTTTTTAAGGGATCGTTGATATTCACGACAAAGGAAATCTTGTCGGGATTGGCCCCTGCCAATACCCTTTCGAGCCTTCGCAGTCTTTTTTCATTCATAATGCCGCTGGTGAAAGTGTTCACCGAAAAACCCCGTTCAAGCAAATAAACAATATAGTCCGGGAATTCGGGGTGCAAGGTCGGTTCGCCACCGAGCAGGGAGACGTGCCTGTCGCCGGATGCTTCGAGAAAGTCAACCAGATAGATAAAATCTTTCCAGTTCATCATGCCTTCGCGGTCGTTGTCGTCCATATGTTTTTTCGCAAAGCAGTAGGGACAGGATCGCACACATGTTTGGGTAATCAGGAGGTTGGCCATTTTTCAGGAGTAAATTTTATGCAATTTATAATTTCTGGCTTTTCGTCTCAAAACAGATAAGCATGACTTTACGCAAAAGCGTGTGTGATTAAAATCATGTTTTTTGTTGCCATTTATTTTTCCTTTTCAAAACCCAACCTATGTTCTAATTTTGAAAAATATGTAAGCTTAAAATTTGACCAAGCTCAATTGTTGGCAATAATTCAGCTCAAATTTGTGATTCGCGAATCACGAATTGGTATTTGATTTAAGCCGACAAATAACTTGCCCTAACTTTTAAAAAATATGATCAAGATTCGAAACTACATCAATGGAAAACTGTGCGAACCCATGTCGGGTCAATACCTAGACAATTACGATCCGGCCCAGGGAGTTGTTTATTCATTAATCCCCGATTCGGATGAGCGGGATGTGGCTGCCGCAACACTGGCAGCGAAAAATGCTTTTCATGACTGGAGCCATATGAAACACGCGGATCGGAGCAAAATCCTGATTCGCATTTCAGAAATCATTGAAGAACGATTAGAAGAGCTGGCAATGGCTGAGAGTATAGACAATGGCAAACCTTTGTGGTTGGCCAAATCGGTTGATATTCCCCGAGCCAGAGATAATTTCTATTTTTTCGCAACGGCTGCGATGCACTTTGCTTCGGAAAGTCATGCAACCGCTGATAATACCATCAACTATACTTTAAGGACCCCGATTGGCGTGGCTGGTTGTATTTCTCCCTGGAATTTGCCTTTGTATCTTTTCACCTGGAAAATTGCACCCGCACTGGCTGCGGGTAATTGCGTGGTGGCTAAGCCCTCGGAAATCACTCCCATGACGGCCTTTCTGCTTTCAGAAATTTGCATGGAAGCTGGTTTGCCTCCCGGCGTGATGAACATTGTTCATGGTCTTGGACCTAAGGTGGGACAGGCCATCAGCGAACATCCGGATATTCCAATGATCTCCTTTACCGGAGGCACGAAAACAGGTGCACAGATTGCTGCCACGGCCGCACCCATGTTCAAAAAAATGAGTCTGGAACTGGGTGGTAAAAACCCCAATATCATTTTCGCCGATTGCGATTTCGAGAAGATGATAAAAACAACCCTTAACTCATCCTTTTCGAATCAGGGGCAGATATGTCTTTGCGGTTCCAGAATTTTTGTTGAGCGATCCTTGTATGAAAAATTCAAAACCCGCTTTGTCAGCGAAGTTCAAAAGATGAAAGTGGGCGACCCTATGAACGATGACAGCCGATTGGGTGCCGTTGTTTCAAAGCCGCATATGGAAAAAGTATTGTCATACATAGACCTTGCAAAGGAAGAAGGCGGCACTGTTTTGACCGGTGGTCATGCGGTGAATCCCGGTGGTCGCTGTGAAAGTGGCTGGTTCATCGCCCCGACAATCATAGAGGGATTGCCATACAAATGCCGCACCAATATGGAAGAGATTTTTGGGCCTGTGGTGACCATCATGCCTTTTGATACCGAGGAAGAAGTGTTGCAATATGCCAATGCAACGGAGTATGGCCTTGCTGCTACTTTGTGGACTGAAAACCTCAACAGGGCTCACCGCATGGCGGCACAAATAAAATCCGGTATCATTTGGATCAACTTCTGGTTGCACCGCGACCTGAGAACCCCTTTTGGCGGGATGAAAAATTCCGGAGTGGGAAGAGAAGGCGGTTGGGAATCATTTCGGTTTTTTACTGAGGCAAAGAACGTCTGCATCAAATACTGAGAATTGTCAACCTGCTATCTCGTTCAGAAATTTACCGATAAATCAGCATCACCTTCTTTGTACTTATATTTGCAGCAATGAATACATTATTTGATTACAACACCCAACTGGAACCGATGGTTATTTCGGAATACGGAAGGAGTGTTCAGAATATGGTTGATCACCTGATGACCATAGAAGACAGGGAGAAGAGAAACAGAATGGCACGCACCATTGTTCAGGTGATGATCAACCTGAATCCGCTGGTTAAAGATCTGGATAACTACAAGAACAAACTTTGGGATCACCTCATCATATTGTCTGACTATAAATTGGATGTGGACTCGCCATATCCCAGACCTAAACGTGAGGTTATAGACCAGAAACCAGAAAGGGTTCCGTATAAAGACACCTTGATCAAATTCCGGTTCTATGGCCGCAACCTCCAGCAAATGTGCGAACAAGCCGCCGACATGGAAGAATCTGTGGTAAAAAAGGCCTTTATCAATTACATCGCCTCTTTCATGGTCAATTCCTCACGGAACTGGAACGACGAAAACCTGACACCTGATGTGGTGGCAGAACATATCAAAATTCTGTCAAAAAATAAACTCATCATCAATCCGGAAGAGTTGGATATTCATGTAGAGGCAAGGATGCCGCGTAAACCGATTGTGGTAACCAACGCCGGAATCAGAACCAATTTCAAGAACAAGAATTTCAAGAACAAGAATCGCAATCGCCGCTAAATATGGGTTCTTTTGTCATCAACGGCGGCAATAAACTAAAGGGTGAAATTATACCACAGGGAGCGAAAAACGAAGCCCTGCAAATTCTTTCAGCCGTTCTGCTGACACAGGAAAAAGTAACCATTCACAACATCCCCAACATACTCGATGTCAACAAACTGATTGACCTTTTGAAAGGTCTTGGAGTTGTCGTAGAACATTTGGGAACCGGAAGCTATTCTTTTAAGGCCAACGAGCTCGATCTTAAGTACATGAATTCGGAAGAGTTCAGAAAAATGGCTGCCAAGCTGAGAGGTTCCATCATGATCATCGGCCCTTTATTGGCCCGCTTTGGCAAGGGCTATATCCCAAGTCCGGGAGGCGATAAAATTGGTCGCAGAAGACTCGACACACATTTTCTGGGTTTCGAAAGCCTGGGGGCATCCTTCGAATTTCTGAAAGAAGAAAATTTTTATAAAGTTAAAGCTAAAAAACTAAAAGGCAGCTACATGCTGTTGGGTGAGGCATCAGTTACCGGAACGGCCAATATTATCATGGCAGCTACATTGGCAGAAGGGGTTACGACCATCTACAATGCCGCTTGTGAGCCCTATGTGCAACAGCTATGCAAAATGCTTGTGAGCATGGGAGCAAAGATTTCCGGTATCGGTTCCAATCTTGTAAGTATAGAAGGTGTTTCTTCCCTGAAAGGCTGCCAACACACCCTGTTGCCGGATATGATTGAGGTCGGCAGTTTTATGGCTATGGCTGCCTTAACACAGGGCGAAATAACCATAAAAGGTGCGGGAGTGAAGCATTTGGGCATCATACCTGAAACCTTCCGAAGGCTCGGTCTGAATTTTGAAATTCGGGGTGACGACATTTTCGTTCCTTCTCAGGAACATTATGAAATAGATACCTTTATTGATGGCTCTATGATGACCATTGCGGATGCCCCATGGCCAGGACTTACACCGGACTTATTGAGCGTTATTTTGGTGATGTGCATACAGGCCAAAGGCAATGTTCTGATTCACCAGAAGATGTTTGAGAGCCGATTATTTTTTGTTGACAACCTGATTGACATGGGAGCCCAGATTATTTTGTGCGATCCCCACCGCGTCTCCGTCATGGGGCTTGACCGCAAACGGTCTTTGAAAGGCATTCAAATGACCAGTCCCGATATACGTGCCGGGGTTTCCCTTCTCATTGCTGCCTTGTCAGCCAAAGGCAAAAGCACCATACACAACATCGAGCAGATAGACCGCGGTTATCAGAATATTGAGCAGCGTCTGCGGGCCCTTGGTGCTGATATTACGAGGGTCAATTAAGTTAAAAGGACGCATTTAACTTGTCTATTGGTAGGAAAACGCCATTCAAAGCCAAGCAATCTAAGCAAATTGAAGACTTGCTTAACGTCTGACTTAACGGGGTTATTTCTCGAGTATAATAAATAGAAGCAATAAATATATTTGCTATCAAATGCCCTCATTTAAGAAAAAAATCCAATCTATTTCGGACAAGACCGAAGCCCTAATTGTACTAATAGGAGCCTTTGGGTTCCTGATAATAAGAGATGCTTATTTAATCTACAAAGGCGATCATGTTATTTCAACTCAATCTCTTTATAGTGTTTTTGTCTATGAAGTAGTAATCCTTACTTCACTTGGATTTTTCATTAAATATCGGGGTTGGACTTTCAAATCACTTGGTTTAATGTTTCAACTGAAAGATTTGTTGTATGCATTAGCTCTATATGGTGTTTTCATATTTTTCTACACGCTATTTTATTCCATCTTGGTCGACATATTAGATGTTCAATTAAAAGTCAATTTTATTCAACTAAATTCTTTAAGCTTATCTGCCGTTCTATTAATTTCAGTTGTGAACCCAATATTTGAAGAACTTTTCCTTTGTGGTTATTTACTATCATTTAGGCAAAAGATAATGCATCCTTATTCTTTGGTTTTTTTCAGTGTGGCAATTCGTGTATCGTATCATCTGTATCAGAATTGGTTTGTATTACTTCACATTATTCCATTTGGGATTATTTCTGCTATCTGGTTTTTGAGAACTAAACGAATCTGGCCCATCATTATGATTCATCAATTAATAGACTTTTTTGGGTTATTAGCATATACTATAAAGTAAATACCGCCAAAGGCAAAAGCACCATCCACAACATCGAACAAATAGACCGCGGTTATCAGAATATTGAGCAACGTTTACGGGCTCTTGGTGCTGATATTACGAGGGTCAATTGAGTCAATTAATATACGCAGCATGGTTTCAGAGATAGTGCTGATGAAAAGATCAATTTTGAGACAAGAATCTGCTTGTTTCCAACGATTTTGAAAACGATTTTCCGATTCAACAAACGAAGCTTAGAAGATAGCAAAATACAGACTGTAATATTGCAGCATGTTATACAAAGACCTTTCATACTGGGAACAAGAAACCTTATTAAAGCCTGCAGATTTTCTCATTTTAGGTGCCGGCCTGACCGGGTTACATACTTCCATTCAGTTAAAGAACAAATACCCATCAAAGAGGATAATCATTCTTGAACGCGGACCATTTTCAATTGGGGCGAGTACCCGCAATGCGGGTTTTGCCTGCTTCGGCAGTATTTCAGAAATTCTGGATGATCTCCGTCAAAGCAGTGAAGAGGAAGTTTATAACCTGATACTTGACAGGTACAATGGATTGCAAAAGACAAGAGAACTTATTGGAGATGCAGCCTTTGATTTTCAACACAAAGGAAGTCATGAAATTTTTAACTCCGGAAACGAAAAGGACCTGAAAGCAGCTTTGGAATATTTGCCCCATGCCAATACGCAATTATATAAGTATCTGGGAATAAAGAATGTTTTCAAAAAAACCGATTTTCTCGATTTTGGGTTCACCAATCAGGTGGCCGCCATTGCCAACAATTATGAAGGGCAATTGCACAGCGGGAAGTTATATGCAGCCTTATGGGCTATGGCATTGCAACTTGGAGTAGGGATTTATGGCGGAAGTGATGCAATTGAAATGGAAATTACGGAAACAGGAATCAAAGTTTACACTAAAACGGGCATGGTATTTTCGGCTGAGCAGCTCATCATCACCACCAATGCCTTTGCCTCTGATCTCCTTCCAGAGCTGGAAATTGTTGCTACCAGAGGTCAGGTATTGCTCACCGAAAAAATGCCGGATCTGAAAATGAAGGGCATTTTTCATTATGACAAAGGCTACTACTATTGGAGAGACCTTGATAAACGAATTCTTTTGGGTGGTGCGAGAAACACGGATTTTGAGGGGGAGCAAACACATGACCTTAATCTAAACGAAAAGGTGCAAAAGGCATTAGAGCATTTTCTTTTTGAAACGATAATTCCATACCATCCCGATGTGAAAATAGAAATGCGTTGGAGTGGCATCATGGCTATGGGGCCACAGAAAAATCCAATCATAAAGCGAATAAACGATCGTGTGGTTGTAGCTGCCAGAATGGGTGGAATGGGAGTAGCTTTGAGTTCTGTAGTAGCCGAAAAGGCGGTAAAGCTATTAGAGAAATGAAAGGGTATTTATTTCAATTTACACCCCGGAAATACACGAATTGTTTGAATAAACAGCCGATGACGAATGTCATTGAAAAAATGTGTGCCTTTATTCTTCACTTATTATCTTTGCCACAAATAATACGAAATGGCAATCATCATTACTGACGAATGTATCAACTGCGGGGCCTGTGAACCGGAATGTCCGAACAACGCCATATATGAGGCAGGTGCCGAGTGGGCTATCGCTGATGGTTCCAGTATTCGGGGCCTCTATACTCTTGATAGCGGAGAAGAAATTGATGCTGAGTCACGCCGTCAGCCTATTTCTCAAGATGTCTATTACATCGTGCCGGACAAATGCACCGAGTGTACTGGTTTTCATGAGGAGCCTCAATGTGCAGCCGTTTGTCCGGTAGATTGTTGTGTACCCGATCCGGACCATGTTGAAAACAAAGACACTCTGATGGCCAGAAAAGAGCGGTTGCATCTGTAGTGATTATTTAATCACATAATCTCACCGTTTCTAAAATACAGTTTGCCGTTAGTTAATCGGAAAAGTTCTTTAAAATTTTGGATTCTATCTTAGAACAAAAAATTTAAAGGGTATGGGATTTAGGGTATATATTGTCATATTTTTTTGTTCGCCTGTTTTTTTTGCATTCAGCAAAGAGAAAGACCATTTGACAGAAAAAAGGGACAGCACGGAGAAGCATATTGTGGAAAGGGATTCTTGCACCAAAATAATTTTAAAAGAAGATACCATAGAACACATCAGGCTTGATGACACATTGGTTTTCGATGATCAGGAAGCACCAAAAAGCCGTCAAAACAGTTTGATATTGAACAAAAAGACCAGCGAATATGACGAGCAGAATGATACGATTATAGATACGGAAGATAATGAGGAAGAATTTAATGCTAAACCAAAAACCTTTAACCTGCTTGATGCCGGACCTCAACAGCCGGTTGAAGTTTTTCCCAATCCTTCAGTGGCAAAGAGTGCCATCCATCTGATACTTCCTTACCCTGCCGGTTGGGAGATAACCATAACTCAAATAAACGGACAGGCAATAACACAAAGGCTGACAACCGAAAATACCGCATTATTGTTGGAAATTCCTGTTAAAGGAGCCTATATCGTCAATGCTATTGAAGGAAATACAATCCTTTATAAGCAGTTGATTGTTCAATAGGAACAAATATTTTCGTTATTTGCGAAAAAACGAATCATTGCTAAAGAATGATTGAGGCATTGCATATAAATAACCTGCAATCTATGAAAGCATTCATTGGCTCTCATTTTATGTTCAACGTTCTGAATCAAATTCAAAATAGATTCCTGACCGGGCAGACGAAAGAGGCTGTTCAGGTACTTTCTCTTTATAATAAAATGCTGAGACATGCCCTCAACACTTCCAAAACAGGAATGACCTCAGGCACTGAAGAATGGAAGTTTTTAGAAAACTACCTGATATCTGAACAGATGAGGTTTCAAGGTGACATGCAATATCACTTAACTCCCGAGTTAATTGAAATGGGAAAAATGCCGGCTTTTATATTGCAGCCCATAGTGGAGGCAACCGTGCATGCTTCGCTTGCTATCGGCCATATTGCCAATGTACAAATTACCTTCATTAAAGATGCCGGAGGAATGCTGTATCAAGTCAGAGGAAGCAATACAGATCAAAATATTCCTGAGAAATATCGTGAAAACATCACTCGGGTAAAGGAACGAATAAGAATTTGGAATGAACATAAAATGGCTCCTATTTCCTTAACGGAAAATGGGGATACCCGGATAATTCGTATGACTTTATAATAAAATCATGTTAAAAGCAATTATCATTGACGATGAACCGGCCAGCCTCAGAGGTCTGGAAAAGATGATTACCACGTTTACCGAAGGCGTAACCGTGGTTGCCACTGCTGCATCTGCAACAGAAGGACTCAGAGCCATAAAGACGAATCACCCTGACGTAGTTTTTTTGGATATAGAAATGCCTCAGAAAGACGGATTCGAACTATTAAAATCTTTGGATACAATTAATTTCGAAGTTGTCTTTACCACGGCTCACGATCAATATGCCATCAGAGCATTTCACACCTCGGCACTCGATTATCTCCTGAAACCCATAGACCCTGAAGAATTGAGAAATGCCATTCAAAAAGTCAAGAATAAAAAGGGTCATTATGACGGGGCAGGCGTGAAAGCATATATAGATAATATATCCGGACAAAGAGAAAAACAACAAATAGGTTTGGCATCATCCAATGGAACTTCTTTTGTACATCTCGACAATATTATTTATTTGCGTGGCGATGGGGCCTATACCTATTTCTTTTTGAAAACAGGGCAAAAAATTACTGTATCCAAAAATCTTAAAGAATATGAACGACTTTTGGGTGACAAAGGATTTTACCGAATCCATAAATCTTATATGGTAAACTTGCAGGAAATGAAAAAATACTCCAAGGGGAGTGCTAAACTGATCATGTCGAACGGCGATGTGGTTGATGTCTCTAAGCGTAGAAAAGATGGTTTTATAACTGAGCTTGCAGAACTTTAGAAACAAAAAGTGAAAAACAAAAGGAGAAGAATTGAGAATTAAACGATAGAGTATCCTATTTGATGGGTTTTGAAAACTTTTAGTTCTTTGTTATGCACACTTACTTAACTCCAAAAAATAAATGAAGCACCGCATCTTATGGATGTTCTCAATTCTATGCTCTTTAGGGGCTTCGGCACAGAAACATCTAATCCGGTTTGAAAATCTGACTATAGAAGATGGACTGGCCCAAAGCACTATCACAGGGATTCAGCAGGATCAGGATGGATTCATGTGGTTTGCCACAGCCGAAGGACTGCATCGGTTTGATGGGTATCAATTCAAAATATACAAAAACGAAAAGGGCAACCCTGCAACTCTTCCTGAAAATTATACCACTGCCCTTGTCATTGATAGAAAAGATAGGATTTGGATTGGAACCAATAGTGGCGAACTGGCATGGCTCGACAAAAGGACCAATGTTTTTACCCGAATACCATTAAAAGAAAAATCGAAACTAAATATCTATCCGATTTCAACCATTTATTGCGATGAAAAGGACAGAATATGGGTAGGGCTTGATGGTGGTGGGATAATAATAATTGATGAGAAAGGTAATAGAATAAAAAAAGAAAATTTATTCCCGTATTTTCAGATCACCAGAATAACCAAAACCAAATATGGTACTTGGGTTTGCACCAATAATGGCTTGTTCGAAATAGACGAGAAATCGCTGACGATTTTGCCACATAATGATTTAGAAAAGCTGAAAGGCATTACGGTGACGGATGTTTTTGTAGATGAACAAAAACGATTTCAAATTGCTACTCTGGGTGACGGCTTATTCCGTTGGCAACAGGACTTGGGTCCTGAAAAAATATCCATCCCCAAAATGAGAGGCAGCCGGCATTTGCAATTCATTTTAGAAGATAGAAAGGGCGTGATTTGGATTGGTACCATGGGTGGTGGCCTCATCCGATGGGAAAACGGCAAATTTTACATTTATCAGAATAACCCTTTAGTTCGGGAAAGTATCATAGGCGATGATGTGAAAAGTGGTTTTATGGACAAAAGAGGAAATCTGTGGTTTGGCACTATTAGCGGTATCAGCAAATTCGACAGGAGTATCAAACATTTTGAATTGTACAGAGAATTTTTGGTAAATGGAGTTGCCATAAACAACAATATCTACGCGATTTATGAAGACAGAAAGCAAAATATATGGATTGGTACACTGACAGGCGGTTTGCTGCGATTTAACAGACAAGCCGATTCGTTTGACCGCAACTATCCGATTCTGAAAAACGGTGAAATAGAAACCAAAGCTATCCGAGCCATTTTCGAAGACCGCGAAGGACGACTGTGGATAGGCACCCGTGATGAAGGTATTTTCAGTTTTAATACACAAATGGGAACATTTCATCAGCCAAAAGAAACCTCAACACTTGAGAAACAGAGGAAAACAATCAGAAGTATTTTTCAGGATTCGAAAGGAAGACTGTGGTTGGGTACCGGCACCGGGGTAAACCTTTTTGACCCCATTACAGAAGAGTATCGGGCTTTTTCCGGGGATTCTGATATGCATATGAAAAATCAGGTGTATCAAATAATTGAGGATAAGCCCAGTGGAAAACTGTTGGTTGCTACTTTCAGGGGAGGCTTGCAACTTATAGATCCCGAAAAGGGGCATTTTAAAATTTACAGACAAACAGGTGATAAAAGAGGACCAATGAGCAACAACATCATGTGCATTGAGTATAAGGGAAATGGTATCTACCTTTTGGGAACCTACGGAGGCGGGTTGAATATTTTTGACATCAATAAAGATACCTTTGGGTTTATTACGGAGAATGAAGGGTTGAACAACAATGTGGTTTATGGAATACTGCATGGCGAAGGAGAAGAATATTGGCTTTCTACTAACAGAGGCCTTTGCAGATACGATTTGAAAAAAAGGAAAGGTAAATCGTTTGGGTTGGAAAACTATCTTCAGAGTTTGGAATATAATGAAGGAGCCTATTACAAAACACATGACGGCTATTTGTTTTTCGGAGGTATCAGAGGAATCAATTATTTCAAACCGCAGGTGATTAATTTCAATACCACCGGTCCAAAAGTGGTTTTCACTTCATTTAAAATTCTTGATAAGTTGGCTTCTCTTGAACAAGACCTGAATTATACCCGTCAGATCGAGATTCCCTATAATGTTAGCCTCATCGCATTTGAGTTTGCGGCCTTAAATTATTCAGATACAAAACATAACAGATATAAGTATATTCTTGAAGGTTTTGATAAGGACTGGATAGAATCTGGAACCCGACGCACGGCTTATTACACCAGACTGTCGCCCGGAACATATAAGCTAAAAGTAAAAGCTTGTAACAATGATGGCGTCTGGAGTGAAACGGCACGAAGTGTTAATATTTTAGTAGAACCACCCTTTTGGATGACAACATGGTTTATGATTTTGGCGGCATTGGTTTTGGTGGCTTTAATAATAGGTTTCGTGTCCTTTAGAACAAGGGCAGTGGCAAAACATTACAAACACCGTCAATTAGAATTAGAACTTCAGGCTTTGAGAAGCCAAATGAATCCGCATTTTATTTTTAACTCTTTAAATAGCATTCAATATTTCATCCTACAGAAAGATTCGAAAACCGCGTACACTTATTTGTCGAAATTTTCATCACTTATGCGTATGATTCTGCAGAACTCAAGAGAAAGATACATCTCTTTGCAGGCCGAGAAAGATTGGCTTGATTTATATCTGGAACTTGAAAAATTACGAATGGAAAACGAATTGGAGTTTGAGGTGAGCATTGCCGACCAACTGAACGCCGATCAAACACTGGTGCCCGCCATGATGGTTCAGCCTTATGTTGAGAATGCTGTTATACACGGCCTTTTGCCAAAAGAGTTCAATCGAATTTTGAAAGTCACATTCAGCCAAAAAGGCGAGTATCTTCATTGTACTATTGAAGACAACGGAATCGGCAGAGAAGCTTCCGGAATTTTGAATGAAAAACGGAATAAAAAGCACGCCTCCAGCGGGATGAAACTTACCAGAGAGCGACTGGAAATCATCACCCGAAATAATAAAAAAAAACCACATTTGGAAGTTATAGACCTGAAAAATGGGGATGGCACATCCGCAGGAACCATGGTTGAAATTGACATTCCATTGATCAGTAAAAAGCCTGACTGATGGGTATTACTGCTTTTATTGTTGATGATGAGCTAAAAAGTCGTGAAGTCCTTAAGAGTCTGCTCGAAACTTTTTGCCAGGAGGTTCAGGTTGTCGGGATGGCAGGAAATATTGCCGACTCAGTTGAGGCCATCAGAAAACTAAATCCACAATTGGTTTTCCTTGATATCAGTTTGAAAGAGGGCGACTCTTTTCAAATATTGGCTCAATTGCCAAAGATTAGTTTTGAGATCATCTTTGTTACAGCCTATGACGAATACTCGGTTCGGGCACTTAAATTTTCCGGAATAAAATGTCTTTTCAAGCCAATAGACATTGACGAATTAATTGAAGCGGTAGAGGAAGTTACAAGCGAACCAGGACGTTCCAACATGGCATACGAACTGGCAGATGGCATGATAAAAAGTAAGTTTACCCGCATTCCTGTAATTACCTCCGGTGGCTTATATTTTGCCGACATTAATGATATTTTGTATTTCAAAAAGGATACAAAAGGAACCCTTATCAAATTGGTAAATGGAGACAGCATGTTGTCAGAAAAAAAAGTTCATGAATTTGCAGCCATTATTCTTTCAGATAAATTTTGTCAGGCCGGAATTAATTTGATGGTAAACAGAGATAAGGTGATAGCAAGCCTAACACGAAAGGACTGTTTGGTCTTTACCAATAGCGTAGAATTGAAAGCAAGACCCGAAGAGGTAAAGGAAGTAATGAACCCGGCGTGATTCTTTATCTTGGGGGGGCTAATGACATTTTGGATGCAAAGAGGTAAAACCGGGATTCTTTTTTTTTTAACATTAATCTTTCATCAACTTTAAATTTGCCACATGCATAATTCACTCGAAAAGACCTTCCATTTATCTAATGGTTCATTCTTTCTTATAGCAGGCCCATGTGTAATAGAAGGGGAGCAATTGGCATTGGATATAGCCGGATATATTAAAGAAATAACCGGTAAGTTGGGTATCCCATTTGTTTTCAAAGGCTCTTACAGGAAAGCCAATCGTTCAAGACTTGATTCGTTTACGGGAATTGGAGATAAAAAGGCTTTGGGCATCCTCAAAAAAGTAGCTGTGAATTTTGATATACCAGTATTGACAGATATACACGAAAGCAGTGAAGCAGCGATAGCAGCCGCTTATGTTGATGTAATACAAATACCGGCTTTTCTCTTTCGTCAGACGGAACTACTTGTGGCGGCAGCCAAAACCGGATTGGTGATAAACATCAAAAAGGGTCAATTTGCAGCGGCCAATGCTATGCCATTCGCCATAGACAAAGTGGCTGACAGCGGAAATCCAAATATCTGGATCACCGAAAGAGGTAATATGTTTGGCTATGGTGACTTGATTGTTGATTTCAGAAATATCCCCGAAATGCGGAAAACCGGAAAACCGGTGGTGATGGATATCACACACAGTTTGCAGCAACCAAATCAAGCCTCGGGTGTAACGGGAGGAAAACCGTATCTGATAGAAACAATTGGTCTGGCGGCAATGGCAACAGGAGCCGATGGTATTTTCATAGAAACCCACCCGAATCCGGGGCAAGCCAAATCTGATGGGGCAAATATGTTAGCTCTGCAAAAACTGGAAACACTTCTTGAAAAAATGCTCAAAGTGAAACAGGTGGTTGGAAGATTTTAAAAAAAGGCCGATCACCGAAGCGACCGACCTTTAACCAATAACCAACTATATTGATTTTACCCCGCACTATTAAACAACGCATGTAAAAGATGGTTTGCTCAGATGAATGGTTTTTCTCAGATTATTGTCAAAAAATTGATTCTATGACCCAATACGCCAAGTTCTTTTCAATTTACAAGTGATAAAATCAAGATGTTCGCCCTTCAATAATTCGATTTCTATAAATTCGCAGCAAAAGATGTAATTATGTTGAAGTTAAAAGATGTCGTATCTATTTCGGGTAAATCAGGCTTACACAAAATTGTAGGAAAACGAAATAATGGATTGATAGTTGAAACGCTGGATGAAAGTAAAAGAAGGTTTCCATCTTCCCTAACGCAAAAAGTTTCAATACTTGAAGATATTGCTGTTTTTACCAATGACGCAGATGTGAAGCTTGCAGAAGTGATGCGATCTATTCACCAAAAGGTAAAAGGTGGATTCAAAGTGATCTCTAAAAATAGCACAGGAGATCAGGCAAGAGCTTTTTTTAAAGAGGTATTACCGGATTATGACGAGGATCGCGTATATGTTTCCGATATTTTAAAAATTGCCAACTGGTATGGTCTGTTGAAGGATTTGGTAGATTTTGATGCAGCTCCTGAAACTGAACCGGTTGAAGAATCATCGAAGGAATTATTAGAAGAAAAAAAGGACATCAAAGCTAAAATAGTTAAACCAAAATTAGAGAAGGCGGCAAAGGCATCATCAGGACCTAAGAAGAAAATATCGAACCCGACTGCCGCCAAAAGAAAGGGTTAAAAGATGAATCCCATTCCTTTTCTGCCAAAGGATCAGAAACTTGAGACATTCAGCGATATCCTTCCATACTTTCAAAGACTTTTAGAAACTGAAATAACTTCTTCGGAGAATCTCAAACAATGGTTACTCCAACGCAGCGAACTTGAAAGTTTTATCAGCGAGGATTTGGCATGGCGATATATAAACATGACACGACACACTGCCAACAAAAGTTTGGAACAGCATTATCTCTTTTTTATCAATGATATTCAACCATATTTATCGTCATGGCAAGACAAGGTCAATCGAAAAATGATTAATGCTGAATCCTATTGCACAAATGATTCGGCTTTAAGTTTATATTTCAAAAGAGTTAAAACGGAGTTGAAACTATATTGTGAAAATAATATTCAACTCCAAGTCAACATTCAAACGGCATCCCAGAAATATGCCGTCATTAATGGGGCGATGTTTATTAATTATTTGGGCAAAGACTATACTATGCAGCAGGCGGCAGTATTTCTTAAAAGTAAAAATAGAGAAGAAAGAAAACAGGTCTATGAATTAATGCAAGAGCGTCGGTATAAAGAAAGTCAGCCATTAGATGAACTGTATGCCGAACTTGTGAAAACAAGACATCAAATAGCTTTAAATGCCGGATTTGAAAATTTTCGTGACTACACGTTCGAAGCTTTGAATCGGTTTGACTACAGTAAAAACGATTGTTACCAATTTCATGAATCAATAGCTAAACATATAGTTCCGCTTGCTAAGGAGTTGCAAATAAAAAGGAAAAAGGCTTTAATGGTTGACAAACTTCGGCCCTATGACCTCGAGGTCGACCTTTATGGAAGTGATGCTCTCCGACCTTTCATTGACTGCAAAGATTTATTAACCAAAACAGTTGCCTGTCTTAGTGCCATAGATCCATTCTTTGCCCAATGTCTGTCAAAAATGGATACGATGGGTCATTTGGATTTAGATAGCAGAAAAGACAAAGCACCGGGAGGCTACAATTATCCACTGTTAAGAACCGGTTTTCCATTCATTTTTATGAATGCCTCCGGTTTGTTGAGAGATATTGAAACTTTGATTCACGAGGCAGGTCATGCCGTTCATTCTGTTTTGACCAAAGATTTACCCTTGGCGGCATATAAAGAAACGCCGGCCGAAGTAGCAGAACTTGCCTCTATGAGCATGGAATTAATCAGCCGAAAAGGCTGGAATCATTTCTTTTCCAAAAAAGAAGATGAAGAAAGAGCTTTGAACCAGCAATTAGAAGACATCATCATGACTTTGCCATGGATTGCAACAATTGACCGGTTTCAGCATAAAGTTTATGAAAACCCTCATGCATCAATTACGGATAGGGAGACATTTTGGAATGAAACGCAACAGATGTTCAGCACCGGAATGGTTGATTTTACGGGGTATGAATACATTTTTTCAAAGGGCTGGCAGAAGCAATTGCATCTATTTGAATTACCCTTCTATTATATCGAATATGGCTTCGCACAATTGGGTGCTATTGCCATTTGGAAAAATTATTTATCCAAAAAGCAAACCACTCTGGATCAATATAAAAATGCACTTAGGCTGGGTCAGACAAAATCAATTCCCGAAGTGTATGAGGCTGCAGGGATAGCATTTGATTTTTCAGAAAGAAATATCTTAGATCTATCCTTATTTATTAAACGAAATTTAGAGGAAAAACACTAATTTCACACAAATTATCCTATCACAACCGATCGGAATAGTCATCAGTCATTACAGTACTATACCATATTATAATTTGAATGATTCGGGAAAAATACTTCAAATCGTTTGGGCAAGCCGATGCTTTGCTTTTAATGTTTTTTCAACCAACAACTGCATTGTTAGCGTCATATCCCAATTCGAATTAATCATATCTCCTCCAGTCTATCTTGTTCATAAAATGTCTTTCGAGGGCAGTCCATCTATTGGGTGGTTTCCAGAATCCCCGCCCATAGGCATATCGGGCTTTTTGCCAGCTACCCTGTTGTTCATAGTTTTGCCTAAGATAGTATATGCCAATTATTAGATAGTTGATTCTGGTTTTGCCCCCTTTCAAGCCAAGTTGTTCGTAGAAATAGTCAAATGTTCGGTCAATGACCTGTAAATCCCCAAAAACAATGAGATACGAATGGTCATAAATCATAGGCCATTTTGATTCATTCAACCCAATTTCATAAACCAGTTGCGGCGGAACGTTCATGGCTATGGCAAGCGAATCTGCAATATCTAAAATGGATTTTTGCCAGATTAAAGTTTCAATTGTGTCAAGGCAATATTGATACCTGATAAATGAGATATTGGTATCCTGATGCCAATTATTGACATAATCTGAGGAGGGAGACCTCGGGCTTCTGAAGATCATTATAGTGCTGTCGCAAACAACAGGCAAGATGAATCTTTCCATTTTACCCCACCGTCCATTCTCAAGTTGGGTATCTCTTACCATGGCATTACCCCAATCGTCAATGAGATATTTTCGCCAGCAAATTGTTTCAATGGTCTTAAGACAATACTTTAAATGATCAAACCTGTAAACCGGGGATATGGTAACCGTCTTTTGAATATCATCAAACTCAACCGGCATCATCACAAAACTGTCGATATTATTACTATCGCATGGGCAGGGTATTACTTGAATCGTTGCCCTCCCGCGTTTTCCATTCGGATGCGTAGTGTCCTGAAGTGCCTGGGCATTAGAACCCAATGCAATCAAACTGATATAAATGCTTATGAGTAACCGCGACATGTTACAATACTGCTAAGTAATGAAATGCTAAAATAGAGTTTTAAGACGAATAAACAGAAAAACCGGCGTTAAATTATGAAGAGTCCAACCTCAAATCAGATGAAAATCAAACAATCACGAATTCTAAAATTACATCTGACTTCAAACTTATGCCATATACTTCCGGTTATATGTCTTACGCCTACTTACAATTTCTTTTTGATCTCAACTTCCTGAAATCCTTCAATAATGTCGCCTATATTCAGATCGTTGTAATTTTTGATTTGCATACCGCACTCATAGCCCCTGGCCACTTCTTTCTGATCGTCTTTGAATCGTTTTAAAGAAGCTAATTCGCCGGTATAAACCACTACACCATCCCGGATGAGCCTGATTTTATTGTCGCGGAACATTTTACCGTCAATTACCATACAACCTGCAACCGTGCCGACTTTGGTTACTTTAAATATCTCCCTGATTTCGGCACTTCCATTAATCTTTTCCTCGTATTCCGGCGATAACATACCTTCCATTGCCGATTTAATTTCCTCAATCGCATGGTAGATAACCGAATAAAGTCGAATATCTATTTGTTCGTTCTCGGCCAGTTTTCTGGCACCTTGGGCCGGCCTCACCTGAAATCCGATAATAATCGCATCAGAAGCAGAAGCCAACAACACGTCAGATTCTGTTATTTGCCCGACTGACTTGTGAATGATATTCACCTGAACCTGTTGTGTAGAGAGTTTTAGTAAGGAATCGGAAAGTGCTTCTACCGATCCGTCCACATCACCTTTAACAATAATATTTAGTTCTTTAAAGTTGCCGATAGCCAGACGACGGCCAATTTCATCAAGGGTAATATGTTTGGTTGCTCTGATGCCCTGTTCGCGTTGCAATTGGGCTCTTTTGTTGGCTATTTCTTTTGCCTCGGCCTCGTTTTCAATTACGTGAAAGACGTCACCGGCAGCGGGCATGGTCGTAAATCCAAGTACCTTCACCGGGGTTCCGGGACCGGCACTTTGAACCTGTTGATCCCTCTCATTAAACATGGCCCGCACTCTGCAAAAATGATGACCTGCCACAAGAGCATCTCCAATTCTCAAGGTGCCATCCTGTACAAGCATAGAAACTGATGTTCCCCGTCCCAGAGCCACTTCTGCTTCCATGATGGTTCCTTTTCCCCTTTTATTTGGATTGGCTTTTAACTCCAACATATCTGCTTCCAGCAGCACCTTATCTAACAGGGCTTCAACCCCTGTTCCTGTTTTGGCTGATATTTCCTGAGCCTGATATTTTCCACCCCACTCCTCCACCAAAACATTCATAGCCGACAACTCTTCACGGATTTTATCGGCGTTGGCAGTTTCGCGGTCCATTTTATTGAAGGCAAAAACGATTGGCACTCCGGCTGCCTGTGCATGGCTGATGGCTTCTTTTGTTTGTGGCATCACATTGTCGTCAGCAGCAATGACTATTATAGCAACATCTGTTACTTTAGCTCCTCTGGCTCTCATAGCGGTAAAAGCCTCGTGACCGGGAGTATCTACAAAGGTGATGGTACGCCCGTTTTTCAGACTAACCTCATAAGCCGCAACGTGCTGGGTAATCCCTCCGGCTTCTCCTGCAATTACATTTGTATTTCTGACATAGTCGAGCAAAGAGGTCTTCCCGTGATCGACGTGTCCCA
This sequence comes from Bacteroidia bacterium, assembly GCA_020053795.1. Taxonomy (GTDB): domain Bacteria; phylum Bacteroidota; class Bacteroidia; order NS11-12g; family UBA9320; genus JAGVMN01. The sequence continues at coordinate 19,160 of JAGVMN010000001.1, read as the reverse complement.
TGACAGTTACTATCGGTGATCGGTCTTTCAGGTCTTCCGGCCTGTCTTCATCTTCGATAATCTCTACTTGTTCTTCGGCATCCACAAATTGAACCTCATATCCAAACTCGTCAGCCACGATGGTAATTGTTTCCGCATCTAAACGCTGATTAATGCTCACCATCATACCGAGTGAAAGACATGAGGTAATTACATCAGTCACCTGTATATCCATTAAAGAGGCAAGTTCATTGGCGGTAACAAATTCAGTTACTCTCAGAATCTTGCTCTCAAGTTCTTTTTGAATATCTTCGTCCTCTTTTGTCTGACGGTGATCGTCACGTTTCTGGCGGCGAAGTTTCTGACGTACATTTCCCGGTGATACTCCTTTTTGACCACCCATTTTGGCCATGGTGGCTTTTATCTTATCCTGAATTTCTTTAACTGAAATCTCCTCTTTTTCGTCCTTTTTTGCCACTGCCGGACGGATCGGTCTTTTCTTTGGATCGAAGCCGGGTTTATTGGTATCTCTTAGCGGATGAACTGCCGGAACAATAGGGCGGTCGTTGGGTTTGGCTTTTCGTTTTCTCTTCTTGCGTCCGGCTGCATCACCATCTTTACTGTCAGATGACGCTACGGGTTTTCTGATTAACGGTGATGGCAATTCTATTTTGCCTTTTATGGAAAGGCCTTTTAATTTTTCGTATTTTGTTTCTCGGTGGGCCTCATCATCTTCATCGTCCTCTACCTTAGTTGTTTCCGTTATTGGGGGGGGTTCGGCCTTTTCAACTTTTGGCAATTCCGTTTTGACCTCTTCCTTAATGTCTTCTACCTTTTCAGGTGGAGCAACCACCATCTCAACTACCTTAACCACCACCACTTCAGGTTCGGCTTTCGGTGCAATAACTGCTTTGACTTCAGGTTCGAGATCTATCTTGCCGACTACCTTTATTCCGGGTAATTCTGTTTTCTCCTTTTCAACAATCTTCCCGGTAACAACTTTCGGTAACTCGGGTTCCGGTTTTGATTCAGTTTCATGTTTTCTGCCAAAACCGGTGTCTTTTATCAATATGACTTCATCCTCCGAATCTTCCTGACTTTTCTTGATGATGGGCTTGTTCCTGTCTCCAATACGGATGTCTTTATCTTTTCGGACATGTATTTCGAGAGACTGAGATTCTTGCTTGGCCTTTTTGTCTGACTGAAAATCGCGAAGCAACAATTCATACATTTCATAATCAATTTTAGAGGTTGGCTTTGCCTCTATCTTGAAACCTTTTTTATTCAAATGTTCCGCAAGGTGATTAACACTTACGTTGAGTTCCGCAGCTACTTTAATGATCCTGTATGATTTTTCTTCGGCCATCTGCTTTTGTTTCCTTTTTTTTTGTAGTGCCCGTTAAACCAACGTAACTGCTATATGAGATGTCCTGTGTTAGTTCATGACATGCTGTTAACCGATGGAATCGCTGCTACTGCTCATTTTCACTACAATATTAATTATTAGGCTCCTTACTCAAACTCCGAAGCCAAAATCTTTTTAATTTCAATGATAGTTTCTTCCTCCAACTCGGTTCTTCGGACCAGTTCATCATTGGGAACATCCAACACCGCTCTGGCTGTGTCCAACCCTGTGGTTTTCAGTTCATCCAAAATCCAAACATCTATTTCGTCTGAGAATTCATCCAAATCAATATCGCTGTCGTCGTCTTTAACATTGTCTCTGTAAACATCAATTTCATAATTCACTAATCTGCTGGCAAGTTTGATGTTGTACCCTCCTTTTCCAATAGCCAGTGAAACCTGATCAGATGGCAAATAAACCTCCGCACGCCTAGTGTCCTCGTGCAAAATAATGGATGATATTTTTGCCGGACTTAATGCCCGTTGTATATATAAAGTTTGATTGGTCGTAAAGTTAATAACGTCTATGTTTTCATTCCTCAATTCACGAACAATGCCGTGTATCCTAGAGCCTTTCATCCCCACACAAGCACCAACAGGGTCTATTCTGTCGTCATACGACTCAACAGCTACTTTAGCTCTTTCGCCCGGCTCCCTTACTACATTTTTAATGGTGATCAAACCATCCAGTATTTCAGGTACTTCAAGTTCGAACAATCTTTCAAGAAAAACCGGAGAAGTACGGGACAATATGATCCTCGGTGAATTGTTCTGCATTTCAACACGCAGCACGATGGCCCGTATGCTGTCTCCTTTTTTAAAGAAATCTCTGGGGATCATATCGGTTTTCGGCATGATCAGTTCATTGCCGTCATCGTCCAATATCATCAGTTCACGCTTCCAAATCTGGTAAACCTCCCCAGTGACAATTTCACCAACGCGATCTTTGTATTTTTTGTAAATCTCGTCTTTCTCCAACTCCATAATGCGGGAAAGGAGTGTCTGACGGGCAGCCAAAATAGCCCTGCGGCCAAAGTCTTCCAGTTTCACCTCTTCAATGGCCTCTTCACCTATTTCGAAATCCTCTTCGATCTTTTTGGCATCGGAAAGTGTGAGTTCCAGATTAGGGTCTTCTACTTCGCCTTCATCTACAATCAAACGGCGGCGATAAATTTCCAAGTCCCCCAACTCAGTATTGATGATAATATCGAAATTGTCATCAGACCCATACTTCTTTTTGAGCATGCTTCTGAAAACATCCTCAAGAACACGCATCATGGTGGCCCTGTCAATACTCTTGAACTCTTTAAATTCCGAAAACGAATCAGCTAATCCCAGTAAGCCCATCTTACAAATTATTTAAATGACAATAATACTTTTGTTTCTTTAATACTCTCAACAGACACCAAAACAGGGCCTGCTGATTCTTTTTTCACTCTACTGCCATCGGGTCCTTTCACTTTTCCCAACTCCGGCAACAAGGCTAACTCATTTTCCGATACGGCCCCCAACTTTCCTCTCAACAGCACCCCATCGGTAGTCATCACCTCAACTTTTCGTCCGATATGCTTCGGATACTGACGCAACAGTTTCAGCGGTTGGTCCACACCCGGACTCGAAATCTCGAATGTAAACCTGTTATCAGGCAATTCGGCTTCATCAAGACCATGGGAAACAGCCCGACTCACCTCTGCACATGTTCCAATGCTCACTCCATTGTCACCATCTATGTACACCTGAATCTTGTTACCTGAGCTATTAGTCTTCAATTCCACCAGAAATAAATCCGTGCCTTCCAATTTCCTTTTTACCAATTCCGTAATAAGCGTTTCGAGCTGCATATCTGTGTAATAAAAAAGGGGATCATATTTATCCCCTCCAAACTTTCGGTTTTTATTATTGCCGCAAAAGTAATAATGTTCACCAATAATTCAGCAAAAATTCTTTATTGTTTGACCAATAGTTGACATTCTGTTTGGAAAGGTCCTTTGCCATTGCCGATCATATAAAATGATTTTCCTTCCACATTAATGAAGAAAATATGAGATCACTAACTTTGCGGCCTGTTAAAAGACCCGATCAGTGGAGCAAGGACAAAAAAAGAAGAAACCTGTTTTGTTTAACAAGGTAAGCAAAGACTTGTTGAAGGAAGAAATGATGGCCTCTGACGAAAAGCGGATGACTATTTCTTTTTACAGATATTGTCGGATAGAAAACCCTGAATTGTTCCGCGATCATCTGTTTATTCATTTGAATGATTTAGGGGTATTGGGAAGAATCTATGTGGCTTCCGAAGGCATCAATGCCCAAATAAGTGTTCCGCTGAGTCAATATGCCGGCTTCGAAAGTTTTTTGAAAGGGATTAGTTTTTTGAAAGACCTGCGTCTGAATTTGGCCATAGAAGAAACCGGGAAATCCTTTTATGTTTTGAAAATAAAGAACCGCAAGAAAATAGTGGCTGACGGGATTGATGATCCGAGCTTCGACGCCCTGAACACCGGAACATACCTGAGTGCGGAAGACTTTAATAAAATGACCGATGACCCCGATACGATGATCATAGACATGCGAAATCATTATGAGTCGGAAGTGGGCAGGTTTGATAAAGCCTGGTGCCCTGATGTGGACACTTTCAGGGAACAATTGCCGGTGGTGGTTCAGGAACTGGAAGACAAAAAGGACAAGAAGGTGGTGATGTATTGTACCGGAGGTATCCGCTGCGAGAAGGCCAGTGCCTATATGCGTTACAAGGGTTTTGAGAACGTTTATCACCTCGAGGGAGGCATCATCAAATATGCAAAGGATGTGAAAGCCAAAGGGCTTGAAAACAAGTTCAGGGGTAAAAATTTTGTGTTTGACGAACGACTGGAGGAAACCATAGGGGAAGAACTGATTGCTCACTGCCATCAATGCGGAATGCCTTTTGATCGCCACTCCAACTGCAAAAACGTCGCTTGCAACCTCTTGTTTATTCAATGCCGTGAATGTGCAGACCGAATGAAAGGATGTTGCAGTGACGCTTGTTTGAAAATAACACAGTTACCTTTGGATGTTCAGAAGGATTTGCGAAGAGGACAGGATAGAGGAATCAGGATTTTTAGTAAAGGCAGATTTAAAAATTGAATTGTAAGCAATTTTTTGCTGAGCTTTTGGATCAACATAAAAATTAAATGCTTATCCGTAAAGTTACCTTTAGTTAGGGCTTTGCCTGAAAACCCACCCACTTTCTTTGTCTGGTAATAAAAAGATATGCAGAATTGGTTTTTTCGGTTTAAAAGTCCATGCTGGGTGGCTGGGATTTTTTATGTAGGATATCAAAATATGTAGGATATCAAAAATGGTATATTTCCAATAACCATCGGAGAATAAAGGTACATTTGTCTGGCCAAACTTTCAATACCGAATGTCTCCAGCAATTTTCAAAAAAACAGCCTTATTGCTTTTTCTGTTGACGGCTTCTCTTTTTGGTCATAGCCAAATCAGATTTAATGCCCAGACTGGGTTTGGAGCTATTACATGAAACGGTTTCGAGTTTCGCTTAAACTCAACTTTTGGCATTAGTTGGAGGTTTGAAAATGGTTTTTCATGGGGAATTCAGTATGGGTTTATGCAACCCAATAAAGTTACAAGCAACGGCGTTTTTCTTTATTGTGATTCACTTACAGGGAGTGGTTGGCATTCTGGTTGTGCACCCGGACGCGATACCGTAATAGAAAGTCTTTACAGTTTGACTTACAGAAAAAGCTTTGCTTCTGTCAATTTTCTTTGGCACAAGAAGCTCAAACACCATTGTGAAATCGCAAATGGGTTTAATGTGTCTGGAGAATTTTTCAATAGGCAAAAGGACATCTATGATCCTTTTCTACCGGATCTTCCCTTAGAAAAGGGGATTGCCACGTCAATATGTTTCCTTAACAGGTTTTCTTTTTCCCCATTTGAAAAGAAGCCGGATATTGAGTTTTATATTGAATCTAAACTCGGAGTTTTTATTTCCCCACAACCAGTTTGTGATGATTCAAGTTGTGATAATTTTTTGGAAAAGCCCTTTAATCTTACCAGTTTATTCCATATTGGGTTTGCCTTTTAGATATTTTTGAAATATGCTACTTAACTTCTCAAAATGATATTCTTGTTGACTTCAGTCAACGGCCATCAAACTCAAAGCTTTCTCATGCTTCGGATTAATTTTCAATATCCGTTTCAAATAAACAGCAGCCGCTTTTTTGTCATTTACAACTACATATAACTGGGCCATATTTTCAAGGGTGATGATATGATCGGGATTCAGCGAAAGTGCTTTTTTATAAAGTGTTTTGGCTCTGGCATAGTCTCCACCCAAAAAGGCTATATAACCCAACCCTGAATGAACTTTTTCTAAATTGGGAAAAAGCTTCTCCGCCTTTTTTAGCAGGCGTTCGGCTTCATCCGGTTTCTTTGTTCGGAGAAGTACAGCGGCATAATCAACATAAAACTCAACATAACCTTTTTCCAGTTCCAGTGCTTTGAAATACCAGTCTTCGGCCCCTGCAAAGTTCGATTGCTGTTTGTAAGCCGTGGCAATCCTGTAGCAAGTCATGGCATCCGGATTTTGATTTTCCAACGATGAAACCTTTTTGATGATGGCCCCGAAATCCTGAATCTGATAGTGATAATGGATCCATAAAACCGGATTATTTATTTCTTTCAAAAGTTCAAATGCCTTCTCACGATAGAGTGGATTGGCTTCGAATTTCTCGTAATAACTCAAATAGGCCGAGGCCAGTTGGGCTTTTTCGGGATGTGGATTGTTGACGCAGTAAAGACCTTTCAGTTTTCCTTTTTCTGCTGTTTTTTCAGAAGGCTTTCTGATATAGTGATCGTGAACCGAAACATGTGGAATGTCCAGCGTTCCTGTTAAGGGCATGTGGCAACTGACACAATTAGATCCTGCTTTAAGCATCTCTTGCTTGTGAATGGTGCAGCCCTTTTTCTGATGGCAACCGTTGCAGGCCGTATTGAAAACAGATGTTTTCGTCTGGCTGACCGAAACATGCGGATTGTGACAGGTGATGCAGGTCAGACCTTTGGCGTTTCCCTTTTTATTTGTAGCAATGAAGCACTTACTTTTCTGCAACCGCTGGGCGTGGTTGGCCATGTTAAATGTGTTTTCGTTTCCGTCGTATTCGGGCAAGTAGATTTCGAAAACATCCGAGAGTTTCATTCCCGGCCGGAAGTCTGTAAACTTTTTTCCGGGTTTCAAAACATTGTTGCCCTGCAGATGGCACCTCTGGCAGACATCTATCAGCCTGTCCATTTCAAGCTTCACCGGATTGATGATATACTTGCCGTGTTGTGGCTCCCTGTTTTTTGGGTGCCACTGTATGTAGTTGACATGGGCACTGCCCGGTCCGTGGCAACGCTCACAATCTATCCCATTGCCAACGAAAGTAAACCTTCTGTCGCTGACTGCCTCCATCACAGGCATGGCGTTGTGGCAACTGATGCATTCCACGTCCACCATGCGGCTAAAGCGGCTGTTGTGCGTTTCAAATCCCGGTGGCAAATCCCAATTTTCTTGCTGGGCGTACCAGGTCAGTGGAGCCTGATACATAAATCCGTTGATCCTAAACAGGTGCGAGTTGGTGTGCTGCCCCGAGCCGATGATATAGTCCACCCGTTGTTCGCGTTTGTAAATGGTGTCTTTGTTGTCAAGCCTGAATTCGCGGATGTAAAGACTGTCTCCTACCCAAAAAGGGGCATACCACATGTTGACAGAAGAATCGTAAACCGCAGTGTTCCCATCAAAACGTGCAGAGCTTTTAGTATGGGTGGCCAGATCAAAGCTCTGCCCCATGCCGGTATGCATGAAACTCTGATAATGATCCTCGTGACAGGTGCCGCAGATTTGTTTCCCGACATAGGAAGCGGTATCCTGTGGCATCAGGACTTTGTCTTTAGAACCGTTATTACAAACGAGGTTAAGCCCCAGATAGAGGACAACGATGAGGGCAGTAATGGAATATTTTAGGTTTAGATGCAAGGAAGATTCTTAAAAGAGGTTTTTTGATTTAAGAACAAGGATTAACGATTTTTGATTTGAGAAGTAAATAGGATTAACTGAAGGATTTCATCAGTCTTGCTTTGGCATCTACCGTCGAGAATGTTTGTCCTGCTGCGGATTGTTTGATGCCAGTCTCAATCTTCTGCAATAACACAAGTCTGTCAATGATTTCTTCAATGGAAAAAGAATCCGGGAGAGAACTGACGGTCTGCATGACTTTCTTTTTAGTGAGCATAATCCATATTTTGTTTCAAATATACGGATTGGTAGATTTGTTAAGTTGGAGTTTTTTGGGAAAAGTAGAGAACAAAGCCAGAGACAGTCGCTTATCAACGTTGATGCGAATCATACAAGACGGATTGGGCGGTCACCTGAATCTGACAGTTTTCAGCTATTCGGGTTGTTCCGCAGGGCAACCCGAATGACAGATGATGCGGATATATCTGCTTTATCTTATAGTTCGACATGCCGTGCCGAACATGTCAAACAGCGTGTAAGGCAAGAAAAAATGTTAAAGGAATAGAAAGAGAAAAATAATTATTGGCTACCTTTGGGGAACAATACTGCAGGACAATGCTTACACGAGAAAAATTAATAGAAACCATCAGGCAGCTTCCGGAACATTTTTCAGTTGATGAAGTGATCGACAGAATTTTTTTATTAGAAAAAATTGAAACCGGCCTTCATCAAAGCGTAACGGGACAAGTAACTCCAGATGAGGAACTGGATAAAAAGCTTCCTAAATGGCTCGTATAAACTGGACTGACCAGTCAATTGCCAATCTGACAAATATTGCCGATTTCATAGCCAAAGACTCTGTCAGATATGCAAGAATTACGGTATCAAGAATAAGAAATGCCGTAAAGCTGTTAAAAACATATCCTTTGAGTGGTCGTATGGTACCCGAGGCCGATATTGAAGAGGTACGTGAAATAATTCTCGGTAATTATAGAATTATCTACCATGTGTTTTCGTCTGAGCATATTGATATTCTTACTGTTCACCATTCGGCCCGAAGACTCGAAGTTGAGAATCTCGTTAAAAAGGTCTAACGACCTTTTTAGCTATTCGGGTTGTTCCGCAGGGCAACCCGAATGACAGATGATGCGGATCTATATCCGCTTTATCTTATAGTTCAACATGCCGTGCCGAACATGTCAAACAGCGTGTTCTGATCCTTCTCTACCTCAGTTCAGGTGGGAACACCTGACAGCACATCAATACATGTTTCATTCAGGTTTTCGATAATAGTTTTATCCCACTGTCACACGGCTTCTCTTATCTTGTGCATCATTGTCCGGATGCTCTGGTAACGATTATGACCAAGCAGCCTTTGCAACTCTTTGGCCGATATTCCTTTCTTATTGTAGCTTATTAAGACACTGCCAATAAGGTCTTGTTGATTGGCATCGCTTGCAATTAATGCCTTCGTGCTCTCTCTGTTTGCGGAAATGCTCTTTGCAACTTTGCTCGTATGGAAACTCGCTGATGAAATACCTTTTTACCGAATCCTCTCTACCAAATAATCGCTCCATCCAAACAAGGACAAATGACTTCAAAATTGGTGTTAAAAATGCCCGAATGAATGTATTAGCTTTCTCGGTCTCGCAGCTTTTTTTCCCATACATGGAAAATGTGTTTGACAGAAACACCAGCTCCTTCATTCGATATCTAAGCTTCTCAGTCTGATAGAATCATTGAAATTCAGTTCTTTAAATGACCGACTTACAATTATATTAAACCATTCACTACCTGTTCGATCAAATATATGTCTCATGGCATTGAATTTGGCGATGCGATGAAGAATAAAAAAACTATGGACGTCAGGAAAAAGTTTGATCTTGTCAACTTCTTTTATGGATTGGGGGCTGCGGTCATATTGGTAGCAGCTCTATTCAAGTTCCTTGGGTGGAAATTCGCCGACACCCTTTTTATGGTTGGACTTCTCGGCGAAGCTTTCATTTTTCTGGTTTCGGCGTTCGAATGGAAAATTGCCAGACCGACCTACCATTGGGAAAGACTTTTCCCTCAATTAAAGGATCGTAGCAACGATATTTCGAATCAGGATTTGGGTTTGGAAGAAATGGAAGAAGCGGCGACCGTCACCAAAGAACTTCAATTACAAAAAATGTTAGACTCCATTTTGTCGCTTGACGAAAATATACAGAACCTGAATCAGGCAACTCAAAGACTCAATCAAACGGTCGAAAATTTAGAGAAGAGTTATGAGGGCATGGCCAAATCTACTTTAGAATATCAACAGGAGATCAATAGCATGAAAATAAAAATCGCCTCAGCCAATGATCGTTTGAAAGAATTTGAGAGCTACAAATTCTAAAACCACCCTTTAAAACCAAATTATGTATTACGAAAGCAAAGGGAAGATTCTGAGGCAAAAGGCCATCAGCCTTATGTACCTGATATTTCTGGCTTTTTTGTTTACTTATGTGCCATCAGGCTTTTTGGATTCAGTTCACCATTCCAACAAAAGTTTCGATTTATTGAGCAAAGATGCCAGCAGAGAAAACACCGCCAATAATCTGTATTTCCTCAGTCTGCTGAAAAGTGATCCGGAATTGTATGAACAGACCAAGCAGGATTTTCTGGCTATTGAGGATTATTCATCCACTGTGCAGGATTTTATTGATGATATTAAACTTCGAATGATCAGTGTCGATAAAACAGATGACTACGGGTATTTTGTCAATGGGAAAAAAGAGAAAACATCGGAAGATATTATGATGGAACAGCGTCTTGCCGATTCTGTTCTCAGAACACTGGTTAACTACAAAAACTATGTACTGGAATTTATAGGTTACAAACATTTGAAGGCTTTAGACGAAATACTACCGATGCCCAACACTATTGCCAGATCTGATGGTCAGTTTGCTCAATCATCAGCTTTTTTCTTTTCCAAAACACCTTTGAACGTGGCCATTCTAAACCTCAATCATTTCAGAAGTGGAATAGAGCGAATCAAGATATACAGCTATCGCGAACTAATGAAATACATCATTGAGATCAACAAGCAGAATTTGCCCTTTGAAGTTTTACAGAGTTTCAGAAGATCAAACCCCGAAGGGATAGGCAATGCCAGAACTTTAAGGCAATTCTTCGAAACGCTGGAAAATGACGGCTGGGTGATTGAGGAAACAAAAGATGCCGTGAGTACAAGTTACTTTAGCGTGGAGTCTATGACAGATACTATTTATCCCGAGGGATACCCTTTGAAGTTTAACATACAGTTCGACTCAACTGAGAAGAAGTCAGTAACTGTTTCATTGACAGGCCCGGGCGAAGCCAGGTCATTTGTCCTGACAAAACCAGGTCCTTTTTTGTATCTGCCGTTAAACAAGGGGCGATACCATATTTCCTTTTCGGACGGGCAAAAACGGGTGAGTAAATTCATTAAAATTATTGACGTAGAACCTCTCATCCAAAACACCAAGCTATCAACCATATATACCGGTATTGACAATGCCCTGAACATCCGAACAAGTGAATTCGGCAGCAAAGATCAATTGGTGCCAAGCATCAGCAAAGGAGAAATATTCAGGAAAGGAGATAAATTTTATGCCCGTGTTGCCGAAGAGGGAATCGTTCAGGTCAGCATTTTTGCAAAAATGTCTTATGGTGTTATAAAAGTAGCGGAACAAATGTTTGCCGTCAGGCCATTAAAAGACCCTTACGTAACGATTAATAACTTTCCGACCGGAAGTGTGCTGAGTGCAGCACAGCTTAAAAGTCTGAGAAATATTTCTGTCAACACAGATGAATATTTGGTTGAAGAACAGTTTTTTGTGGCAGATTTTGAAGTGAGCGTCATCTATAACAACCACACCGGAATTACGAAACCTTTGAGAAACACCGGTGCTTCCTTTAACTCATTTCTTTTGGAATTGATGAAAGATGCAAAACCCGGGGATATATATATATTTGATAAAATCAGAGCCAAATCAACCCTAGGCAATGAGCGAATGGTTCATTCTTATTCACTTGTTGTGAAATGACATTCATGAATATTGCATCTGCAAATAACCGGAAATTGACTTCAGAATAAATGAGAAAAGGACCACATGGGAATTTGTCAGAAAGGAAATACCTCATTCTCCTGTGCTCTTGTCTTTTTTTAATTCTGTTTTTTTCAGAATCTGCCATTGGCCAGATTACCCGTGAACTTCAGCCCCTTATAGAAAATAACACCACATTACTCCCCGGAAACTATCTGGTAAAAAAAAATGTTTATGTAAAAAAAGGAGCAACACTGACCATCAGGCAAGGAACTGATTTATTTCTTGGACCCGATGTTACCATAATTGTTGCAGATAATTTGATCATAGAGGGTAAAGAAAAACAATTTGTTAATATCACCAGTTTGGATTCAAACAATCCGGGTAACGGGTTCCAGATTCGGGATGTCTCAAAGGGAGTGGTGCGTGTTTCTTTTGCCAAATTCAAACTATTGAAACGACCGCTGGTGTTCAATAAGAACTGGTTGCGGGAATCTGTTACCATTCAGAACAGTTTATTCAAAGACCTGAAAAATCAGGAAGTCTCTGTCGAGTTTCAAGACCTGGATCAAATACAGGCAATAAAAGAGGTGCCGGTCAAATTCAAAGGAAATACCTTTGCCAATAATTCAGGTAGCATATTAATCACGAATATCTCATCCAACTATCTTCATTTTGAAATCACCAATAACGTCATCACAAGAAACGAATACACCGGACGAGAATCTAACGGCATATTTTCATCCCCGTTATTTGTAAACTATCATGAATCGAATGGTGCGAGACCACCTGTCATAAGAAATAATTCGATTTGCTTCAACTACTCAAGTATGGTTTTCACCGATACCGTAGAATTCTTCCCGGTTAACAATACTGTTGCCGGATCGGCGGAATCCCTTGATTTATCAGGCAATTATTTTGGTGATAAAACGGCTGATGAAATAGCCAGACAATTTGATCAGATATCAACAGAGCGAAAGACCCCCTTTGTTTATTTCAACGATATTCTGAGCAAACCACCTACAAATGTCAACGGACATATTTTCAAAATGCTGGTGAATGGTCGGGCCATAACCGAAGACAACCCCAACAAGCAATGGGAAGAAGGAATAAAAGATTTTACATTGATTGGCAATAAACCTATGAAGCCCGGTAGTTCCGCACAGGTTGTCTATCATTTCTACAGATCTGATACCCTTTTTATAAAACAATTGAATCATCACATAGAACTCAGAGATAGCGGAAAAACTGTTTTCATCGAACTTGAAGACAGACTTCAAAAAAAAGAAAACAACGGATACTTTGTTATTGACGGACTTTATGACGACGGGCTCTTTGAAATTCCTGCTGTTTCGATAGGAAAGAAAATGTTTCTCAATCAAAATCGAGAACTGTTCCTAAAGTTCAAAGATTTGGATCAAATTCCTCATAGAACCACTTCTGAAGATGTCAACAAAACTGTTTCAGACCGTCACCAAATGCAGGTTTTGCCAAAAGGTTTAAACCCCATCGACAGTAGTAACACGGATTTTCGGCCTCATTGGGAAATAGAATTTTTCAGTGGTTCTTCTATTTATTACGGTGATCTGGCTAAATCAAAGTTAAGGATATACCCGGCCAATGCCCGTCCTGCTATTGGTTTTCGGGAGTCTTTTCGCCTACACGAGAACTGGAAAGTAGAATTACGGCAAGATTATGTTGTAATTGTTGGCAATGACAACACTGCGACAAAAGTAGGAAGGGCCAGAGGAACAGGTTACGACCGTAATCTGAATTTTAAAACGACCTTGGTTGATTTCGGAGCAATGTTGGAATACGATCTATATCGCATTGGGAAAAGCAATCCGGTCATTGTTTCAGTTTTGGGGGGCGGAAATATCTTCTTTTTCAAACCTATGGCCCAGTATAAAGGCATCTATTACGACCTGAGAAGCATTGGCACCGAGGGGCAAACCCTGAACGGGCAGGACCATCGTTACGCCAAATACGCATGGGGTCTGCCTGTTGGGTTTAAGGTCAGAAGAGAACTGTCGGACAAACTGGATATTTGTTTTTCCTACACCTACAACAAGCTTTTTACGGATTATCTCGATGATGTCAGTACGGGCTTCTATCCCAGTGAAGAAGCACTGACTTCTGCCAATCCCGATCTGGGGGATATTGCCGTAAAACTCTCGAATCCAAATAATAAGGAAGGACAACGGTCTCAAAGTGCCAATTACGACGGCTATGCCTATTTTGGGTTGTCGGTGGTTTTCAAGTTGTATTAAACGCCTGAATTTAATCCGCTCAAACATATTTAACCACATAGTCACATAGACTTGTATTGATGTTTTATTTTTTATCAACCCCGTCAACGTCTCCCGAAGAGGACGTTGGCGATAAGATAAATAGATTATTTCTGTGTTATCCTCTTGACCGGATATTTGTAAATCGGTGGTAAACACGTACATCTATATCCGTATTAATACGGATACAATATCAGTATTAATACGGATGGCAATCAATATTTTTTGTATATAGGTTTGTGGTGATATTTTCTGGTACATAAAATTGGAATACAACCTGTCAATTATCCCATGTCAAGTTATATAACATACCACGACCGACTTGAAGCCATCATTCAGCTATGCAAGCAGGAACGGGCAGGGAACGCCAGACAACTTGCAGCAAAATTTGAGGTTAGCGAAAGAACTGTAAAGAGAATGATAGACACTTTAAGGTGTCAAGGGTGCGACATTTTTTATTCGCGAAACAAATAATCTTACATTTATTTTTTACAGTGACATTTTTTGGCACTGACGAGGTTTTGATTTGAAAACATATTTCAAAATTCCTCTATTAATTGGTCTAACTCTGAGGTGAACTGATGTTTTGACTGAAATTACTCCATTAATGAAACTAACAAAAATGAAAAATCTAAAAAGAATTATTTCGACCTTAATCCTAATGGTAATCACGGCCTTAGCATTTGCACAATCTCCACAAGAGGACAGTATTGTGCGGGATGAAGAAGGCAATCCTTTGTATTTCAGAGATCAAATAATAGTAAAATTCCATCCTGACTTGGTGGATACCAGCCTTGTTAATGATACAACGATTCAATCCGGTTTAGTTTCTGATTTCATCAATCCAATAGCATTGCAAATGATAATAGATAGTGGATATTTCAATCAGGGATTAGCCGATCTACAGATTCAAAAAATTCATAACAATATGACAGCATATGACACAATTTCAATAACGAGATTGGGTGATACGATTCCAATTCCAAAATTTTGGTCAATCTTCCTAGTCATTTGGAACGATAGTGTCGGTATGTCTTTTGAAGACGCAATAGACACTTTGAATTTAATGTGGCCTGCAATTGAATATGCTCATCCAAATAATATATATGAGCTTCATGTTCTACCAAATGATGCGTTATTTATAGCTGGTGAGCAAGCGGGACTGAACCCAACAACACTTTTTCCAAGTGGTGGTATTAATATTGACCCTGCCTGGGATTTGACGGTTGGAACAACTAATATACGAGTTGGTGTTTATGATGAAGGCATTAATTGGGATCACTCTGATTTCAGTCAGGACAATTCAGGTTCGTGGGCTCAAAGCAGGGTTCAGACAGGTTGGGATTGGATAAATGACGTGCATCCCTCAACAACAACGACATTAGATTTAGATGGTCATGGAACTGCAATTGCTGGTATAATTGGAGCCATCAGAAATAATGACAGAGGTGTAGCAGGCATTGCTGGAGGAAATGGTGCAACCAATGTGTTTGGTGTTGAATTAGCTGCTATGAAGATAATGCAAAACGGTAGTTTTATTTCCGACGACCTTATTGCAAAAACTATAAGAGAAGGAGCGAATTCGTTTAATGGCAAATGGGGTTTCTCTTTGAACGTAATGAATCATAGTTGGGGAGGCACCTCTTTTCCCCCTTCATTGCAAGATGCCGTTAGATATGCTTACAGGAATAATGTCGTTTTTGTTACATCTTCTGGAAACACTTGGGGTAATACAGCAGTTTATCCTGCAAGTGCCAGAGACGAATGGGTTTTAAAGGTTGGGGCTAATGATGAAACTGGGGATAGAGCGAATTTCTCTACTTATGGAAATAGTCTAGATTTTATTGCACCGGGTGTAAAAGAAATTTATGAAACGACAGATGCTTTAAACAATGGAACATATACATATAATAAAAATGGAACCTCTTATGCTGCACCCCATGCAGCCGGGGTTGCAGCTCTTATGCTTAGTTATATCAATGCCCCAAGCAATGCTCCAAATAACCTTGCACCAGATGATATTGAAAATTTCATGCAGCGGTTTGCGACTGATATTACCCCTTCGCCAGCGTCAATTGGATATGATGACCGAACAGGATTTGGTCGAATTAATGCTGGAGCAACATTACAGGGTATCCGTCTGCCAAGGTTTGAAGTACGGCATTATAACCAAAATTTTAATAATAATTCGGCTACTAAAATTGCCTCAAATGTTCAAATGCATTTAATATCTAGAACAAATGGATTAGCTGCGGGTGTCTACTTTGGAAATGTTTATGAAATTACAAGAACTTTTAATATTACTCAACCAACCGGTAGAACTATAATAGATGTTTGGAAGCGTAACTCTAGCTCAACTTTGTACGGAAATGTACCAATAATTCCTGAGGCAAATTGTGTTGTTTCATCATGGAGCCAAACTTCTGCAACTATGAGAGGTTATATTTTCGAAATAAACATGAATATCATTGGTCAACAAATCAACACAACTTGGCTTCCAAGTCATGGTTTAAAGGGTACCGGAAAAATGTCATTAACCGTTTATTCAGAGGACCCACTTGCATCAGGAATTAAAACAATACCGATTGACAAAAATTTTGCAAGAATAATCCCAAACCCGTCAAATGGAAATTTTATCATTATGTTCACTTTGCTAAAAAGCACAGAATTAGGTGTTGAGGTAACAGACGTAACAGGAAAAGTTGTTTTTTCACAACCTATGCTAATGACCACTGATGGACATCAGGAAATAGAATTACAATTACAAAACCTAAGTGCTGGTCTATATATTTGTAATCTGCATACAACCGAAGGCTCTATCTCCAAGAAATTATCCATTGTAAAATGAAATGGCTTTTAAAATTAATTTTCACGTCAGGGCTTTTAGCCCTGATGTGTATATTTTGTCAAACTTGTAAAAGGGATCCAATATGCTGCCTGGGATGTGGCAATTGCGAAAATTTTCCTAAAAAGCAAGGGGTTGGTATAAGTGAAATTATTCAAAAAAATTCTCAAAAAAAATCACCATGTTTTAACCCCATCAATCCAGAGGAAATTATATATGTAAAAGTTGAAGGCAAGAAGCACCAGTTGATAAAATACAATTTGCAATTTAATTCTGAAACAGTTTTAATAGATAATACACGAATTGTTGGGCAACCAAAATGGGGCAAAGCTGGTTGGATCGTGTTTGTAAAATCTGACTTGAATATATACTTGATAAAGGACAATGGAGATTCTATTCGGCAAATCACGAGCTATTTCGAAAACAACCATCCTTCATTCCTCGGAATCGATAAATTTTTTTTTTCTGTAGGGGCAGAAACTTCACCTGGAGCAAGTGGAAACAAAATAGTTGATTTTTGGGGTAACCGTTTAGACAGTATAAAACCGTCAGACCCTGGAGGTTTCTTTTGGCGTAATGATATAAATAATAATAAAGAAGTAGCTTCAATGGTTTGTAGTAACGGCAACAAATGTTCTATTTCTATCCATAATATTTCAAGTCAATCAAATACTTCATTAAACGAATTTGAATCTTCAGGAAGCAATGATATAACAGGTATTTTTTGGCATCCAAATAACAATGACATCTTTTACTCTACATACAGAGAAGGCCTGTTCAAAGTTAATAAAAATTCTAAAACGATAACTAAAATAAGATGTGGTTGTGATTCAAGGTCATACCGTAATTTGAGTATCTCACCGGACGGACAGAAAATAATAGTAGAAAGAGTAGATGCAACTGATTATACGGACAATCCCGGAAGTTGGACAGAAGAAGCCAAAATTTACATCATGGATATTGATGGGAAGAATGAGAAAAATGTATTTGAGTAAGGATAATCAAATTTATTCAGGGGGATTGACAATTTGACGAGGAGACCTGTTTCTACAGATAAAAACATTCTCCTATATTCGAAGCTGGAAAACCATTTCATGCAGGATCCTAAATTCATGCTTCAGGACGAAAACGATAAAGCCATAGTACACATGGACCTCGACACCTTTTTTGTGTCGGTGGAGCGATTGATGGACAGCCGCCTCGATGGAAAACCCATCCTCATCGGTGGCGTCACCGATCGCGGAGTAGTGGCATCATGCAGCTACGAGGCCCGTGCCTTTGGTATCCACTCGGCTATGCCCATGAGAATGGCCCGCCAGCTTTGTCCCGAAGCTATTGTGATCAGGGGCAACTCATCCAACTACACCAAATTTTCACACATCGTTACCGAGATTATCCGTGAGAGCGTTCCGCTCTTTGAAAAAACATCTATAGACGAATTCTACATAGACCTCAGCGGCATGGAGAAGTTTTTTGGCTGCCTCGGTGTGGCCACCGATCTGCGGAAACGCATCATCCGCGAAAGCGGGCTGCCCATTTCCTTTGGTTTGTCGGTGAACAAAACAGTTTCGAAAGTGGCCACAGGCGAAGCCAAACCGAACAACCAGATCAGAATAGACAAAGGCACCGAAAAACCTTTTCTGGCTCCGCTGTCGGTAAAAAAAATACCCATGGTGGGCGACAAAACCTACCACACGCTATGCAATCTGGGAGTAAAAAAAATTGGCACCATACAGGAGATGCCACCCGAAATGATGCAGAGCGTATTTGGCAAAAACGGGGTGGAGATATGGCGAAAGGCCAATGGGGTGGATCATACACCTGTCATACCTTTCAACGACCGAAAGTCCATCAGCACCGAACGAACTTTTGATCGCGATACTATTGATGTGCAGAAACTCGAAGGCATCATGGTGGCTATGGCCGAAAACCTGGCCTACCAACTCAGACGTGGCAATAAGTTGTCGGCATGTGTCACCGTAAAGGTCCGTTACAGCGACTTCGACACCCGAACCCTGCAAAAACAAATACCCTATACCTCGGCCGATCACGATCTGATTCCGCTGGTGCGGGAATTGTTTGCCCGCCTCTACAACCGCCGTCAGTTGGTCAGGCTCATTGGCGTCAGGTTCAGCAACCTCGTGGGTGGTCATTATCAGATCAACCTGTTTGATGACAGCGAGGAACAGATAAAGCTCTATCAAGCCATGGACCATATCCGCAACCGCTATGGCGACCGCTCAGTTTTCCGGGCCGTGGGCATGGAGGCCCGCACCATAGGCCGCAGCAACCCTTTCAATGGGGAACCGCCGCCGTTGTTGGCGAATAGGAGGAGTTAAATGTTTTATCGCTCTACCCAATTGGTTTGATTGTGGCCATTGTTATTACCGACATGACATCGCTATGCGACTTGGTTTTGTCGCGGTCATCATTTTACCAATATGTCATCGCTACGCGACTTGTTTTTTCCTGATCATTTTTTGCTACCAATATGGCATCGCTATGCGACTTGGTTTTGTCGCGGTCATCATTTTACCAATATGTCATCGCTACACGACTTGGTTTTGTCGCGGTCATCATTTTACCAATATGTC
>JAGVMN010000061.1 GCA_020053795.1 Bacteroidia bacterium | reverse complement strand
TACTATACTTTGTTTCGATACAAAGTGCTTGACGATGTGAGACTGGTTTTTGTGCCTCCATCAAGTGTCGGCAAATTTGGTGGAGAGAGTGACAACTGGGTTTGGCCCAGACATAATGGCGATTTCTCGGTGGTTAGAGCCTATGAAAACGGTGTTCCCTACACCCCTGCGAGGCATTTGAAAATAAACCCGGCTGGAACTTCCGAAAATGATTTCATTTTTGTTTTGGGTTATCCCGGAAAAACATTCAGGCATATGCCCGCAGAGTATTTCACCTATCAATACAAATATATTCTGCCGTTTATCTCCAGTTGGTACGACTACAAAATCAGTGTTTTGGAACAAGATGCCGGTGACGATGTCAACAAACAACTCGGCTATGCAGGAACTATCGCCTCGTGGTCAAATGTCACCAAAAACTATAAGGGCAAAATACAGGGACTCACACGCACCGATATTATTGAAAATAAATACAAAGAACAGCAAATGCTGCAAAACTGGATTGAGCAGGATGCAGACAGGACAAAGCGGTTCGGCCATTTGTTCCGAAAAATTGATTCAATATACGACCTCATACTTCCAAAGGCTGACGCCAACCTGATGCTTGGTCAGTTGTATAACAGCAGCGGTGTTTTCTGGGCTGCCTCGTTTATCGCGGAGCTAAAAAATCAAACCAAAGACCTTAAAAAAAAACAGAAGGAAAAATTCTTTGTTGAAAATCAGAAAAGATTGGCTGAACAGTTCAAAAAGGGATACAGTTACTACAATGAAAGCGTTGACAAAAAGCTATTAGAGAATATGCTCCAGCGGATGGCTTCACTTTCCGGTGTGCAAAATATTGCCCCGGTTCAGGACCTTATCAAAGAAAAAGACGCCAAAACAGCGGTTCATCTTTGGGTGGAAAAAAACTATAAGAAAACCAAGTTGAAAAACTCAGCGGTCCTCACCAAATTGGCGGGGACTGATATTTCTGAATTATTGAAGATAAAAGAACCCATGATAGATTTTGCGGCTAAAATAAATGAAGTTCAGAAGGCTTACGCCGTAGAATCAGGGAATAACAACCAGACACTTTCAGCTTTGTTGCCACAATTATCCGACCTAAAAGAAGCGTATTACAAAAGTATTTTTATTCCCGATGCCAATGCTACCCTGCGTTTCACTTATGGCTATGTGAAAGGCTACCAACCACAAGATGCCGTCACCCATAAACCATTCACAACCATAAAAGGTATTTTGGATAAAGTGGAAGATAAGGGCGATTATTATATGCCGCCAAGCATTCTAAGCCGGTTGGTGAGTGTGCAGGCGGCTGACGTTTTGAAACTGCCAAATACTAATGATGTGGTGGTGGCCATGCTTTACAATTTAGACACAACCGGTGGCAATTCCGGCAGCCCTATTTTGAATGCCGATGGTGAATTGGTGGGTGTGAATTTCGACCGTGCTTTCACGGCCACCATCAATGACTTTGCATGGAATGAGGCTTACAGCCGCTCTATTGGTGTTGACATCCGGTATGTTTTGTATGTGATGAAATACTTGGGACATGCTGATCCTCTGCTCGATGAGATGGGGGTGAAGTTGTAAAAGACTAAATTAATAAACGATATTATTTACAACCTTTTTTCTCGTCTTGAGTTAATTCCATTCCAAGACTTTCAGCCATTTTAAAATCTTCGCAAGCACCCTCGCTGTCATTTAACTGTTGCGTTTTTAATAACCCTCGATTGACATATGAAATCGGATTTTTGGGATCTATTTGAATAGCCCTATCGAATTCTCCTAAAGCTCTTTTTGAATCTCCAATGTTCATGTAAATCAAGGCCCTACCATGATATGCGTCATAACAATCTGAATCCATCTTAATCGCCTTATCATAATCTTCAAATGCACTTTGATTGTTCTGCATTTCTCGAAATAAATCACCTCTTCTTAATCGCGACTCCAGAAACGAATCGTTAATTGCAATTGATTTATTATAGTCATTTAAAGCCCAGCTATAATCATAATAACAAGGTTTACCATTTTCATCATACAACCTTAATTGTCCTGAAACTGGATTAACCCCATTGATTAACAATTGAGTTTTTGCCATTCCTCGTCCATAATACGCATGATAATTATTGGCATCAAGCTTAATAATTTGAGAAAAATCACTAATGGACTCTTCGTATTTTCCAAGAGAATAATACAAGATGGCCCTACCTCCCAATGCTGCTTTTTTTACAAAGGGATTTGATATTACATGATTGTAATCTTTCAAGGCTCTGTCAGTTTCACCGAGCCGGCAATAAGCATTTGCCCGTTCAATATATGCACTATCAAAGGTTGGGGTTTTCTCAATAATTTTACTTAGAACTCTAACTGCACTCTTATAATTCCCGTTTTTAATCATTTCTTTAGCTCCTTGAAACGTATTATCTCCTAATGTGCAAGCACAAACCTGCACCAAAATGAAAATTCCGAATGTTTTAGTAAGCCTATTCATAACTATTAAATTCATTTTACAAATACTCCTCAGCCAAACCTTATCGCTTTCAGCGGCGTAATCCTCCTCGCCAGCAACGTGGGAACAAACAAAACCAAAAAGCAAAGAAATAAAGTGCCCAGATTCAGTGCCAGCCAATAATCCCATTGAAACCTGAAAGGCACCGAATTCATATAATACACCGATTCGTCCAACTCCATAAACTGCGTGTAGTGCTGAAACAAACCGCTGCCAACGCCCAACACATTTCCTATCAACAAACCCCAAAGAATCAGTTGCACTCCTTTAGCCATAAAAATATTCCTGACCTGCTTGTTGGTGGCTCCCAATGCTTTCAGAATGCCCACCATATTGGTGCGGTCAACAATCAAAATCAACAATGCTGTGATCATATTCACAATGGCCACTATCAGCATCAGCACAATGATCACCCAGGCATTCGTATCCACTATTTGTAACCACTGAAAGATAACAGGGTTCATCTCAATGGCCGTCTGGGCTTTCATTTCCATGACCAAAGTCTCGTTAATAACTTCTGCTGTTTCTCCCATGCGGTCAAAATCCTTCAGAAAAACCTCAAAACCACTGACACTGTCATAAGCTGTCGTGTAAATTCTTTGAATCACTCGCATATCTGTGACAACCACCATCCGATCGAACTCAGTCAGACCTGTATTAAAAATTCCGACGATCTCCGACTTTCGTCTCCGCACCTGCCCGTCCTGTATGAAGAAAACCTCCACACGCATGCCCGTATCAAGATTCAGTCTTTCCGCCGTCACCTCCGAGATCATCACTTCATAGGTTTCCATGCTGTCGTTGTTGCGTATCAGGCGACCGCGTTTCAGGTTGTCTTTAAAGAAAAACCAATTGTAATCGTGCGGAACGCCCTTGAACAATAATCCTTCTATGCTTCCGGAAGCCTGAAGAATGCCCGCCTTATTGGTGAAGGGTTGTATCCAGTCAATGTTATCATTGACAGTTTTTAATGAGTCGGCGGGTACCAGATTTTTGTTGATGAGCCTAGCCTCCTTAGAAATATTCAGATCGAGATTTTTTATTTGAATATGGCCGCCATAGCCCACTATTTTTTGTTTTATTTCGTTCTTAAAACCAATGACAATTCCCACCGCAAGTATCATCACCGCCATACTGAGTGAAACGCCTGCCACAGCAAATCGTATGATCAGCCTGGTGAATCCCTTGGCTCCGAGTCGGCGGGCGATATACAAGCTTATTTGCATAATTTTGAAAGCGGTATGAAGGTTTCAAAATTGCACTTTTTCAAATTAAATCTTCTGATTCTTTTGGTGACCATGGGCCTTGCCTGCCACACACTGAAACGAGGAGAAAAAAAGGATCGTCTCACAAAAAGGGAAAAACGGGCATTGAGACATAAAAGGGAAATAAATGCTGATTCCTTAAGTCTAAATCCGCAATGTAAAGCCCCCGATGATGTGAAAAAAATAGCTATTCCCGGAGCTTATAACCTGAAGGCCTACCTCCATTTGCTAAATGGAAAAAAAGTCGGGATGGTGGTCAATCAGACCTCCATGATCGGCAACACCCACTTGGTAGATACACTGCTGAAACTCGGCATCAAAATAGAAACCATTTTCGCCCCCGAGCACGGTTTCCGGGGCGATCACAGCGATGGTGCCCATGTGCAAAACGATACAGACCAAAGAACCGGAATTGCCATTACCTCTCTTTATGGCAAAAACAAAAAACCCTCTGATACTATCATGTCAACACTGGATATCATTGTGTTCGACATACAGGATGTTGGCGTTCGGTTCTATACTTTTATCAGTACCATGCATTACGTGATGGAGGCTTGTGCTGAGAATAACGTCTCCTTCATGGTTCTGGACCGACCAAATCCGAACGGCTTCTATATGGCCGGACCTGTTTTGGACACCTGTTTCCGATCATTTGTAGGGATGCACCCAATTCCAATGATTCACGGTATGACGGTTGGGGAATTGGCCCACATGATAAACGGCCTGGGGTGGTTAAAAGACTCCGTAAAATGTTCACTTAAAGTAATCCGATGTAAGAATTACACCCGCAAAACTTTGTATCAACTTCCAGTACCGCCCTCACCAAATCTGCCCACCATGATGGCTGTTTATCTCTACCCTTCCTTGGGTTTGTTTGAAGGTACCAATGTCAGTGTGGGAAGAGGAACCAATTCTCCATTCGAAATACTGGGAAGACCGCAGGAGGACTCACTCAACTTTCTGTTCACCCCAAGAGTGATTCCCGGAGTAGCCGACGATCCGAAATATAAGGACTCGTTGTGCAGAGGGGTGCAGGTGACAAGTCTCGTTAACATGGTTCTGAGGATAGACAAACAGCAAATTGATTTAAGCTGGCTCAGGTACTTTTACTACACTAATAAGTCTGAAATTCACGGGGAGTATTTCAATAAGATGTTCAACAAGCTTGCGGGAACCGATCTGTTGAGAATGCAGATTGAGACCAATGTCCCCGATGCTGAAATCTACAAGAGTTGGGAGGCCGGACTTCAGGCATTTGCAGAAAAGAGAAAGCCTTATTTGTTGTATCCATAACGTTTGTCATTCCGAGGAAGGAGGAATATCGCACGGCGAAGCACGGAGGCCAAAACAAAAAGCTCTGTGTCTCCCCCTAAAAACCGGGCAAGCGGTGCGAACCGGCATTTTCAAAATATGACATGAAGACTTCGCTTTACGGGTTGTTCCGCAGGGCAACCCGAATGACAGATAAACCGGATTTAAAATCCGGCAATATCTTTAGTTTCTGATGTCTTTCAGAACATAAGGAACAGCCCTGCTTAAAATCTAAAAATTACATTTGGTTTTTAAGCTTCAATAAATGACCTTTGCCGTCCTTAAAAAAAACAACACATCATGTCAAGAGTATGTGATCTCACAGGAAAGAAGGCTCTAAAAGGCAATAACGTTTCGTTTTCTAACAAGAAAACCAAAAGACGTTTTTACCCAAATCTTCATACCAAGAAATTTTATCTTCCGGAATCGGGCGAGTGGATTACCCTGAAAGTGTCTGCCGCTGCCCTGAAAACCGTGAACAAGAAAGGCATTACGGCCTGCCTGAGAAGTTTGATTAAAACAGGAACGATCTGAGAAAGTTATGGCAAAGAAAGGAAACAGGGTACAGGTAATAATGGAATGCACCGAGCACAAAACAAGTGGCATGCCAGGTACCAGCAGATATATTACCACAAAGAATAAGAAGAATACCACCGAAAGACTGGAGTTGAAGAAATTCAATCCCATTCTGAAAAAAGTTACTGTTCATAAAGAAATTAAATAAACATGGCTAAGAAAGTAGTTGCAACACTGAAATCATCAAGCACCAAAGACTGGGCAAAGGTGATAAGGGTCGTAAGGTCACCCAAATCGGGAGCTTATACCTTCAAAGAAGAAATGGTTCCTAACGAAGCAGTAAAAGACGCTTTCAAATAAGAAAAAACAAAAATTTTGAAAAAGCTTCCGGCAATAGATTGCAGGAAGCTTTTTTTGTTAAAACTGAAAGGGTATGGGGATATTTGATTTTCTAAAGAAGAAACCAAGCGAAGCGGAGAAAGGCCTGTTGGAAAAAGGTCTGGAAAAAACGCGTGAAAGCCTGCTGACCAAAATATCCAAGGCCATAATTGGTCGCAGCCACATTGATGAAGACTTTTTGGATGAATTGGAAGAAATTCTGATTACCTCTGATGTGGGAATAGAAACTTCCCTGAAGATTATTTCCCGCATCGAGCAAAGAGCATCGAAAGACAAATACGTTGGAATGGGAGAATTGAATACTTTGTTGAAAGACGAGATCAAACAAATACTCACGGAAAACCGCAAGGAAAATGCATTTGGAAATGAAAAGCCTTATGTGATTATGGTTGTCGGTGTCAACGGGGTAGGGAAAACCACTACCATAGGCAAAATGGCCAACCTGTTTAAGAATGCCGGTAAAAAAGTTGTTTTGGGAGCGGCAGATACTTTCAGGGCGGCGGCTGTAGATCAATTGACGATATGGTCGCAACGAGTGGGGGTGGAAATCGTTTCTAAAGGAATGAATGCAGATCCGGCTGCCGTGGCTTTTGAAGCCGTTCAATATGGAAAAGACAACCAGGCAGATGTGGTGATCATTGATACAGCAGGTAGGCTGCATAACAAAATCAACCTGATGAATGAACTCTCGAAAATAAAAAGAGTGATGAACAAAGTAATTGAAACTGCACCACACGAAGTGATACTGGTTTTGGATGCCTCTACGGGACAAAATGCATTTGAACAGGCCAAACAATTTACTGCCGCCACTGAAGTAACGGCTCTGGCTCTTACCAAACTGGACGGCACTGCCAAGGGGGGTGTGGTATTGGGCATTTCCGATCAGTTCCATATTCCGGTAAAGTATATTGGTGTGGGGGAAAAAATAGAAGATTTACAATTGTTTGACGAAGCATCTTATGTAGATTCGTTGTTCGAATCCTGAACAGTTTCGCCCATACAGTGTTAAAGAACCATATTTAGTCCATGAGAGTTCGCTCGCTTCACCCAAAGAAAATCAATATAGTCACTTTAGGATGCTCCAAGAATCTGGTGGATTCGGAGGTGCTGATGAGCCAACTGAAGGCCAATGACTTTGATGTCAGCCATCAATCGGAGAAAAACAATTCGGAGATTGTTGTTATAAATACTTGCGGGTTTATAGAAAATGCCAAGCAAGAGTCAATTGACACCATTCTGCAATATGTAGAAGAAAAGGAGGCAGGCAGAATCGAGAAGTTATATGTGACGGGCTGTCTCTCTCATCGCTACAAAGACGAACTGGAAAAGGAGATTCCACAGGTGGATGCTTATTTTGGAACGCTCGAATTGCCGAGAATCCTTCAAACACTGGGGGCTGATTACAAACACGACCTGCTCGGAGAAAGAATCACCACCACACCGCAACATTATTCCTATCTGAAAATTTCGGAAGGCTGCAACCGCCCCTGTTCCTTTTGTGCCATACCTCTGATGAGAGGAAAACACGTTTCCAAAACAATCGAACAATTGGTTTTGGAGGCCAAAAACCTGGTGAAGAACGGTACCAAAGAGCTTATACTCATTGCTCAGGATTCGACCTACTACGGCCTTGATATCTATGGAAACCGCAAACTCGCCGATCTTTTGAAAGCCTTAAGCGATGTTGAAGGCGTTGGCTGGATCAGACTTCATTATGCCTTTCCTTCTCAATTTCCTATGGACGTTTTGAAGGTAATGGGTGAAAGAGAGAATATTTGTAATTACCTCGATATTCCCTTGCAACACATCACCGACCACATGCTGAAAACCATGCGTCGGGGAATCTCGGAAAGCAGGAGCAGAAAGTTGATAGAAGATATCCGCACACAGGTTCCCGGAATAGCTTTGCGAACCACTATGCTGGTGGGCCATCCCGGAGAAACGACGCAAGAGTTTGAAAAGCTCTGTCGTTTTGTAGAAGAAGCGAAATTTGACCGCCTCGGGGTCTTCACATACTCTCACGAAGAAAACACCCATGCTCACAAACTGGCTGATGATGTGCCCCATGTAGAAAAGGAACGCAGGGCAGCCGAACTGATGGAAATCCAGCAACAAGTGGCCTCCGAACTCAATGAAGCTTATGTCGGTCAAACCCTGAAAGTGCTTTTTGACAGGAAGGAATCCGGTTATTTTGTTGGCCGAACCGAATATGATTCTCCGGAAGTTGACAACGAGGTTTTGGTAGAAACGGTCAGCAACTTTGTGCGATTGGGTGATTTTGCCAATATAGAAATCACCTCTTCGGGAGATTTTGATTTGTATGGGAAACTGGCTGCCGAACAATAAATGGTCACTGCCGTACAAATACCCTTTCAAAGGTCAGGATTAACCCATCCTTTAGTAGAGCAATACCTCAGCGAAAATCCTGATCTGATGAGGTTTCAGGCTTATGCCCCAAACTTCGAAGGAATCCAAAAAGCCATTGAAAACAGAAGGTTTGGCAAAGGCAATCGAATCGTTTTGCGGCAGGTGCTTGAGCGACAATACAAAGATTCTCAAATTGAATTTTCACCGGACAATCCCGTTTATAAAAATATTCTGAGCTTAAAGAATGAGAATACTTACACCATCACCGCCGGACAACAGATTCACATCTTTTTGGGTCCCCAGTTTGTGGCTCATAAGCTTTTGTCTGCTGTGTCTTTAGCCAAAGAGTGCAATGAACGTTTTCCCGGAAAAAAGTTTGTTCCGGTATTTTGGATGGCAACGGAGGATCATGATTTTGAGGAAATAAACTACCTGGAACTCTTTGGGGAAAAATTCACCTGGAACATGGCCTCAACAGGTCCGGTGGGCAGGTTGACAACGGAGGCACTGGTTTCCCTTGCAGATCAAATAAAACCGAAATTTCAAAACGATCCGGAAACCGCAGCCATACTTGATCTGATGAGACAAGCCTATTCCGAAGGCCTCTTGTTTGCTCAGGCTACCCGCAAAATCATTCATCAGTTGTTTGGTCATTTGGGCATAGTTGTTCTTGATCCGGATGATGCCTCACTCAAAGAGACCTTTGTTCCGGTAATGCTGAACGAAGTCAATTCAGATCACACTGCAATCATTGAGAATACTACAAACGATCTCGAAAAAGCGGGATTTAAACGACAGGCAAATGCCCGTGAGACGAATTTGTTTTTATTACCAGATGACTCAAGAGTAAGGATTGAAAAGAAAGAGAGTGGTTTTGCAACTGCTGACAAAGCATTCTCCTGGACCAAAAAAGAACTTGTTGAACTCATAGAGAAAGAGCCCGGACTTTTCAGCCCGAATGTGCTGCTGCGTCCTTTATATCAGGAAACGGTTTTGCCAAATATTGCCTATATCACCGGAGCGAGCGAAATGATCTATTGGTTTCAGCTAAAAGATTTATTTGTTGCCAATGGTATCCAATATCCTGTTGTCTGGCTGCGATCCTCGGCCTTGCTTGTTCCTTCCAAAATAAAGGATCAGCTCACTGGTGAAGGCATCAGCGAAGAGCTGATGTTGCTGCCCGAAAAGGAACTAAAGGACATGCTTCATACCCGAATGCTCGATAATGCTGCCGCCCCCTATCTACTTATCAACAGGATGGAAGGTGATCTTGTAGAGCTTGAAAAACACGTCAGATCAAAGGACTTTTTTTCACATCAATTGCTTGATAATTTTAAGCAAGCCGAACACAAATTCAAGGACTTGAAAAGTGCTTTTGATGAGGCAAAAAATCAGGTACTGTTAGCATCTCCGTCAATAAATAGAACACTCAAAACAAGGGAAAGATATTATAACCCAAAACAAGAACGGATAAACTCATTTTTGGAATTTTCAAAACATTCAAGTGTCCTTTCAAATGAGCATAATTTACCCTACTGGTATGATTTCCACAATTTTACAATTTTCTATTATTATTAAGGTGTTATTTTTGTTTTTTCAAAAATTAAGATAAGGCACCCTGAAATCATGCGTAGAGTTTTCATTCTGACAATAGTTATACTAACGTCGCAAATAGCATCATCCCAGATAGGTAATTACTTTGACAAGTATCGCCCTGCAAAAAAATGGTCCTTGGGAATTCAGATTTCCCCCACTGCATTTCAAGGAGATGCCGATGATACAAAGTCTCTGGTTTGGGGCGAGGATTGGAAAAAGAATAACAAAAAAAGATTACTGGGAATTGCTTACGGAGGTCACCTTAAATACTCTGTTTCACAATCTTTTGCGTTGAAACTTAACGCAAATTTCGGAACCTTAACAGGCGGAAGGGCCAATCAGAATATCAGCCGAAATGGCCGCACTCAATACAACCAAAAGGATAAACCCGTGAACGTTAACGATCCGGGAAATCAGGCACCGAGTGAGGATGATTATATCTTTGTCAATCATTTCAAAGAAGTAAACATCTGCATGGTTTATACGTTGGGAAATATTTCATTTCTAAGACCATTGCGGAAATTCCAAATGTTTGTCTTTTTTGGTTTTGGTGGAATATGGTCGGATGTGGAAGGGAACTGGCCTAAAGGTATGGCTCCTTCTTATGCTGTGAATTATGCTAAGGAAAATGATCCTGTTTTGAAATATGAAGGAAGAAATTTTGCCATCCCTTTTGGAATTGGAATTAAAAGGAATTTTGGCAAATGGCTTGACCTAGGCTTTGAGTTTCGGGAGAACTATACCAGATCCGACAATATTGATGCCTTCAGTTACCCCGAATGGAGAAACCGTTTTACGGATTTTTACACCATACTTGGCTTTCAGGCCTCCTTTAAATTGGGCACCAAAGGACGTGATGATCACTATGATTGGCTTAACCCCATTGAAAGTATTTATGAAGCCATGGATTCCATATCTATTTCGCAGGAAAAAATTGACCAATTGGCAGTTGATAGTGATGGGGATGGTGTGGCCGATTATTTCGACAAGGAACCCGAATCACAGAACAACGTAATTGTTTACGGAAGTGGAGTTTCGGTTGACTCTGATCAGGATGGAATTATTGATGTAAACGACAAAGAACCTTTTTCTGAGAAAGGAGCTCCTATTGACGTTAATGGAATTATGATTGACATAGACAAGGATGCTATTCCAGATTATCGAGATGAAGATCCAACCACAGAAGCAGGTCTTGCTGTAACACCTACAGGAAGAGCCGTTCGCTCAGGTGGTTCCGGAGGGTCTTGTTGCAATTGCGAAGATGTAGTACTCCCATCTGTAATATTTGACGAAGGCAGTACGAGAATAAAACCTGAGTTTTACGGCACCTTATATACCATTGCTGAAAAAATGAAAGAATGTCCTGACCTTAAAATTGTTACCGAAGGGTATTCGATGAAAAGTAAAGCCGGCGAACAACTTTCATGGAAAAGATCCAATACCATTATCGAATTCCTCAATAAGGAATATGGTGTTTCACGCGACCGGTTTATAATCGACTATAACAATCAGGCGGAACCTGGAAAAGATTATAATGGACGCCGTATTGACATTAGAAAGGCCGGTATGAACGAGAATGGAACTTCCAACCCTCCGGCACCTTTCCCAGGCAGCAGATAATCGAACTAAATTTCTATCAAAATCTGATTCCTTGTGAGGTCTTCAAAGCTTTCACGTTTACGAATGAGGTGTGCTTTCCCGTTTAGAATCAATACTTCGGCCGGGCGATACCTCGAATTGTAATTAGAACTCATGGAAAAGCCATAAGCCCCTGCGTTGTGAATTGCTAATATATCGCCTTCTTTTACTTCCGACATCTGACGGTCATAACCCAGCGTATCTGTTTCGCAAATATACCCCACTACCGAATAGATTCTCTTGGTACCCTTGGGGTGCGAAACATTCACAATGTGATGGTAGGCATCGTAAAACATGGGGCGGATCAGGTGATTTTGTCCGGAGTCAACGCCGGCAAAAACAGTGGAGGTTGTTTGTTTGATGACATTGGTTTTGACAAACAAATAGCCCGACTCGCTGACTATAAACTTACCGGGCTCGAACCATAACTCTAGATTACGGCCATAATCTCGACAAAAAGCTTTGAAGCTCTTGCTGATCTTTTTTCCTATGCCGGCAATATCAGCCGTTACATCTCCTTCGCGATATGCTACCTTAAATCCCGATCCAAAGTCCATAAACCGAAGGTTGGGGAAGTTTGCCGCTGCATTATATAAAAGTTCTGCCCCACGGAGAAATACATCGGCATCTAAAATGTCAGACCCGGTATGCATGTGAAGTCCGGTTACGTTGATATTACAGGCATCAACCACCCTTTTAACCAAAGGAATTTGATAGATGGAAATCCCGAACTTCGAATCTATATGTCCGACCGAAATGTTTTGATTACCCCCGGCCATTATGTGTGGATTCAGTCTGATGCAACAGGGTACTGTATTCCCATAGGTATGACCAAATTGTTCCAGAATCGAAATGTTATCGAGATTGATGCTTAGTCCAAGGTCAACCGCCATTTGAATCTCTTCGAAAGAGACACAGTTGGGGGTGTAGAGAATTTCATCGGGTTTGAAGCCGGCTAAAATTCCTAAGCGGGCTTCTTGAATCGAAACAGTATCCAGCCCCGAACCGAGATTGTGAAGGTATTTCATTATAGAAATATTTGTCAATGCCTTGCATGCATATTTAATTTTGACATTCACATCTTTAAAAGCCTCAGCGAGCTTGTTATACTGGCGTTCAATAGTTTTACCCTCATATACATACAAGGGTGTTCCGAACTCATTACACAAATCAAGGACATTTAGCCCGTCAATTTTGTACACATTGTTTTTTAGTTCCATACTGTCTGTTTAAATTAAAAAAGCCCCTACAGGTTGCAGAGGCTTTCGTTCTTTTCCTGTTTTATTTCTTCTATGGTAATGATTGTTTAAACTCACGATAGCGGGCCTCGAAGGTTCCACCTACCTTGGCACCCTTATCCTGCCAATGCTTTGTTATGTCGGCTACTCTGTTGTCCGGGCTGGGGTGTGTACTCAAAAATTCAGGGCCGCTGCTTCCACCGTTTGCCAAGATTTTTTCGAAAAAGCGTGCTGATCCTCTGGCATCGTATTCGGTCGGGTAAAGATAATCAACCGAGCGTTCATCAGCCTGAGATTCATTCGCCCTGCTATATGATAGCCCGATCATGCCTTTTGCAATTTGAGTCAGGGTTCCCTGATTTTGGCCAAGAAGTATGGCAAACAATACATCGGTTCCGTATTGCTTGGTAAGTGCTTCAGTTGAATGTCTTTCATCTGCATGTGCTATCTCATGACCCAATACTCCGGCAAACTGATCTTCCGAATCAAGAAATTTGATAATGCCTGTATAAACATAGATATAACCACCCGGTGTACTAAATGCATTCAATACGCTGTCATCGCGAATTATCCTGAAACGCCAGGCAAACCGATCTCTGTATTTCACCTTACCTGAGTTCATAATCGTTTCTTTGATCCTGTTTAAATGGCCATAAGCCAAGGGAAATGAAGCACTGTCCAACACGGGGTATGTAACTGGATCGGCATCAATTTCTGCCGCCACTTCTGCCCCGAAGTTTTTGTCATCCTCCACACTGAAAAGGTTAATGGTTTTTTTATTTCCGTTTTCATCTTTGCATGATTCGAAAATAAAAGGCAGTGCTGCCAAAAACAATAAAATGGGTATTTGAATTCTTTTTAACATGTCTAAAATGGGTATCCGACTGCAATATTCAAGATTGTTTGGTTAAAAACCCATTTTCTATCGGAAATATTCTTGATTACCCATCTATCACCTTCTGTATATGATGGATCGTGCAGAGGAATTCCCCAATCGAAACGTATGAGAAAAAAACTGAAATCATATCTCAGACCCAAACCTGTATTGAAGGCAAACTCTCTGTAGAACTTCTTGAATCCAAATGTGGAGTTTGTGAAAAGGCTGTCTGATTTAATGTTCCAAATATTTCCGGCATCTAAAAACAATGCTCCCTCCAATCTACCCGGCAGTATGGAGAACCTGTACTCCGTGTTCCCCTGTAAAAGGATTTCGCCAGACTTGTCAATCTGAACGCTCGATGCATCGGAATATGTTCCCGGACCGATGGTTCTCGGCCTCCAGGCTCTCAAACTGTTGGTGCCGCCAACAAAGAAACGCCTTTCAAAAGGGAGAAAAGCATTTTTGCCAATAGGAGAACCAATTCCTGAGTAAATCCGATAAACCATACGGTTGTTCACATCCAGATTTTGATGATATCGAATGTCCACATCACTTCTGATAAAGACTGAAAACGGAACGCCGAACAGTTCTTTTTCTTTAAATATTTTCGACATCGCCAGCCCCGAAATCTCCAGTGCATTGGAACTAATATCCCAATAGTTGTTTGGGTTTATTAATTTAGTGCTGTAATACAAAAAGAACTTGGGCCCGGTAATAATATAATTGCTGAATAGTCTTTCAATGAACAGGCTGTCTTTGACATTGAGTTTCTCCCGAAAATCACTGCTTACTTCAGCTTTATTAAAACTGATATTCAATGGGGAGAAGTTGAACAAAAACAAACCGCTCGTTACCTGATATCCAAACGAAAAAGGAAAAACAGTACGGGTAAAATTCGGGTTCTTTTCAAGAAGAAAAGAAAAGGTCATCGAGGTTTTGGTGTTTTGAAAACTTGGATTTCTATCAAACTTTCCGGCAAACAACAGTTTGGGGATGACAAGTTCAGCAGAAAAGTTATTAGAAATATTGCTCAGTGGACCCAAAGAACTCCCCGTGCTGAATTGTGTTTCAAAAGACTGACGCCAGCGAATGTTGAATTCTTCGGCGTTCCTGAAAACATTCTTGTTTTTCAAAACAAACTCGTTGGCTATTCCGTAGTTCCTTCCCAAACTATTGTTTTGCAAACCCAAACTCCTTTCAGAAGTAATCACCTGAGGCTCCCAACTAAAATCATGTTTTAGTGTCGGTGAAACGGTTATATAGGCATTCAATCCGGGACTTCCCAGAGTAGTATCTGAAGTGAAATTGATATTGACGAATTTGAATAATCCCAAAGCCAAAAGCCTTGTATAGGTATTGTCAACATTCAGTTGCCGGTAAAGTTGCTTTTCGGCCAGCATTGTCGAACGTATCAGTATTGGCGTTTTTATTTTGTACCCGTTGCGGACAAATGAAATCCCTTTTGAAACAAGTGTATCAGGCACCGACAGTCCATTGTAAATAATCAAAGAAACTTTGCTGATTGTCTGTGGCCTGTGCAGCACCCCATCCGCTCTTTCATTGATAAGAATATTAATCGTAACCTCGTTTATTTTTACGCTGCTGTCGAGTTTAAACTCAATATAGGCCTTATTAAAAAAATAGTAACCTGTGTTGCGTAACAGCAATGTAATCCGGTCCCGTTCCTTACCCATGTCCTCATATTCCACGGGTTTGCCTGCTTTGAGATAAGATTTCTCCATATTGGCCGAAACGAGCTGGTGAATGGGCCGGTCTGCTGTTTTTATCACAATATTTTTAATCCGGTACACTGTTCCTTCCTTCACCTGATAAGTAACAGTTGTTCGCTTCAATATTGATTTTGTCTTATAACTTACTTCATTGTCGAAAAAACCTCTGTTAAACAAATATTGACTGAGGTTTTGGGCCGATCGTTCTATCATCTGCGTATCGGTCAAAACTGGTGGCTCGCCTACTTCCTCAATCAACAGTTTTCTTATTCTGCCCGTATCCTGTCCTCTTCTTAGGGTAGCTTTAGCACCTATCTGATAGGCCCAAAGGTGAAATTTAACCACCCCGAGAATTTTTCTGTTTGGCTTGTGTTTCACCTGAGAAAGAAGATCGCCCGACTTAACGGTTTCGGTTCCCTGAATTTTGTTTTTCCATAGCAGGGTTCTACCGTCAGGAACCAGTTTCGTCAGATTGCAGGATGCCGAGATGGAAATAAAGAAACACAGCCCTAAAATGCGTATTACTTCTTTAATTTGCAGGATATGATTTCTGCGGCTGAGCTTAAACACCTTCAATCACTTAAGTTGAAAAAATTTCGTCAAAAATATGGCCATTTTCTGGTGGAAGGTGAAAAAGTTGTGGCCGAGTTACTGCAAAGCCCCATGACTTTGGACTATATTTTGGCCACATCGGCCATGGCAGAAAAGATTAAACCGCTGACATCAGGTATCTCCGTCAAAGAAGTAACCGAAAAAAATTACGCTAAAATATCTTCACTTTCAACTCCACCCGGAATTGCTGCCCTAATCAAAATTCCGGAAACAAAATCATTTGCAGCAGCCAAAGGCCGAACCTGGGCTTTGGCTTTAGACGGCATTCGCGATCCGGGAAATCTGGGAACCATCATCCGCATTGCAGACTGGTATGGCATAAAAGAAATATTTTGCTCCGAAGATTGTGTTGACCTCTACAACCCCAAAGTGCTGAGTGCCACCATGGGTTCTTTTATCAGGGTATCGGTCGTTTATACCGATCTGAAAAAAGTAATTACCGTGATTGGATTGCCAGCCTTGGCTTTTGTGATGGATGGTCAGGATTTAAATGAAGTCTCCCTACCCTATAAAGGCCTAATAGTGATCGGGAATGAGTCGAAGGGCATTTCTGAGGGCCTCAAGGAACTGTGTGACTATAAAGTAAAAATCACCCGACTCGGAGCCGCCGAAAGTTTAAATGCGGCCATTGCAACCGCCATTGCCTGTGAAAGGTTGGTCAACAGATGAGGTTGTCTCGCCATACAGCAACCTCAATCACTCCGGCTGCCGCACTTTTTTGTAGTCTTTTTTCTTGCTGAACAGGGCATCCTGTTTCACCCAAAAACCTTTTTGAAACTTGAAATAGTCGTAGGTGCCGTCGGGCACATAGTGTTCATATTTCCCTTTGAACATAGGATTGACAGGTACCAAATGGGCAAAAACAATGATATCACCTTTGGGCTCGTAACGCATTAACATGGCCGTTTTTTCAGAGAACTTAAAAACCACACGATTTAAAATGGCACCTTCATAATCGAAAACCGGAGCACCGAATTTGGGGTTGTTGTTCTCGTCGAACCAAAGCACGTCTATCACCTTTTTATTGATGAACTCGTCTTCGCCATCCCAACCAAAAAGAAGATAATGTTTTTTGCCCTTGTATTTGTATTCGTGAATCTGATAATACAAGGCCCCCACCCAATGCCGGTTGTCGAAAGATTCGTACTCTGTGTTTCGGTTGAATTTGGAACTGTCGTACAAGCCAAACAATTCGAGTTTATCCGACCGATTCATCTGTATTGCCCCGAAATACATGTAGCGGCCGCTGTCCAAAAGCAGGTTCCAGGTAAATATACGGAAGCGTTCGTCATCGGGTTTCAGTATCGAAACTGTTTTGAGATTGCTGAAAGGATAATTAAACGAATTGGGAATTTGAAGGGCTTTTTTCAGCGTTTGAACAAAGTAGAAACAACTGGTGATGCGGGTAGATTGGTCTTCGCCATTAATGATGTTGTAGCTGAGTCCTTCCAGGTGGTATTCTAAGTTGCGGATGGAATCGAAGTTGAGCGTATCGGTTTTCTCTGCCCTCGTAAGGCTGCTAAAAAGCACGAACACCGGAAGGATTGAAAACCGCATGTTACCAATAACTCTTTTAAGACCCTTATTATTATTTGTTTGGTCGGGTTTCAACGGCCTTTGGATTGAATGGTCAGACACTTTCTATAACCATGGCACTGGCTCCGCCGCCGCCATTGCAAATGCCGGCTGCTCCAATTTTGCCACCGTTTTGTTTTAGCACATTGATGAGGGTAACTATAATTCTGGCACCACTTGCTCCAAGCGGATGGCCCAGAGAAACTGCTCCACCGTTCACGTTCACTTTGTTGTCATCGAGGTTCAACAATTTGTTGTTTACAAGGCCGACCAAAGAAAATGCTTCGTTCAGTTCGAAATAATCCACTTCACTCATTTGGCAGCCAGCATGTTTAAGGGCTTTGGGCAAAGCCTTGGCTGGGGCCGTGGTAAATTTTTCAGGCTCATGGGCAGCATCGGCAAATCCCCTGATTTTCGCCAAAGGTTTCAAACCAAGGGCTTCCATTTTCTCTTTGCTCATCAAAATCAGGGCTGCGGCCCCATCATTCATGGTCGAAGAATTGGCAGCAGTAGCCGTTCCGTCGGGAGTAAATGCAGGTTTTAAGGAAGTAATTTTGTCAAAGAAAACATTTTTGTATTCCTCGTCTTCAGCAACCATCAATGGATCGCCTTTTCTTTGTGGCACTGCAACTGGAACTATTTCGTTGGCAAATCTCCCATCAGCCCAGGCAGACGCCGATCGTTTGTATGACTGGATGGCAAAGGCATCCTGTTCTTCGCGGGTAATATTATACTCTTTGGCTGTTTTGTCCGAAGCAACACCCATCATAAAATTGTTGTAAACATCCTTCAAGCCATCATGAGCCAAACCATCAACAGCAGTAAAATCACCATACTTGTACCCTACCCTTGATCCCATCAGGTAATGCGGTACCTGACTCATATTTTCCATTCCACCCGCCACAACAACATCATTTATCCCCAACATGATAGACTGTGCAGCCAGCATGATAGATTTCATACCACTGGCACAAACTTTATTGACTGTCGTACAAGGCACAGTATTGCTCAATCCTGCAAAAATGGCTGCCTGCCTGGCGGGGGCCTGACCCAAACCTGCCTGCAAAACATTGCCCATATATACTTCCTGAACTTCACTTAAATTAAGACCGATTTTCTCATAAGCCCCTTTGATGGCTACAGCACCCAAACGGGTAGCGGAAATAACCGATAATATTCCGTTGAAACTTCCCATTGGAGTTCTTACGGCAGAAACAATGAATACTTCTTTCATAAAAATTAGATTTGTGGCAAAAATAAAACTTAACCATCAAGTTGCACTTGACAAAAAACACACTCGCATGACCAAACCTTCTTTGCAGGTAATTCTCACCCCTGCCATAGCCCATTTATATGACATGAAAGGAAGTTGTGTGGTGGTGGTTGATATTCTGAGGGCCACAACCAGCATGTGTTTTGCCCTGCACAACGGAGCCAAAAGTATTATTCCTGTTCAGGAAGTTGAAGAAGCTGAGGTGTACAGGCTAAAAGGGTTTGCGGTAGCTGCGGAAAGAAACGGGATTCAGTTGGAAGGTTTTGCCTTCGGAAATTCTCCTTTTTCATTTACGCCGGCACATGTTAAGGGAAAGGAAATTGTTTTCACTAC
Organism: Bacteroidia bacterium; assembly: GCA_020053795.1. Lineage (GTDB taxonomy): Bacteria > Bacteroidota > Bacteroidia > NS11-12g > UBA9320 > JAGVMN01. Next base: position 20,963 of record JAGVMN010000061.1, on the reverse strand, counting down.
TACCAATGGCACTAAATGTATTCAAAAGGCGAAAGACGAAAGAGCCGAGAAAATTCTTCTTGGATCATTTCTCAATCTGGATGCGTTGATTGAAGAACTTTCAAACGCCCAGTGGCCACTTTTTATCTTTTGTGCCGGTTGGAAGGAAAAATTTAATCTGGAAGATACCCTGTTTGCCGGAGCTCTGGTGGCAAGTTTGAGAGATTATTATACCATAGAAGATGATTCGTCAGAGGCTGCCGAGGATATTTACAAAATAGCGAAAGACAATCTGGAACAGTATGTACAGAAGGCCTCTCACTCAAAACGGTTTGATCGGTTAGGAATAGTAGGAGACGCTCCTTTTTGCGTCAAACTGAACCTGACCAGAGTTATTCCTGAACTCGTCGGAGACAGATTGATCGTCAAAAAAACATAAGTTCTTAGCGGGAAATCAGGCTATTTTTCGGGAATACTTGTTCAGCGTTTCGCTGATTTGATAAATTCCGGTTGGTTTTTTCAGGTATTCAGTCATCCCGTAATCAATCACTTTTGTTTCAACGTCGGCACCTTCTAAAGCTGTAAAAGCAACAATAGGTACCTCGTTATTAAAAAGTCTGATTCTTGTGAATGCTTCAAATCCGTCCATCACAGGCATTTGGATGTCCATAAAAATGAGGTCAAAATGTTGTTCGTTGACCAGTTGTACCGCTTCCTGTCCGTTAACTGCAGTGACACATTCCCAACCCAAATTGGTTAAAACCCCGCCAAAAAGGACACGGTAAATTTCTTCGTCGTCGACAAGCAATACTCTAAGAAATGCCTTGTCACTCTCAACATGATGCATGAATAAATGTTCCTTGGTAGTTCAATAGGTACTGCAATTTTTATACCTCAATTTTAGATGCCTGTCCCATAAGCGTTCACCTGAAAAATGCAATATATAATCTCCAGATTTGACCTAACCCATTCCGATGAGCGGACAAAAAAATACTGGGAATTTTCCTACAATACAAATGAATAAAGGCCATTATTTAAACATCTGTTGAACCGTTTTCCAGAGTTTCATTTTTAAGTCTTTGTCCTTTTCAACGGCTTCCATAGAATCAACTAAAAGGATTGACTTACCATTTTGGGTTAAAGGCTTATATTTTAAAAGTCTGATTTGAAGGCAGTCTTCAACTCCCCAACAGATAATATATTTCACTGTTTTGTCTGAAATTAATTGCTCAAAAATACTTACTTCATTCTCTTCGCTGCTAAGAATCGAACAGTTATTGTTATTTCTTGAAATGGAATCCTTGAATTTCGAAAAAAAGGTTTGCGTTGATGGGTTGGATAAATCAGATGTTTTTTTTGAAATGACGAATACCGTTTCAGTAAACTTAGCTGAAATTTCCGTTTTCTTATATTCAAAGTTATGTTCTGCGACATTTGCAACAGACCTGTTTTTATCTCGATAAGAAACAAAAAACAGGAGATTATTGTCATAAAAGAGAGACAATGTTTCAGATGAAATCTGATTGATCATAAATCGTTTGTTCCTTAAAGTTATTTAATATTAATTTGGCCAAAATTAACAAAAAAGCGAATGCATATTGACATCCAAAAAACAACTGAATCCAGAATAGGTCAAACCGATTTTGATAATATAGTTTTTGGTCATGTTTTCGCGGACCACATGTTTATCGTTGATTATGAAGATAGTCAGTGGAAGAATCCAAGAATTAAGCCTTATGGACCACTCACTCTGAATCCTGCACTTTCGGCATTGCATTACGGCCAATCAATTTTTGAGGGTATGAAGGCCTTCAAAAGATCTGATGGTCATATTTTGTTGTTTCGACCTGAAGAAAACTGGAACAGGCTCAACAAATCTGCTGTGAGGATATGTATGCCAACAATTCCAAAAGATATTTTTATGGACGGGCTAAAAAGCTGGTTGGCCTTGGATTCAGATTGGGTGCCTTCAATTGGAGATCATTCGTTATACATAAGACCCTTTATGTATGCAACCGACGATTATCTTGGAGTAAAACCATCATCCAAGTATAGTTTTATTATTTATGGTTGCCCGGTGAATGCTTATTACAGTGAACCTCTTAGAATAAAAATAGAAGATTATTATGTTAGAGCGGTAACGGGTGGGGTTGGGTACGCTAAAACCGCTGGCAACTATGCGGCGGCTATGTATGCAAGCCATTTGGCTCAAAAGATGGGATACCACCAATCTCTTTGGACAGATGCCTTTGAACATAAATATCTGGAAGAATTGGGAACATCCAATTTTTTTGCATTGATCAGGGATACACTCATCACCCCGCAACTAAGTGAAACAATTCTAAAAGGTATAACAAGAGATTCGGTCATTCAATTGGCAAAGGATCTTGGAATAAAGGTAGAAGAGCGTCTTTTTGCAGTAAGCGAACTCTTGATGGCCAACAAGAAAGGTATGCTTAAAGAAGCATTTGCTACAGGAACGGCAGCTACTGTAGCTCCAATCGAACATCTTCACTATAAAGGTGAAGACATACGACTTAATGTAGAGGGCGACACTTTGGCTAATATATTGAAGAAAAAACTCGATTCAATAAAAAGAGGTTATACACTGGATACGCATGGCTGGGTTGTTCCGGTTTAATGCTTCTTATCTTAATTGGTTATTTTTTTGTCCTCCCAAATGTGGAACAAAAAAATGACAATAAATCACGAATTTCACAATTCTCGGTTGATGAAATTCTCAAGTGATAAGTTGATATAAATTTAACCGCAATATTCACTAACGACACATATTCAGATACTTGATAGATTGAGATACAATGGCCTTGGCAATTTCAATAAGACTTTCCTTCTCCATGAAACTTTGAACTTTTATGACTTCAAGCCCTACATATTCAAGTATTTACAGAATTTAAAATAAATTATGAGAGCCGGTCCAAGTGAATTTTAATAAGTGTACAATACCCCAACAAATGATTACCTGATCATATCCTGAGAGTTATTTTTCTAATAATTAGACAAATTATTCCGTTATTGGGAAATATTGGTCATAACAAAATTCATAAATGGTTGAATTAGTGATTCATAGCTTTGTGGTACGAATATTACAAATATGCCTATGAACCCTTCGTAAAGAAGATATATGGTTAAAAATTTTCATCATAAGTAGTAGTTTAGTATTTTATCTTTGATCTTAAGTCCCGGCAACGGGACTTTTTTTTTGAAATGAAATTCGCAAGTTAGAATTAAATATTGTTATTTTGAAAGAGATTTTGAATAACGCATTATTTATTACGTTATCTCATTGCATATTATTGAATTTGCATTGAAAATTTTAGTCGCAATTGTTCTGTCTCTGATTTATTTTCTGCCAACGTCTGGCCAACGTTTATGGCAAAAAGACATAACAATTTATTTCAAAACCGATGTTGATGATTTGGGTCCTGATTCAAAGGATATAATCCGCACTGGAATCTTAGCTGTTGGTACAACCAATATCAAGCAAATAAAAATTTACGGAAACGCAGATCAAAACGCAAGTGACACTTATAACGTTGATTTGTCGGATAGGCGGGCAAAGAATACGGCTAATTTTTTGCTTTCTCAAGGGGTCAGGAAAAGTATGATTTATATCGAAGCATTAGGGGAATCTAAACCTGTTTCCAATGAGAATAAGTTTAATCGGAGGGTGGACATAATGCTGTATTACGAACGTCACTTTAGCGAAGCTCAGGTCAAAAGGAAGAAAGTTATACAGGGTTTTGTTTATAATGCAAAAACAAACGAAAGAATATCAGCGGATTATCTGTCGCAAAATGGCCATAACCAGCTATCCAAAAAGACGAGTGAAAAGGGTTTCTTTAGGTTGAAGGGGGCAGGCACAGATGACCTTTTTCTTACTTTTATCCATTCAGGTTTTTTGAATGCCCATATTACATTGACAGCTGATGAAATAGCGGGCAGTGTGAGTGATACTATTCGTCTGGAAATAAAATTGAATCCGGTAGAGGTCGTAGAGAAGATAATTTTAAAAAATATATACTTCTATACCGACACCCATATTCTTAAACCTGAATCATACCCTGATTTGGAAAATCTTCTTCAAACTCTCAGGGAGAATGAACAAATGCTAATAGAGATTCAGGGTCACATGAATTTCCCTTCTAATTTGATTTCTAATAATATCCAAAAGGAATATAACATCCATCTTTCTCACCGCAGAGCGAAAGCCGTTTATGACTACCTTGTGAGCAATGGGATAGATCGGAAAAGACTGTCATACAGAGGGATGAGTAATTCTAAAATGATCTTTCCGGTTCCGGTAAATGAAACACAGGGCGATATGAATAAAAGGGTAGAAATCTGGAGCTTAAAAATAATCAGTTAAAAAGTCGCCACCTGATCCCAAAATTGAATGATCTGGGTAAGTTTGGATAACCGGGAGATAGAATATATGAATCGCCATACAGCCCTTGATTGGCATTTTGCCAAGTCGCAGTGAGTGAAACAGTTTTTATTTGTGCATTGATGTAAATGTCGGTTTGTGGATAGTTTCCATACTCCTTCTTACCGAAGATTTGAAATTGTCTGGTAATCGGATTATAACGCGGGGCCTCATATTTGCTATAATAGTTTAAATCAAGACCAATTTGAAGCAACATATTGCCTTTGAACAGTTTGCCTTGGGCAAACAAGGCTGATTGAATAACATAGTTGGGATAAGGAAGATACCTCGAATCGGAATTTTGCCAGACCAACTGATTTCGGTTGCCCAACACTTTCCATTTATATTCACTTTGAAAACTTACTTTGTACCAACCCAGACTTTTATCCAATTGCTGAGGGTAACCCGTTTGATTAAAAAAAACGAATTGGTCAAGTATTCCACCGGCCACTATAAGTCTGAAAAAGTTCTTCTTGCCGGCATGAATGTAAATTTCTGCATTCTTATCCAGGGTCTTTCTATATTCAGGATGATTCCACAAAAAATGATTACTTACAAAATAACGGCTGTTAAATCCAGGTTGCACTCTCTTCAAATCAAACACAGCTCCAAAGTTAAATACTTTTAAAAAATGGCGATCAAAATAAGAATGAAGATATAGGTCACCATTATTATATCCCATAAATCCAGCATCCAACTCAACACTTGCATTGAAATTTGTTTCCTTAAAGTTCCAAACAAATTGGGAGAAAAAACCACTGTAGGCTGCCACTGATTTAATCATACGCAACCAATTTGATTCTTGTTTAATTCCGGCCTTGAATAAGTGCTGACCAACCCGATAGGCCAACCCCAATCTTTCATTGATTTCCCAGTGTTTATTTGAGTCCAATGTGGCGGTGGAGAAATAATAATGATCTTCCAAAGAATCGGGTATCTCTCCTATCTTGAATAATGACTTGGTTCTTCCAATTTCAAATTCACTGTAGAACCTTATACGCGGTCTTATATACAAGCTATCGTTCACCTTTCCGTCAGGCTGAAAAAATTGCCTGACCTGTATGCTGAAATCCCGATAATCGTTGCTTGCATTTTTGTATCGGGCACTGGAATTGAGCAATCTTGAACGGGGACTTAAGGCATCAAATTTCTCCTCATCTGAAAGTCCGCCGGTTTCCCTGATATTAATTCGATTGAATGTAAGGGAAACAACCCCCAAATACCTTTTGTCAGGTGAGTCAAATCGAAAATCGAATGCTGTATTGTATATATTGGGTATTCTATTTCTTTCGGGGATATTTCCATAATAAATGTTCTGCATTTTCAACCTACGAAAATGAATGCCAAAAGAAGCAAATTCTCCAAGCTTTTGAGCATGGTCAGCTTTCAAATAAATCATTTGAGGATAGCCTTGGACATAATGAAGATCAGTGAATGGCTTTCCTGAAAGCTGAATCTGATCAAGCCTTCCGAAATGATAGGCATTAAAATGCTTCAACCCGGAATTGAAAAAGGGAGTTGTCAGTTGGTTCAATTCAAGAGAGCGGTAAGGGGTTCCGGCCATGCCCGAATTTTGAATGGCCGTATTATTAATACTTTGCCCATGCCTGTTGTGAAACCTGTTTAAGGAAGTATCCAATGAAACCAAACTGTCAATTAGGTTCTCGGCATCATTCAAATTTATGGTATAAACTACCGGAAAACTATCAACAGCAATAATTTGTGCCTGACTTTCTCTGATCAGTAACATAATAAAAATCTGCACCAGATAAAATATCTTAAAGCTACTCTCAAACATTCCGACAAAAATAGGCGTTGATTTCAGGGCTTTATCATCCAAAATATAACAGTTTTTGATCGGGCGTTGCCGGAAGAATCATCAGCGAAAATCAACATTTGAAGTTCAATGGTATCAGTCACATTTGAACGATACATGGTGTCAACGTTAAAAGACTTTGTTCCGGGCTTCAGTTTCATCTCAAAACCAGGTGCCGGTTTACCTATTGAAGCTATTTGTGCTTCGATGCGATTCAGAGAAAAATTATCGTCAACTGTAAAAGTTATAGGCATAGTTTCCTTTCTGTAAATTGTACTGTCAACGGGAGAAATTAGCCTGATGAACGGAGCTTCATTATCCTCCTCCCGGTTGCTCTTTGGGTTTGGATCGTTGAATTCATCCCTGCACTGACTCAAAAGAAAAGCAGTCAAAATAAGCAAACAGGCATTTCTCAGGATGTATTTCGGACTCATCAGGGTATTTTTGTCAAAAATAAGAAAGCTTGACCGACTTTATCATTTTAGGGCAGGGATTGGCGGGGTCGATACTCGGTTACAAGCTAAGCAAGCTTGGATTTTCGATCAAAATTATCAACCTATACCAACCGCAAACAACCTCTTCGTGGGTAGCTGCCGGTCTTTTCAATCCTGTTACAGTAAGAAAATTAAGTCTCAGTTGGAATGCTTCCTTTTTGTTCCAAGCCCTGAACCAATTCTATCCGCAACTTGAAATGGAGTTGGCCGGACAGTTTTTCTTTGAAAAAAAAATCATCAGATTGATGGACAGTCCTGCCATGCAAAATGATTGGCTGGCAAGAATTTCTTCAGGGCTTCTCGGCGAATTTTGTGAATCTGCCGAATTGTATCCATTGGAGAATAAACATATTCTAAACCCTTTTGGTTGTCTGTGTTTTTCGAGGGGTGGTTATGTTGATACGATGGCACTTCTGGAAGCCATGAGAAATCGGTTTTTGACAAACGATGAACTATTAGAAGTCACCGTACCCATCACTCCTTCCGAAATATATTTCAAAAATGGCGGAGTTGAAATTCGCAATCTGAAGTCTAAAACCTTGATTGATTGCAGCGGTTATACTGCTGCTTCTTTCTATGGGATGGATCTGCTGTTTAAACCTGTAAAAGGGGAAATTCTAACCGTAAGAATTCCCGACTTACATCTGGAAAGTATTGTATTGAAAGGGGTTTTTATTGCATCCTTGGGAAAAGATGTTTACAGAGTCGGGGCCACTTATGACTGGGACCTCAGCATGCTCACACCAACCCCCGAAGGGAAAAGCAAACTCTTAGAGGAGCTAAAAAAAATAACGCCACTGCCGGCTGAGGTATTGGATCATAAGGCCGGTATTCGCCCGGCCAGCAAAGACCGGAGACCTTTGATCGGGAAACTCCCGGTGACCCAATCATTTGATTCTGCCTATATTTTCAATGGTTTCGGAACGAAAGGCGTTGCACTGATTCCATATTACGCGGATCATTTCATCGAACATCTGTTTAATAACGCACCGCTGGAGCGTGAAGTGGATATGGGGCGGTTTGTATCTATATATCGCTGAGATAAGGCACAGTTTGATGGATGGACTGAATCCATCCTTACAAAATGAAACCGAGGCTACGGCTCTTAGTTGTTTGTTTTCTCTAAGCATAGTTGCGAAGGAACGTCAAATATTGTAACAACGGACTTCAGTCCGTTGACTAACAATGAATACAATAAAAAACTCCATCAGGAGTGACTCATTTTAGTCAATCTACTCCACCACTAACTTCCTGCTAACACCCCCAACCCTCAAAATATAAATACCAGATGCTGTTTCGGGCAATTGAATGAATATGCGATTGGCACCGCTTTCAACCACGCCACCCCAAACCGTTCGCCCGGCCAAATCAAACACCACCATTTCTGCGTCTTTGGTTGGGGTCTTCTCAAAAACCACCTCAAAGCTGCCTGAGTTTGGGTTGGGATAAATCCTCATTCCTGATGCGTTTGTTGTTTCACTGATGCCAATGGTAGAAATTGATTTGCAGGTTTGGGAGAAACAATTGTCAGCACTGATTACCTTCAGACAAACGTTGTAAGCATTGGATTGAGAATAAGTATAGCTGTAATCCGTCAGCGTAGTGGCAGCACTGTCTCCGTTTCCAAATTTCCATAGGTATGAGGTGTTGTCGTTCTGCGAGGCCTTGAAATCAAACTTGTTTCCACTCTTAACAAAGCTGAAATCTGAGATTGGGTTTGCCTTTACGGTGACAGCTTTGGTCATTGAGTCAGCACATCCTTCGTTTTTGGCAACGAATGTCACAAAGTAGGTAGTGGTAACACCATTGGTTAAATGATAAAAATGTTTGGGCGAGACTGTAGTTGAAAATTGCCCATTGCCAAACCTCCAATTGAATGAGTTACTGTTTTGCGAGAGATTTAGAAATTCAACGCTATCGCTTTCACAGACATCATTTACAGAGAAATCAGCTTGTGCTTTTGGTTTAACCTTTACAAATTGCCCGATGGTATTGTCACCGCATTTATTCTTGGTATTTACTAAAATATTTCCCTCGATGGTTCCAAAAGTCACATTAATTTCTGAACTATTTTGCCCTGAATTGATGGTTGCCCCTGAAGGAACAGTCCAATCATAACCACTCGTTGCTGGAGTTACATTAACCGAGAAAATGGCAGAGTCATCAGAACAAACAGCAGTTGGGCCTGTGATCTGCCCTGATGGGGTTTGACATGAACCGAGTTTTAATATAAAGACATCATGAACCCCATTAGACGCCAAAACTGTAGTTCCAGTATCGGGGTCAAAATCCCCGGAATTATAGAAAAGTCCTGCAAGATAGATATTGCCTGAGGGATCAATTACTATTGCGTTACCCTCACACCAACCACTTCCCGTGCTTTTAGCCCACACAAAATTACCCCGAGAATCCAATTTGCTGATGAAAACTTTATTGTATCCAGAAGTCAGCTTATAAGTTTGGGCTCCCGGGTCAAAGTCAACTGTATCGTTGAAGAAGCCCGTTGTATATACATTCCCAAAAGTATCTGTCGTAATTGACAAACCAACGTCAGGATTCTTCCCTCCAAATCTTTTTGCCCAAACAAAATTGCCATTATTATCCAACTTACTGATAAATATCTCATCACTGCCAGTTGTAGTAAGGTTATAACTTCCTGAACCGGGATCAAAGTCAACGGTACCCCTGAATCTCCCTGTCGTTAGAATTTGACCCCTTATATCAATAGAGATGGAAAAGCCTGTAGAAGCCAAACTACCTGCCATTTGTTTTGCCCAAACAAAATTGCCATTATAATCCAGCTTACAAACAAAAATATTCCCGTTAATTCCTGAATTTGTTGAGAGATAATATGTTTTGGATCCTGGATCGAAGTCTGTGGTGCTATTGAATGACCCAGTAAGATATATATTCCCCAAATAGTCTAATGTCATAGAACCCGCATGTTGAAACGATCTACCCCCGATGCTTTTGGCCCAAATAAAATTTCCATTAGAATCGAGTTTTGATATGAACAAATCTTGATCACCTCCTAAGTTTGATATAAAGAAACTTCCTGTGTCGGGATCAAAGTCTGCGTTCCCCGAAAATTCACCAAAAGTGTAAATATTTCCAGAGGCATCCACAGAGATCGAATGTGGGCGGTCCATATCTGTTCCACCCATAGATTTGGTCCAGATGAACTTGCCATCAGAATTGAATTTGACTACAAAAACGTCCCTTTGTCCCAAAGGTGTTAAGTTATAGACACCAATTCCAGGATCAAAGTCAAGTGTTCCATAAAAGTCACCCGTTAATATCAAATTTCCAAAATCATCAATATCAACTGAATTAACCTGTTCCCATGATTTACTGCCAATTTGTATTGCCCAAATGAACTTTCCGGAAGAATCAAGCTTACTGATGAAAATATCATCATAACCAGCAGAGGTTAGGTTAAAGGTTCCTGGGCCCGGATCGAAGTCAACCGTTTCATTGAAATAACCTGTGCTATAAACATTGCCATGAGAATCGACTGCTATTGAAGTAGCTTGGTCGGAAGAATTCCCACCAATTGACTTTGCCCATTGAAAATTTTGGGCAAATATCCCTGATGAAAAAACTGTTATAGCGAAAAGGAGAAATTGCCTTTTCATTTCAAACATTCTAAAGGATATAGGCATCTTTATTGCTCAGTTCTAAAAAGTTAACTTGAAACAACAAATATAACGTTTAGAAGAACTTATACACTGTATCCTCTATAATCTTTCTCCGTACTTTTGAAAAAATGACCAAAAATGTTTTATGCCAAATTTTCCTACTCCACCACCAACTTCCTGCTAACACCCCCAACCCTCAAAACATAAATGCCCGGTGCTGTTTCGGGTAATTGAATGAACACACTATTGCCTCCTTGTGTAACAATATCGCTCCAAATCGTTCTTCCTTTCAAATCAATAACCGTCATATCATTATTAGAAAATAAACCGTTTTCGAAAATAATTTCAAAAGTTCCGTTGTTTGGATTTGGATAAACCTCAATTTTTGGCACAACTTTTTCAACCACAGATGCACTTTGGCCCTGCAATCCGCTGACACTGGTAAACACACCCTGGCTTAAATTCCAAAAGGAACCACTTGGTGTGGTTAGCATTTTAGCAGCCCGCACCTGATACCAGGTCGTTCCGGTGTATGGGCTGTTGTCGGTTAATGAAGTTCCGGTAACGGGCAATGGGTTTATCAATGTATAGGTTCCAAACTCTGTTGATGAGCGATAAACATAATAACCACTAACACCGGGTTCTGCTGAAGCTGTCCAACTCAGATTGGCCGAAGTTTTTCCTGAGCCTGCCGTTCCTGATAGATTGGCTGCGGGTTGCATCATATAAAGCCTGAGCGAAGGATCGCCCATCAGTGCTATCGGTACACCGCTTCTGAATATGTTATAAGAATAGGTCGTTTTGTTGTTTTGTGTCAGCAAGGTAGAATAGCCTATGGTTTCTCCCATACCCATTGGGTGGCAATGCCACCATGGCCTGCCTGACCAGGCACTTGTTAATCCGTTTTCACTCGCTGCCAGAGGAGCCCTTAAAAAATTGTTGGCATTGTCCCAGTCGCCGAAATAGCTTCCAAATAACAAATTGAATATAGCACCTCTTTTTGTGTTGAAGTCTGATGAAATCCCGATGCCACTGCATGAGTTGTAAGACCCGGCACCTGCACCAAAAGCAAAAACGTAATTGCTGTCTTTCAGAAGTGTAAAATAATCCACACCCCCGTTTTCCACCCGATCCCGAATATTTTCCGGACCAAAAAAAGATGAGAAATTTCGCCAGGCGGTGCTTGCAAACGCCCCAATGCTGGCATCGAAGTTTTCATCTATCAAACCTTTGTCTAAGGTCTTGGTTATCCCATAACGGTAGTCATGTGCTTTGCGTATATATTGCTTCAATAGCTGTGATTCGCTTTTACTAAAAGTGGGCATATTTGACAGATCTACTCTTCCGATCTTATAATATGCCTCATCCGGCAATTCTATTTGGTCATATTTCCCGTCTTTGGGATAATTTTTATTAGCTTCTCTGCTACCACCGGTATTGGTTTCGTTATCAGTCCAGTAGAGGGGGTCTGTTGCATAAAATACATCCGCCGGCCAGGCACCGGCATGATCGGGATGACCATCCGGCGGTACGGTATAAAAACCATCAAGGCCGTAATTGCCTGAATAAGGTACGGGCACATGGCCCAGAATATAAATGGCTTTCAAACTGCCATACGACCATTTGGCAACATCAACTATAATCGTGGAAACAAATTTCACTGATGAATCTTTGTGAACATACCTGCGTTGTACTCGCCATCCGTCACCGGCCAAATCTCTTGACAAATCATTCAGTTCTGACGTCAGGCTGTCGCTGATAGATGACTCAACCAAAAGCAATATGGATCCCCTGTTGTGTACAGGGGCCAGTTCAATTCCGCAGGCAATGTAACCAATACCGATAAAACCACTTGCCCCCCTTTTTATAATCTGATATTCGTATTCTTTCCCGGCTACTACAGTCAAGTCTGAATAAGTGTTTACTGTTCCGGCCTGACCTGTTTTTATGGCCGTTCCCCATGTGGTGGCTCCCTTGTCCTTTCTGTAAATATCATAGGTCAGAGCTATGGGATCGGCCACCCAATTAAGGGTAATCTGAGGTGGCGATTTTTGCACCCGTGCCGCGGCCAAAACCGAATAATTTAGTGATTTGTACTGGGCATTTGTTAAATTAGCAAATAGTAAAAATGTCATAGCCGCGATCAGTGAAGTAGTTCTTTTCATTTCTTTATTTTTTGTGATGGTTATTTAATGATCTTTATAATAGTGCTTTGTTCTTTTTCATGAATCATTTTCAGCAAATACATGCCTTTTGCGTAGTCCTGAAATGGAATTGTAAAAGAGTTTTGGTCTAAGATTCCCGAATCAAGCATAACACCGTAAGAGTCGGTAAGAATATAACTTCCGGTAAAACTTGAAACAAAAAGCATATCTGTTACCGGATTTGGATATACTTCAACAGTCTTTAGGATTTCGGATATGGATAGCGTACCCTCGCGGAATTTGTCCCGGTATCTTACCGTCAGTGGAGTGAAATTTCCAAGAACTTCATTACCGGTTATTTCAAGTATTGGTATTTTCTCTGTTGTACTGAGCCATTTATACTCTATCCGTTTTTGGTCAATAGCAAAATCAACAGGTGGAGTGCTTAGATTAACCGAGTCCCTCTGATTGACAATGGCTTTCACCCGCAGACAATTTATGTCTGAAGCGTATGGGGTGGATATTTTTCCCCAACCATCAACAATAGTTTGGCGGGTGCCGCTTTGGTAATAGTTGCCAATCGGAACGCCAACTGATATTGGGATTGTGATACTGAAAGTAGTATTTGTTGAATTGTTGTAATTCAAGGGAAACGAATATATCTCATCAGGGTCATCATGTTTTCCACTTTGGGGAATGGGTAAAGCGGCATATTGGAACCCGACACCCACATTTTCGAATCCGGATGCACTTTTCTTGAAAAAATTGTATAAGTTGATCAGTTGTATTTGTGCTATTCCAATAGTATCGGCTATCTTCAGCCCTAAAGCCGAAAAACCGAAGTTGAGGATATAGGGTGTCAAAGCCGAATTTTTATATTCATAAAGTGCCTGACCATTGATGCCAAGCTGAGTAAAATCCCAGGTATAATTTGTTCCGGTGGTGGTATAATCCGGCAGACCAATGACCGGTGCTTCGGTGTATCTGATGGTATCGCCGGTGGAAGGCATGTGAGCCTGGGTGATGGTGATTTGTGCCATTGTTTGCAGTGAAACAAAAAGGGCTGAAAGCGAAAAAAGACCTGATTTGATCATTTTATGTACTTTTGGTTCCACGAATGTAATTGATTTTTTTAAGACAACATGGAGACAGGCTGAAGTTCGAAACAGAAAGCAAAGAAACGCATGATCAATAAGTGGATAATCATTATGCAGTTTAGCATGTCAACAGTAATTCAAGAATCTAAAGCCCATATTTCTGTGGTGGCTTTTTTCGCATTACCACATCAACATCTACTACCTCGATTGCGTTGGTAAAAAAATTATACCCTCGGCTATCATTAATTTCACCCTCACACTGCCAAAAGATACCTTGCAATTGGAACTTTGGGGATTTACCGTTGATTCGGTTACCGGACTATAAGTGAAGGGTTTAATGTTAATTGTATCGAAGCACAGTTAATGTGGATTCATGTAACAGGGGTTGCATACTCCGAAAGTGCTTTCCCGGAATGGGTTTACGGCAAAGAGAGATACTTTTAGAATGTTTCTTCCATTCGCAAAAATGTGTTGAATAATTGCCACTTGTGAGATGTAAAGGCCTGGCGGTAAGTGGTGTTGATCATGACCGGACGGACGTATGGCTTGATCGTTTACGAGAAAAGATCCGATTTGAAACATACACTGATGGGATACATGGGCGATTCGACCTTTTCAATGTCTGCAAAGACTTCATGATAACCAACAAATTCGGCAGTGCCCAAACGACCGATTTGAAAAATATCTTTCAAAAACACGACACAAAAAGTCTGAATTGTTTTTCAAATACTGTATTGAAAGTCGTGGATTTCAAACTTTCTATGTACTTGAATCCGATGATCGTAAGCAGGAACTAATAGTGAAAATGGCATTGAGAATCAAACAAATGTTGAAGTTGGCAACGCCATTTTGTTGTCGTGTTCCAGTGGAAGTGAGACTCTTCGATAAGGATATAAAATCTGAAACGCACACTGTATTTGATCAGCGGTGAAGATAGCACCTATTTTATTCTAACGCCGTTTACCCCGATATATCTATCCCTGAATTTTGATGAAAAACTAAGCGATGCCATAACCGATAAATGGTTCATTGCAAAAGAAAAAAAGCCTACAACACTTGTGATGCATTATAAAACATTGATGTTAAAGAACTCAAGGATTCGGCATTAATTAGGGTTGAACACTACTGGGTCAGTCCGGATCATTATTATCTGAACACACCCGGTGTGCAATTAAGTACCCGCCGATACTGGAATGTTGACGGAATTTGGCCACAGGGGTTCAATGCAATCGCACAATTGGAATATAACGGGCGAGTTAACGGAACCAATTATGCAATCGGCTATTCGGATGATGAGCATGCTATTTAGCATGACGACAGATTAGTATTTATTGTATCGCGATCATGCAATAGTACGCCGGATGTTGATGTCTCATAAGACAAGGTCTGTGGATGAAACGGCTTGCATAAAAAAGGAACGTTAACAAGCCATCATTTAAAAAAAAGTCAATATTCATTTGAAGTTTGGAATTCGAAAACTTCCGGTATAGTCGAGCCATTATCAACTATCAGCATGAAGGTATTTCCCAATCCGAGTGACGGACTGATCAATTTCGAATATGAGCCGCTTGAAAGCGAAGTATGCATGGAAATTACGTATATGACAGGCAAAGTAGTAAAAAGGATAAAACTTAAAGGTGATAAAACACAGTTTCAAATGAAGGAAAAACGACTGAAGCAGGGCATGTATTTTGCCGGCATTTCGGTGCATTGTCAGAGTTATGACCCGGTATGATTTGTGGTTCCATAAGCTTGTTAAGTTCCAAGACCCAAATTTCATGCACCAATTTCCAAGAGATAAGAACCATGAACGAATGATTACAAGTCAATCCTTTTGAAAATTTTCCTTGAGACTTGAAGCTTGGAATTTAGGACTTGGGTCATTTTATAAAACGGGGTAAGTTTGCAAAGGAGCATAATATCCAAAAAATATGAACAACCTTCTTCTGGTTATTTCTGCAGTGTTTATGAGTTTACAATCATCGGCACAGCAATACACTCTCATTCGCAATGTCACAGTAGCAGATGTGGTCAATCAAAAACTGATACCCGCACAAGATATTCTGATAAAGGATTCTGTGATATTTCAGGTTGGCAAAAACCTGAAACCGCCGGCAAATGCCAAACTTATTGACGGGAAAGGTAGATATACCGTTCCGGGATTGATTGATGCCCACGTTCATTTCTTTCAGAGTGGAAGCCTTTTCACCAGACCGGATGCCATCAACCTCAATACCCTGAAACCCTATTCCGAAGAAATCGTTTGGACAAAGGAACACGTGTATGAACAAATGCTCCGATATCTCGCCTGCGGGGTTACCGGAGTGGTAGATTGCGGCGGCCCCTTCTGGAATTTCGATGTCAGGGATTTGTCCCGAAAGTCGGCTCTTGCACCGCATTTGGCGGTTGCCGGCCCTTTGATTTCTACCTATAGCCCTCCCAATCTCGACACCCTCGACCCGCCGATTATCAAAGTTACAACACCCGAAGCCGCTGCTGCTTTGGTCAGAAAACAGATTCCTTATAAACCCGATTTTATCAAAGTCTGGTATATCGTTTTGAAAGGCGAAACCCCCGTACAATACCTTCCGATATTCAGGGCTGTTGTGGCCTAAAGCAAAAAAAATAGATTTCGGGTGGCGGTGCACGCCACGGAGTTGGAAGTCGCCCGATTAGTGGTGAAAGAAGGAGCCGATATTTTGGTTCACAGTGTATTTGATAAAGAAGTGGATGCCGCTTTCATCAAACTGCTTCAGGACAGGAAAACCATTTATATCCCAACGATTGCTGTCAGGGAAGGATATGCCGAAACATTCAGCAACAAAACAGAGTTAACGCCTCTCGAGTACGAATGGTCTGATCAGGAGATTTTGAAAAGTCTTTTTGAGATGAGGAAGGTGCCCGACAGTTTGCTGAGTGCCCGTTTCAGACAAATGTTGAGTGACACCAGCGAACCCGGACCGTCTCCTGTTGCCATGAAAAATCTGAAAATCCTTGCTGATGCAGGGGTGACGATTGCCACAGGAACCGATGCCGGGAATATCGGGACACCACATGGGCCTGCCGTTGCCCGTGAGATGGAGATCATGCATGACGCCGGCCTTAGCAATTGGCAATTGTTGACCTATTCCACTCTGAACGGGGCAAAGGTCATGGGCATGGATAAAACACTGGGTATTATAGAACCGGGAAAATCGGCTGACTTTGTGCTCCTCAACGCCAACCCGATTGACAATTACAAAAATCTGTTTGATTGGGATACCCTCATTCTAAAAGGGCAAATGGTTAGCCGGAAAAATCTCATCATTCAGAAACCTGAAGATCTGGTGCAACAGCAGGTGAATGCCTACAATGCACGTGACATAGATGCCTTTATGAACTGCTTTTCTGCAGACTGTAAAATTTACGATTTCAGCACCGGTGAATTGTTGATGGAAGGAGAAACCGCCATGAGAGCGAGGTATGGAAAAATGTTTAAGGAATTACCAACTTTGCACTGCACCATTGAGAATAGAATCACCATTGGAAACCGAGTGATAGACCGCGAGATTGTTACCGGGATAAAGCCCAATGGGGATTTGGTGCACGCCGTTGCCATCTATGAGGTGCATGCCGGCAAAATTGTGAAGTGTTGGTTTTTGCGTTGAGGTTGTTTTCTTTGCACGCAGAATTAAGATCCCTTCCATTCGAATAATTGTATTAAAATGAAAATCACTCAAATCGGTCTGTATTTAATAACCTTAGCTGCCTGTATTCCGGATAGCAATAAAAAATTGCGATTGGCAGATCGTCAATTAATGCCGTTAGTAGAAACTGTTTTAACCGAAGAAGAACAAAAAAGATTGACGCCTGACATGATCATAGATTCACTGAAAGCGGGCAACAAGCGGTTTGTCAACGGCAGTCTGACCCTTCGCGATCATTCTGCTCAGGTTCGGCATGCCGTTCTGGGTCAGTACCCAAAAGCAGTGGTGTTGGCCTGCATAGATTCAAGGGTGACTGTTGAAGATATTTTCGACAAGGGCATTGGTGATCTTTTTATTGCCAAGGTTGCAGGTAATGTGGTGAATGAAGACATTCTGGGAAGTATAGAATTTGGTTGCAAGGTCGCCGGGGCAAAGGTGGTGATTGTGCTGGGACATGAGTATTGCGGGGCCATTAAATCTGCCATTGACGAAGTTAAATTGGGAAATGTTACCAATCTTTTGGCCAAAATAAAGCCGGCTATAGACAGTGTTCTCGTCGTTGACAAAAACAGGTCGGGCAAGAACAAAGATTTCGTTCACTCGGTTTGTCTTCAGAATGTTCATTTGGCCATAAGGACTATCAGGGAAAAAAGTCAGATACTGAGTGAAATGGAAGAAAAGGGGGAAATCAAAATTGTCGGGGCCGATTATGATATGGAAACAGGAGTTGTCACGTTTCTGGAATAAACAGGAATGGATAAATCCCTGATTCTTCTTCGCGGTTTACCGGGCAGCGGCAAAACGACCATCGCCAATGTTTTAAGTGAAGAGGGCAAATACCCCGTTCATTCTATAGACAGTTATTTCACCAATCCTGAAACAGAGGCATACCAATTTGAATACGACAAAAACCATCTGGCCTACAAAAACTGCGAAGAACAGACAAGAGCAAGCCTGTCTTCAGGGTATCCGAAAGTCTTCGTGGACAACACCTTTACCCTCGAATGGGAAATGGAACCTTACTTTAAAATGGCAGCAGAGTTCGGTTATCTCATTTTTGTGATGACGATCGAAAACCGACATGGTAATACAAACATCCACGAAATTTCAAATGAACAAGTAGAAAAAATGGCGGGGAAGTATAAAGTGAAACTAATTTGAGGATTTGATCCCGAAACTTCGGGATGAAAATGAAGTTATTAACTATATAGAGACAGAGTTAACATGTCTTGTCTATTCGCATCTAAAATGTCGCAAGTTATTACGTAACTTTAGGGCTACTATTCTGAAAGCATTAATGAAGATTACATTCTTCAGGATTATCTCACATGTTTTAGGTCTGAGCAATAACTACAGGTATTTTTGCAGAGAAAGACCAAATGAAAAATCCTTTCAAACCCGGAGACATCAAGATTTACGAAAAAATTGTTCAACTGGACGAGACAGCTACTTTCGACAGCGGACAGGTGCATCCTTTCTATGCTACCTTCGCCCTCGGAAGAGATGCTGAATGGGCAGGTCGCTTGTTCGTTTTAGAGATGAAAGAAGAACATGAGGAAGGCATTGGTACTTTTCTTCATATTGAACATCGCTCTCCGGCATTGATTGGAGAAACCGTGCATATAGAATCGGTATTAGAAGAGGTGAAAGGCAATAAAGTGATATGCTCCTATAAGGCATTTGCAGGGGAACGATTATTAGCCGAAGGCCGAACCGGACAAAAGATTATTGACAAAAACCGTTTCAACCGAATTATTGAAAACCTGAATGAGCAAAGAGAAAAAGCTTAGGATCACTGAGATCAGAAACCGAAAGGCCGGGCATGAGTTTTTTCTGGAACAGAAATTCACCGCCGGAGTTGTGCTCACCGGTCCTGAAGTAAAATCTGTCAGACTCGGCAACGCCAATATGAGCGAGGCCTTTTGCCTGTTGGAAAACAACATTCTGATCATACGCAACCTGCACATCTCCGGTTTTCAAAATGCAGGCTATATGCCACAGGATCCTTTGCGGGACAGACTATTGCTGCTGAATAAAAAAGAACTAAAAAAGATCGGACATAAGATGAAAGAGAAAGGCTATGCCCTCATTCCCGTGCGGCTTTTCTTTTCCGAATCCGGCTATGCCAAAATAGAAATAGCCCTGGCCAAGGGCAAAAAACTCTACGACAAACGCCACGACCTGAAACAAAAGGATTTAAAAAGGGAGATGGAGGCGGTGAAGATGGTGAAGCTATGAGAGGTAATATATAAGAATGTGAAATTCATTCAGACTAATAGAAGGCAATCAAAGTCATTTCAAAGTCATATTCCCAAAATAGATTTTAAGACCTTGTTTGTGACAGTTCTTAGTCTAAGTTTGTAATGAATCCGCTGGAGACATGTTTGAACAATATTCAATAAATCACATAACTGTCGGATGGGAGCACCCGTCAACACGGAAACTGTCGGGTGGGAACACCCGACAGCACGGAAAAGCAAATAATCTCGAGCTACTATCTAAATTCGCATCTTATGGTTCCTTAACATCATAAATGAACAAGTGACAAAATATATCTCGTTTTTGACTTTTTTGACCACAATCAATTATTGCAATGCTCAAAACTTTGAATGGCTGAGGACTTTTGGAGCAGGCATACCTTCGTCTCATACCATAACACTTTGTGCAGAGCCCAATGGAGGTAGCACATCACTTTATATATTTTCAGGTTGGCATAATACAATTCCTGATACAGTTAGATTTGATACCTTTGAATTCATACGTGATATAAATGATTACCCATTTCCTGGCATTTTCATGGTTAGGGTTGACACAAATGGTAGGGTTGCCAAGGCGAAATACCTCGGCACTTTTGATTGCTCTAAAGAGCAAATGGCACGTGACATTGAAGGCAATTACTATGTTCAGGGTTATTTGAACGGTATTAATAAAGTTGATTCTCTTTCTTTGGATTCAGCAAACGGTAGGATTATTTTCCTCAAATATGATCAGAATTTCAATTTGAAATGGATAACTCAAACTGGTAATTCAAAATCAGCGGGAAGCAGAAATTATGGACATGGCATGATTTATAACGAAAACCACCTTTATTTTGTTTGTACCACAAGAGACCGAACCACATTAGGATCGACAACTTACAACTTGAGTCCAAATGTTGACACTCATGTTTTTGGAGAAATTAATCCATCAAATGGGAATATGGTTTGGTCTAATTACCTATTCAGCCCTAATATCGGAAACGCTTTCTTCATTTCAAGAATGATTATTTTGAATCGGAGTCTTTATTTCTCAGGAATTTGTCAGGGTAATCAATTAATAAAAATTAATAACGACACCATTCAATCACCAGGAGGGTTTGTGATTGAAGCCGACTCTTTAGGCAATTATAAAAAGCGATTCAGTTTGTATAATCAAAATATTCTCTACATAAACTGTCTTACGTCTGATGGCAATAATTTATTTATTGGAGGTTTCTTTAAGGACAGCCTGAATTGGGGCAGCAAAAAAATTGCACCGGGATACCCCAGCGGTATGTCCCCGGGATCAAGCAGAAATTCTGAATTGTTTGCAGCCTCTATAACTACCTCATTTCAACTCCGCTGGTTTTACAGACCCAAGGTGCTGGACACATTAACGTGGGGTGCTGGAAGTCTTATTGTCAAGCT